>CAMKEM010000140.1 GCA_946411565.1 uncultured Prevotellaceae bacterium | reverse complement strand
CCGAGATAAAGCGCGTGAACTATACAGGTTTGGAGGACAACCCTTTCTATGAGTTGTCAAAGGCACAGTTCGGTCCTCTGCCAGGTGCCGTTTTCACCATCGACCTCGCCGACAAGGAATCCGCCTTTGCGTTTATCGACAAACTACAGATAATCCGCAGGGCAACCAACCTCTTCGACCGCAAGTCGTTAGCCATCCACCCAGCCTCCACCATCTTCGGTCTCTTCACTCCCGAGCAATGTGCAGAGATGTCAGTCCCCGACACCACCGTTCGTCTCAGCATCGGACTAGAAGCCGGTGAAGACTTATTAGAAGACATAAAGCAGAGTCTCCGTTAGGGGCTCTGCTATTTTTTTAGGAACAATCGTGTTGTACTTTAGAGGTAAAAGCCGCTAATACAATAAAAAAACATCGTATTTATCGAGGTTATACGAGAGAATTTTATAACTTTGTAGCCTGTAATAGTCGAATTATAATCACATTAGGCAGCAAAGGAATATACATGAAACAGATAGAGCGAATAGAACGAATGGAGCAGAATCTGGAGCGAGTGAATCATGCGTTGAGAGTGTTGAACGAAGCTCTCGATGAGTACGAGTCTGTGCAAGAGGCTCTCCATGAGCTTGACACCTACTATGGTAGTGATACGTGGAAACAATATCTTGCAGACGATGAGCAAGGGAGGCTACCCAATACCCTGAAACGAGGTGTCCTTTCCGAAGATGCCATCTGGAATGTCCTTGAAGACTATCGCACTCTGAAGGAAATACTGGACTGCCATTCTTTGTAGCATTAATTCATCGAATTCACGTTACAATAATCTTTAAAATATAAGATAAGTGCCGATACAGCACTTATCTCATATTTTTATCCCTATGCTGCTATCTGTACCACTTCATATACCTTTCCGTTCTTGTTTCGGCGATTCGTAATACCCATTGACGAGAGATTGATGCCAAGAAGCGACTGATTCCTGCGAGTCAACTCCACTTCTGGATACCTTTGTTGTACGGCTGCAAGAATCTCCAGACTTGTCATCTGACATCCCTGCTCGTCCTCCTTTGGCTTACGGAAGCAAGTGCTGATCATAGCCGTGAAGTCATCTACGGCACAGTAATCCTGATTGAGAACCTGAAGTCGCTCGTTCTCTTCTTGGGTGAGCCAATAGGTCTTCTTCTCTTCACATACCTCATGCTTTATCTGGGCATAAAGCTGGTCATAGTCGGTTGGAAGATTAGGAATGATAGTTCCAGAAGGAATATGAAGAACCACGAAACGGCGAGTTCCTGTCTTGTCCTTAAGCGGACGAACCACATTCGTAGTAGCCACGAATGAAGCCATACGAGGGCGCAGAGTGATATTCTTCCCATAAATCTTACGCGCATTGACCTCAGCCTTGGTTATGATATACTTCAAGGTTGCCTGCTGCCTGTCCGTATATCTGTCAAATTCGTCAAAGTTCACAAGACCGCAGTTAGCAAGAGCCATATCCGTATCATGCTTGTTCGTGAGGTTGATATGATCAAGATAGTACTTCTGAAGATGTTCAGGAAGCAGATTCTTGATGAAAGAACCCTTTCCACAGCCTTGATTTCCAATGAAAAGAAGCACGAGCTGATTGCCGAAAATCCTGTCAAGCCCATACCAATGCGCTACCATAGATCTGAACCAACAGCGCGTGAACTCCTCCTTTTCATCGTTAATGCCAGGAATGCGATGAATAAGCTCGGCAACACGATCTACACCATCCCATTTCGGAAGTCCGTTGAGATACGCAACAAACGGATTGTATGCCTCCGTGGACTTTGAGCAGATGATGCGCTTAATGATATCAGTCACCTTACCCTCGATGCCCGCTTTCATGGCCTCAAGGATTATGGAGTTAAGAGCCTCGTCAGTAAGTGGCTCATAATCAATGTTTGCAGGAGCCTCACCCATTTCAGGTTTAAGCACCTTGTACTCAAAAGTATCGCCCACCTCATTATGTCTGAAGGCGAAGTTTTCACTCAGGAAGTCTTCAATGAGACGTACCTGTTCTGCAAGAGAAAGTTTTCCCATAGGTTTTTAAGTTTAAAATAAAAAAATTAAAAAGTAAATAATATTGTATTTTAACTCTCTCCCCAACTCGATGGCATCTGTTGTCAGGCAGTCGATATTGAGGTTTTGGCTCATAGGAACCGAGATGCAAAAGTAGATAAAAATCCTGAAACTTCCAAATGTTTTTGCAAAATATTTTCAGGGAAAAAACCCGTCATTTCTTGACTTAAAATGCTAACTTGTTGATATCGCCGTTCGGTACGTATTTCGGCATAAAGTAAAACTTTTTTTGTGTAATACTGGTGTAATAGTTGGTGTAACACTTTTTGAAAAAAGTTTTCAACGTCGAGTATTACACCTTTGCAGTTTTAAGCATATTAAATTACTGTGTATCAATTCGTTTAACCTGGTGTAATACCCCCGAAAGTATTACACCACTATTACATCAAATCCCCAAAAATGGTGTAATACTTTCAAGGGTATTACACCGCATCTAACGCGCTGATAATCAACAAAAATATTACACATAACAACAAAAGGTGTAATACCCCCTCTAAAAACTTTTTTATTTTTTCATCGCAAGGGTATTACACCAAATTAATAAACGTGAGTTCTATGAATCAATACTTCGTTAAAAAATTAATAATAGGCTAAGCAGCCTTAGGCTGGTAGCC
>CAMKEM010000139.1 GCA_946411565.1 uncultured Prevotellaceae bacterium | reverse complement strand
TTGGTAATTATTGTCAGTTCAGCATCGGAGATGCGTTTGTTTCGAATTCATCGAATTGACGTTAAAGTAGAAAGTATAAAGAAAGGAGACTCATGGAGTCTCCTTTTATCTTTTCTTGAACCATCTGTTGGGATGCAGAAGGAACTTCTTTCTGTCCCAGTTTCGGTCATGGCGTTTCTTCTGTTTGAGGGCAGACTTTACCCATTCCTCAGAATCTGGAATCTGGCAAGCCTTGGCATATTCCTGCGCAAAGAGAAGGAATAGGTCATAGTTGGATGTGAAGCGAGTCATGTTCTCAATCCTCTCTCGCATTGGTATGCTCTGTATTGAATCGTAGAACGTTACGCGGTTTATGTCAATAACAATGAAATGATATTCCCCATCTTTTAGGGAATAAAGAATATTTGTGTTGTTGAGATCGTGATGCAGAATGCCTGCCTTATGCAACTGGGAAAAGAAAACGGCAAGAGCCTTTATCACGTCCCTGTTCCAGTCACTCCTCTCTATATCTTGCCTAATCTCAGTATATCCCACCAGTTCGTCACAGATATAGAATGCCTCTTTTATGAATCCGTTGGTTCTGTACTCCGCAAATGCAATAGGGGTAGGGGTGTCAATACCTCTGGATATCAGTTCCATGCCATTCTCGAAAGCCTTGCGAGCTTTATGCTTCCTAACCGTGTAGCCAATCTGCTGAATGAAATTAGGATGCTTGAATCTCTTAACTACAATCCGTTTGAGGCTATCGGTATTGCCAATATCAAAAGCCTTTATAGCGTTTCTTCCATTCCATAGAATATCACCTCCATCAACAAAGCTATCAGGAAGATTGTTGATGAAGTAATTCAACATATTGTTTTGTGCGTATTGTGGATTGATTTGGATTGTCTTCATGCGTTGAAGCTATACCTATTTCTTTTCAGTCTTGTTTACGGCGAACCTTACCACAAGGAAGTTTGTCACCATGCTTATCAGCAATGTAGGGATATATGCAATGCGGTCGGGAATACCAGCCATGTTTACGAAAAGCCACATCAGCGACATTCTCACTACGAAGAGGTTGAACATGTGGGCGGCTATTACTCCCACCAGATTACCTGTCGTTGGCTTCTTCTTAAACGTCCAGTATATCGTGAGCAGATAGTTAACTATGAGGCTCAGGCAATATCCCGATACGAGTGCTATCTGATAGGAAGCAAACAATCTGACGAGGTAAAAAATTCCTGCATCCAACGCCGTTGCGATCACACCAACGATGCAGAAGCGAAGGAACTCGCCATATTTAGGATGAAGCCTAACCAAGCCTTCCCAAAGGGAAGGATGTTTTATAGTATTGTCGTTTATGGATTTATTGCTTTCCATTTGTGATTTCTTATGATTAGAAATACTATCTAAAAAGCTCTCCCCTCGGGGAGATGGAGGGGGCTTTATATAGGTTCATTACCTGCCTCGTCAGCACCTCTGGCGTAAACATCCTTCTTGCGTATTCCTCCATCTTTTGCCCGATGCTAAGAGCCAATGCCCTATCACTGCAAAGGCGGTCTATATGCCTTGCCATCTGTTCTGCTGCATCAGAGGCGTGTGGATCTATCAAACAAGCATCAGGCCCTGCGGCTTCTGGGAGCGAAGAAACGGTTGTCGTTATTACTGGTGTCTGCTGAAGAGCCGCCTCCACCACAGGCAATCCGAAACCCTCATAGAAGGAAGGGTAGATAAAGAGCAATGCCCTTGTGTAGAGAGCCTGAAGCAATTGGTTGTTGTGTATGTTCGTCTCAATCCTTGTGTAAGCCTCAAGCGAGTTCTTGGCAATAAAAGTCTCGCACTCCTTTCTGTATTCCCTTCCGTTGCCCACGATGAGCAGTAGCGGACGGTTCTCCTTCGGAATCAAAGCCAATGCCTGAAGTGCTCCGAGTAGGTTCTTTCGTGAGTTTATGCTACCTACATAGAGAATGAAAGGTGGGAGTCCCTGCTTTCCAAAGTGCTCTGCAATGAGCTTGTCGCAAATCTCGTCTGCAAGTGGAGTGTAGTAATACTCCTGAACTGGCTGATAGATTACCCTTACCTTATCCTCCTTCACGCCATAGAATCTAATCACATCCCTCTTTGTTGATTCAGAGATTGCCAGCACCATATCAGCCCTTCTGCAAGAACTGCCATACTTCCAGTTGTATATCTTTCGGTCTGCCCAATGATACATATCGGGGAAGGTAAGCCAAGCCACATCGTGAATAGTTACGATAGACATAGGGCGTTTGCCAGCCGAGAGGTCGAAAGGCAATTCGTTGCTAAGACCATGAAATATGTCACAACCATCCTTAGCCGCCTCCTTTCCCAGGGAGAAAGTGCGTGTGAGTGAGCCTTCATCATAAAGCACGTACTCATGTTCTGGGAACAGTTTCTGCAAGCCGCCTACTAAGGTGCGACTATAATTGCCCAGTCCTGTCTGGTTATGATAATAACGCTTAGCGTCGAATCCTATCTTCACTTTTCTATGTTTTTTATTTTGGGTTTCGCTCGTTTGCCTTGCGAACAACTTTCACTTGCTTTAGCTTGATGAGCTTCAGCGAATAATTTTCAACTTTCAATTTTCAATTGAAAAAAGAATAGCGTGCAAATTTACTCATATTTTTTCATATCTCCAACTATTTGAATGGAAAACGCGTCAGTATCATGAAAAGAATGCAAAGGAATAGGGTAGGGACTCTGTTTTTTAAGGTGATCGCTTTACCAAGTTACCCCATATTTCCCTCTGCTCTTCCCCTGCCTTTCTCCCGTTCAGATAGCAGAGCCAGAGCGGAGGCATAGCGGAGGCACAGCGGAGGATTTCTGAGTGCAAAGGTACGAAGATATTCCGAATAATCCAATAGTTGTCCGCTGAGTTGCGATTAAAGTCTTACAATCTTACAGCAATAGTGCGTTAAATTAATATTTAATCGCTTCAAAATCAATAACTTATATTAAG
>CAMKEM010000138.1 GCA_946411565.1 uncultured Prevotellaceae bacterium | reverse complement strand
TATGCCACCAATATCGCCGCCCCCGACTTCAGTATTTCACTCGACAAGGTGAAGCAGATAGAGGTGCTGCGCGGACCTGCCTCATCACTCTACGGTGGTGTGTCGCTTACAGCCGTAGTTAACGTCATCACATGGCAGGGTGCTGATATTGATGGTATCGAGGTACATGCAGGTGCGGGCAGCTACGGACAGTTGAAAGCATCCATGATGCTGGGTAAACGCTATTTCGATCTCGACCTGCTCATCTGGGGAGGCCTCTATAAGGCAAAAGGTCAGAAAATCTATGTACCGGATGAGGAAACTGGTCTTAAGCGGGAAGGTGGAAATGCGCTTGTTGGTGGTATTGGACCCAAACCATCCTACGATGTCGGTGCACAGCTGAAATACAAGAACCTGAGTTTCCTTTACAACGCTCAGTTCTCGCAGATCATCTCGCCCATGACACTCAATCTCCTGTTCACGCCTTATGACTACGACAAATACCGGTCATTCAATAGCATCAAACCCAGTTTCGCCACTCTCTCCCACCATGGTGAACTTAATTACGGACAACAGTTGGGCAACGTTTACCTGAAAGGAACGGTCACCTACGACAACAGTGACTTGACACACTATCAGGTCATCTCTGACTATCCAGCAGCGTCTATCATTCCGTCACTGCCTATTCCAGATGACTTGAAAGAAACACTCATCAACAGCGATGGCGGTCTTTCGCGTTATCTCAACGGGCAGGAGCATACCATTGGTGGTAAGATTCAGGGGGACTGGAGTTACATAAACAGTAAACATCACAAGGGTAATCTCTCTTTCGGTGCCGAATACAGCTACTTCCAACTCGACGACGTACAATACATGTTTGGCTATAACTTCGATAAACAAGCTACGAGTAACGACAGCATTCCAATACTCGGCAAGGGACATGAGAGCAATATCAACAGCTACGTACAGCTGAAACACCATTGGGGACCGCTCATCCTCAACGCTGGTCTGCGCTTCGACTATAAGAACCGCTATAACGACACGAAGATTCGCGAGTTCTCACCTCGTGTGGCGCTCATCTTTGTTCAGCCGAAGTGGAACGTCAAACTCAGCTACTCCAAGTCGTTTATTGATGCACCATACATGTATCGCAAGATAAACCTCTTCCTCGCCACCTTTGCAGGATACAAAGACCTTGCTACCGAGCTCGATCCAGAAGCACTTCATTCCTATCAGCTCACCCTCGGTGCCAACCAGTGGCTGCCTGGGCTCGACTTTGAGATCAATGGATTCTATAACCGTGCCAGAAACATCATCTATATGAACATCATTGAGCACGAGAACTCCGGTAGCAGTGATATCTATGGAGTAGAACTCTCCGCCAAATACAAGTATAGCAACTTCACGGCGAACCTCAGTGCCGCTTGGCAGGATGTCAAGAAATCGTCTATTAATAACACAGAGTTCAATTTTGCCTTCTGCACACCCAAGCTCTCGGTCAGTACGGTATTGGCTTGGCAGGCAACCAAATGGCTTAATGTGCATGGGCACATCGACTATTACAGCAGTCAGAAGTCCTGGACGACAGATGCAATTGGATACGCGCTTTACAATTCAGCAGTGAATCATTACGGAGAAATGTATAAACAGTGGATGATAAATCCAACTCCGGAAAACGAAAAGTTAATGAACCAAGCTGAGATGGCAATGTATGAGGCATATCAAAAAGTCAATGTCACCCACGATTTCAGTCCCCGTGTTCTCTTCGACCTCGGTGCTACCTGTAAGTTTGGAAAGCTGACCATCTCCGCTGACGTGAAGAACCTGTTCAACAAGAGCTACAAGCAGAGCGGTCTGAACACAGGACCCATCCCTCAGAAAGGTCGCTGGTTCATGTTTGATATCGGATATAAATTCTAAGGAAAGGAGCTACTAAGGCTCCTTTTCTTATTTAGATAGAACAAAAATAATGCTTTTTCACAAGATTTTGCAATCTCTGCTTTGCAATTTGCAGGAAATGTATTATCTTTGCATCTGTTTTAAAACAAATCTAATTGATGGAAGCTTTTTTTCGTACGCATCGTTACCTCGTAGAGCATGTCAATGCTCCAGTTCGTCGCACCTTGATGGATGAGATTAATTGGAGCGACAGACTTATCGGTATTAAGGGTACACGTGGCGTAGGAAAGACTACTTTCCTGCTTCAATATGCTAAAGAGCACTTTGATATACGCGACAAGCAGTGCCTCTATATCAATATGAACAATTTCTATTTCCAAGGACGCGGTATTGCTGACTTTGCTGGAGAATTCTACCACATGGGAGGAAGAGTGCTACTGATTGATCAGGTTTTCAAACAGACAGATTGGTCGAAAGAGCTACGCCGCTGCTACGACGAGCACCCTGGATTAAAAATTGTCTTTACTGGCTCAAGCGTAATGCGCCTAAAAGAAGAGAATCCGGAACTCAATGGTATCGTGAAAAGCTACAACCTGCGTGGTTTCTCGTTCCGTGAGTTCATAAATTTGATGACGGGAAACAATTTTCAACCCTATACACTTGATGAGATTCTGCACAATCATGAACATATTATCAAGCAGATTCTGCCGAAAGTTTCACCTAATAAATATTTTCAGGACTATATCCATCATGGATTCTATCCTTTCTTCCAGGAACACCGTAACTATAGTGAGAACCTGCTGAAGACAATGAACATGATGACTGAGGTTGACATACTGCTCATCAAACAGATTGAGTTGAAGTATCTCTCCAAAATAAAAAAACTGTTTTATGAGTTAGCTGAGCAAGGTCCCTTGGCACCAAATATCAGTAAACTTGCAAGTGATATTGAAACAAGTCGTGCAACGGTCATGAATTATATCAAATACCTAACAGATGCACGCTTACTTAATATGATATATCCCGTTGGACAGGAGTTCCCCAAGAAACCCTCCAAAGTAATGCTACATAATTCGAATCTCCTATATGCCATCTACCCTATCCATGTTGAGAAACAGACGGCTATGGAGACTTTCTTTGTCAACTCGTTATGGAAAGACCACAAAGTCAATCAAGGACCACGCGACTCTATCTATATTGTTGACGAGAAAATTAAGTTCCGAATATGTGATGCTGATATACATTATAAATTAAGGTACGCACCTGACACTGTCTATGCCCGATATAACACAGAAGTTGGTAAGGACAATCAGATACCTTTATGGCTCTTAGGATTTTTATACTAAACAAATAAATTATTCATTTTAATATTTATCAAAAAATGGCTAAAGAAAAGAAATTTATCACCTGTGATGGTAACGAGGCTGCGGCTC
>CAMKEM010000137.1 GCA_946411565.1 uncultured Prevotellaceae bacterium | reverse complement strand
TCAGTTAAAAACAGCTTGCTGTTTGCCATATAGGCAATTCGTCGAACTCACGTTATGTTAATTGTTAATTATTAATTGTTAATTGTTCAACCTCCCCTTTACCGCCATACAGCATTTCACTATGCCGTATCCATATTCATCACGCCCTAAGGCCTCAACAACCTCCTTGGCTGTTGCCGAAGGATTTACCTTAAGATAGGTATTAACCACATCTATCTTTTTCTGCTCAAAGAGATGATTCAACGGGAGTTTACCATTTAATACCGAAGGCAACAGATAACTATATACAGTACTCTCCACCACTCCCATCTCCTTGGCAATATCCTCCACGAGTTTACCGTCAAGATACATCACGAGAGCCTTTTCCTGCTTCATATCCATCGTCACCTTTGGCTTCTTCTCTTTCTGCTCCTTCTTTACCCTTTCCTCTTTATTCTTTGCTCCCTTCTCATCTTCATCAAGCGAAAGGGAGATCTTAGCCTTTGCCTGAAGGAAAGGCTGAAGCTTAAGCCCATTATGAGCCACATAATGAAGTAGCTGTATCTTGAACTTTACAAGATCGTTGAAGTTCTGGGTAAGATTATCCACACGCTCCTTGACAGCCTTGTTGTTAGTTTCAAGACTTGTCTTTGTAAGAAGCCTGAAGGTATCGCATAACTGTTGCTCGAAATAATCAGCACCTTTTCTCAAACGTTCCTGAAGCAATTCCGAGTTCTGATAGTCAACCTCTGTTAGAACAATATTCTGATACTGATTATGGAACTTTGCAGCCACATCATCCACCTTCTGCTTAAAGGTTTCAGAAGACTCTACCCACGCATTATATTGCTTGTTTGCAGATGAATAGAAATGTTCACGCATAAGGCGGACAAGATCGCCATACCCAAATCTTATCTGGGCAAAAGAGAACAAATCCTCGATAGTTCTCAGCAGATAATGCCTCTGCATCTGATCAAGTTTCTGCTCATCAGGCGACTTATGCCTTGGATCTTCCTGAAACGTCTCTACTGTCTTATCATTTATGATAGAATATTGAGGAATAGGAGCAGCAAGAACCATTCCCTCCAAAGACTTGCAACGAGAGAGAGCAACGTATGTCTGACCATGCGCAAAGCTATGCTGAACATCAATAATTGCATGTTCGAAGGTAAGTCCTTGCGATTTATGTACGGTTATTGCCCAAGCCGTTTTCAAAGGGTATTGGGTAAAAGTACCGACAACTGTTTCGTGGATTTCCTTTGTCTTCTCGTCAAGCTCATATTTCATATTCTGCCACTCCTCTGGAGTAACATCAATAACACCCGACTGACCAGAAGGGCGCACCTGTATGTGGTCATCGTCAATATCCACGACCTCACCAATCATACCATTATAGTATTTCTTATCGGCAGAAGAGTCGTTCTTTATGAACATCACCTGAGCACCAAGTTTCAAGGTGAGAGTCTTCTCCGTAGGAAATGACAGCTCTGGGAAATCCTTCCAGATAGTTGCATCATAATGATAGGCAGGAGTTGAAAGCGCATCAAGTTCCTTCTGATTGATATTGTCAGCCTGCACATTATGCGTTACAAGTCTTATGTAGCCCTCCTGTTTCGGAGGATTAAATCCTTCAATAAACCTCTGGTTGAGCGTTTTTAAAGTTTCTGCATCGGCAGTATTTGTACGCACCTTATTAAGAAGGTTCACAAACAAAGGATCACTCTGACGATACACATGCTGAAGCTCAACAGTAACGAAATCCGTCTGTTGAAGTGCCTTACTTGAGAAGAAATAAGGAGTATCATAGTAAGGGCGAAGCATAGCCCATTCTTCTTCACGAGCAACAGGAGCCAACTGTTGCATATCTCCAATCATCAACATCTGCACCCCGCCAAAGGCACGGTTCTTGTCGCGATATTGTCTCAATACAGAATCTATGGCATCAAGCAAATCTGCCCTTACCATCGAAATCTCATCAATAACCACGAGATCAACAGAGCGGATAAGCCTCAGCTTTTGTCTGCGGAAAGCATATCGCTTGTTGTTACCATATTGAGTACCAGGAATCTGAGGACCGAAAGGCAACTGGAAGAAGGAATGTATAGTAACGCCCTCGGCATTAATAGCAGCAATACCCGTTGGAGCCACCACAATCATACGCTTAGGCACTTTCCTTCGCAACTCACGAAGGAAAGTCGTCTTACCTGTTCCTGCCTTTCCTGTCAGAAACAGATGCGTATCCGTATTAGCTATGATATTCCAAGCTAAATCAAGCTCTGGGTTTTGCATAATAAAAAGAACTAAACAACAGCCCCTCACCTGCCCTACGGGCATCCTCTCCCCAAGGGGCGAGGAAAACATTACTTTTTATCGCTTGTGAAGGATTGCTAAGGGTTAAATACTAACTTTCCCCTCGCCCCTTGGGGAAGTCCGATGTTGATAACATCGGAGTATGTGTCAGAGGGTGTCACAAAGTGACGGGTGAGGGGCTTGAGCCTTACATAGAGTAAGAGAATCCCAACGACAGATACTCCTTAAACTGCCAATAGCTGTGGTTCTCCATCTTCTGAACACCATCGTCAAAGCGAGGATAGAGGAACACCTGAGCAGAGATGTATCTGCTGAAGGCAAATGAGAAGGTATTCTCCCACTCCACCACAGCTCTTGAATATGTGGTATAAGCATAGAGACGAGTGCCCCACTTTATCTTGTCGGTAGGCGTCCAAGTGATATTGGCAGTAAACTGAGAACCCCAGTCGTTCATACCATGATGCCCTTCAGGAAGACCATAACGAGTAGCAAGATCCAGACGAGACACATGCTTGAAGTTATGAGCCAAAGGAGCTATATGGAGAGAACCTACAAGCTTCTTTTTGAAAGCATCTATGTTATAATCCATACCGACAGAGAAGTTCAACTCGAAAGGAGAGAAGAAATCAGAATAGACAGTAGGATCATTACTCTTATAACCTCTTACAAACTGAGATGTGGCAAGAACTTGGAATGTATAGTACCATTTCTTCGTTGCCTGCAAACCGAGTTTTCCGGTATAACGCAGAAGGTCGGAAGTAGTCTTGAACGTATGAATGGTGTCTGAAGGAGAATTCTGAATACCCACCTTCATCTCAAGCTGATTGTCAAACTTTATCTTCTGCTGATTGTTATAGTTGTATCGCAAAATCACATTGGCAACTGCCGAGAGGTTATCATCACCACTCTTATACCAGTTCTTTGAGAAATGGTTCTGCATAAACTGCAGGTTATAGTCGCCAGAGAACTTCCAGAAATTAGGCTTGAAGATCTCAAGTCTTACAGGCGAATCTGACGGCAAAGCCACCTCATTTGCAGGAGTCTCTTCCTGAGCCACCTCTACCTTTCTCTGAACAGGAGCCGTAAGAGTGGATTCTGCAGAAGATGCAACCTTATGCAATTTACAAGCCGTTGTCTCAATAAGTTCTGGATGCTTCAGATAGTTCTGCATCAGCACGTTATTGATAGTGTTATCCAAATCTGAAGCATTACCATTTCCCTGTTTTCCTGTCATCGTATATTCAACGACATCAGGATAATAGGTTATAGGAGCAAACAGACGAAAGAACTTCCCATTAGCCTTGCTGCTTCTGAGAGAATCGAGCGATCGCTGCAAGGAATCTATACGAGCCTTGCAGATGGAAAGGGAGTCCATATAGTGTTGTAACTGTGCATTGACCGATAGAGTAACGAACATCGTCATTACAATGCAAACAAGTTTCTTTGTCATAATACGTACTGGTATATGTGAAAATTAGATGCAAAGTTACAAAAAGAATCCGCAATTTGCAAATGTTTGGCTATTTTTTTTCATCCTGAATCCGTTCGGTTTATTTTGCAAGAACATTTTATGCAGAAGAAACGGTTTGCAAACAGAATTTCACGAATAAGAACAACATATTTTTATTGCGAGAAGCATTTTTTATCCCTCACCAAAAATCTTCTATTTCTTCGAGGTTTCTCCATCACTTGTCCATCGCTTCTCCATCGCTACTCCATCGAAACGATGGAGTAACGATGGAGTAACGATGGAGTATCTTAGCCTGCATAATTCATAGGGGGTTCTCATCTCTGAATTTGTAGCTGTTTATC
>CAMKEM010000136.1 GCA_946411565.1 uncultured Prevotellaceae bacterium | reverse complement strand
CTACCAGCCTAAGGCTGCTTAGCCTATTATTAATTTTTTAACGAAGTATTGTTATAAAGAACATGAACAAATACCCAAATCTAACAAGTCCAATCACCTTGGGTAAGGTGACTTTCCGTAATCGTATTTTCTCTGCACCAATGGGTGCAACAGACATAACCGCAGATTGCTGTCCTGGGCCTCGTACACAAGGCTTCTATGAGCTTCGTGCCAAAGGTGGTGCTGCTGCCGTTACCGTAAGTGAGCTTGTCGTGCATCCTGATACGGATGGCAGTCACATGCTTCATCTCGACCTTGAGACAGTCGGTTGCCTTGCAGCTCACACATTTGTTGCTGATGCAATCCGTCGTCATGGTGCTGTGCCAAGCATTGAGCTTTCACACTCAGGTCAGTATGCTGGTACTTATATGTCTGACAAGAACAAGAAGGCAAGCCTCAACCAGTGGGGGCCAAGTGACGGAACACGTCCAGATGGTCGTCCTGTGAAGGCTCTTTCAAAGGAACAAATTGCCGACATCGTGAAGACATACGGCGAGAAGGCTGCCCTTTGTAAGCGTGCAGGATATGAGATGATAATGGTTCATGCAGGTCATGGATGGCTTTTGCATCAGTTCCTCTCTCCATATCTCAATCATCGTACAGATGAGTACGGAGGTTCTCTTGAGAACAGAATCCGCATAGTTCGTGAGGTTCTTACTTCTGTTCGTAATGCCGTAGGACCAGATTTCCCTGTCGAGGTTCGTCTCAGTGGTAGTGAGCTCTTTGATGGTGGCTATGGCATTGAGGATGGTATCAAGATTGCACAGGCTGTTGAAGACCTTGTTGACCTTATCCATGTTTCTGCAGGTTCTTATCAGTTTGGATTCTTCAATACCACACCTCCTATGTTCGATGAGCATGGTGTGAACGTATGGCTTGCTGCCGAGATTAAGAAGCACGTGAAGAAGCCTGTAGCTACTATCGGTGCTCTCAGCGATCCTGAGCAGATGGAGCGTATCATTGCCGATGGTAAGGCTGACGTTGTTTATATGGGACGTCAGTTGCTTGCTGATCCATTCCACCCACAGAAGGTTATGTCAGGTCAGGAAGACCGCATTGTGAAGTGTCTGCGCTGCTATACCTGTATGGCTGAGCGTCCTGTTACCTTCACTCGCCGTTGTGCCGTTAATCCATTAATTGGCCGTGAGATTGAGGGTATGGAGGTCGTTCCTGCACGTAAGAGCAAGAAGGTTATGGTAGTTGGTGGCGGTGTTGCCGGACTCAAGGCTGCCGTTACTGCTGCACAGCGTGGTCATAAGGTTATTCTTTGCGAGAAGGCTGGTAGAGTAGGTGGTATCTTGAAGTCAGAGGAGGCTATCCCATTCAAGCATGAGATGTATGAGCTTGGTGTGGTACTTGAGCGTCAGGCAAAGGACGAGGGCGTGGAGATTCGTCTTAACACTACTGTTACACCAGAATATGTAGAGAAGGAGGGCGTTGAGGCTCTTATCCTCGCTGTCGGCTCTACACCTATCGTTCCTCCAATTCCTGGTATTGATTCAGATAATGTGATAATTGTCAATGATTATTATCTAAACAAGGATAAGGTTAGCGATAGCGTTGTTGTGCTTGGTGGTGGTCTTGCCGGATGTGAGTGTGCTATTCATCTTGGTATGGAAGGCAAGAAGGTTGAGCTTGTAGAGATGCGTGACACCCTTGCTGCTGATTGTAATATTCGTCAGCGTCCTATCCTTATGCGTAAGGTTGCAGAGTTCTCAACAGCCCATACTGAGTATGTCGGCCAGAAGATTACCGCAGAAGGTGTAATCTGTAAGGATAAAGAAGGTAACGAGGTCCTCGTTTCTGGAAAGACCGTTATCTGTGCTCTTGGACAGCGTTCTAACCGTGCTGATGTGGATGCCCTCCGTGGATGTGCTCCTTTCGTTCGTGAGGTTGGCGATTGCGTTCGTCCTGCTAACATCACAAAGGCTATCTACGAAGCATATCACGCAGCGTTGGATATTTAACCCCCAGCCTCCCCAAGGGGGAGTTGTTCTATATAGTTTGCCGCTCATAGGAAATCCATTTGAGAACCCATGAGCGGTAAGTTTTTTAGTCACATAGAGATTAGTTTGCGAAATCCTCCCCAAAAAATAATGTTTTATGGTCATCGTCACTAATTTTTGTTCCAGAACTAGGTATCGGAGATGTGTTTATATTGTATTTTGTATTCTATAAAGGTAGTACATTTTATCTAACAGCATCAATTTTTATGTTTATTTGAGGACTAATGTGCATTTTATTGTTAAAAAATTTGCATGGTGTTCACAAATTAGTTAACTTTGCCGAAGAATAATCAATAACATTATGGGTGAACACAGAGAATACAAAAGGCAGATAGTTCCGTTCAAGGACTATTTCAAGAATTTCAAACGTACATTAGGAAAAGATGTGCTTATGAAAATTTATCAGGTGTTCATCTACATAATGTCAGAGGATATGATTCCTACAAAATTCCTCAAGAGCATTGAAGGAACAACAAATCTATATGAGATTCGTGTAGAACATAATGGAAATATTTATCGTATCTTCTGCTGTTTTGATGAAGGAAATCTTGTGATTCTTTTCAATGCGTTTCAGAAGAAAAGTCAAAAAACGCCTTCTTCGGAAATCAAGCGTGCATTAAGAATTAAGGATAAATATTTCTCTGCAAAAGCAGATATTAGTGGTATTAATTAAGAACCTACTTAGTAAAGAAAGTTATGACACAAGAAGAAATGAAAGCTATTGGATGTAGTTCAATAGAAGATATGATATCTGAGGATTTCGGAGAAATCGGAA
This sequence comes from uncultured Prevotellaceae bacterium, assembly GCA_946411565.1. Taxonomy (GTDB): domain Bacteria; phylum Bacteroidota; class Bacteroidia; order Bacteroidales; family Bacteroidaceae; genus Prevotella. Next base: position 1,424 of record CAMKEM010000136.1, on the reverse strand, counting down.
CACCAGAGCGTGATGCTTTTGAACTCAGCTGTGATGCTTTCATCATAGGTGAGCGATTGAAGCTTGAACGTATAAAAGCCGGAATGACTCAAGAACAACTTGCTCAGAAGATAGGAACTAAGAAAAGTTTCATCTCTCGTGTTGAAAATGGAAGAACAGACATACAGCTCTCAACTCTTTCCCGTATTTTTAGCGGATTAGGAAAAAGGGTTGCTGTAAGTTTGCTATAAATGTTATTTTCCTTTTCTAACCTTACTGATGCAAGGTAGTTTTTCGTATTTTCCTTGGGCAAATATTTGGAGATTTCAGAATTTTTGTTTGTTTTTGCACGAAATAAGAATAATGTTATGGAAAATAATAAGTTTCATTCATCAATACATCTCTCTGTGTATGTATTCAAAGAAGCTGAGCACTATACCGCATGGTGTCCTGCACTTGATTTGTGTGGGTGTGATAACACGCAGGAAGGTGCTCAGAATGATTTCGTATATGTGCTGAATGAGTATCTTAAATATCAGGCAGAGAATGGCACTATGCAAGAAGATCTTGCTAAGCTGGGATGGAAAGATGGTAAGGCTCCGTCATTTGCTCAGCAGATGAAGCGTTACCCTGAACTTAGGAGAATAATCGAAGGACAGGGCAATTACTATTGCTATACCAAGGATGTAACGCCAGAAACGGCAATAGCATGAATACGTTCAGCCTTAGTAACATACCGCTTAGTAAGTTTTGGACATTCCTCTTCAATCAAGGATGCTCAAGAGTATCTACTGAGGGAGGTCATGAAAAATGGACACGCGAAGGCTTGACACGTCCTATTATTATCCCAACACATATAGATCCCGTATCTGAACTTATTGTTCGCAATACGATAAGGGCACTTGGAATCTCTCGCAAGGAATTTATCTCAGAAATGAAGCAAATATAAAAACGAGAATCTTAACCCATAAAATCAATCAATAAAAATAGAAAGTAAAACGTAATTTTACTCTACACTCTACACAAAATGGTATTCAATTTGCTGAGATTCAATAAATTGTAACGGTGTAGAGTTGAACGTAACTTTACACTAACTCTACATCTATACACCTTTCCAAAACAAAGACGGAGTGTAGAGGGTGTATAGTTTGTGTTGGGTTGAAATGAACTCTACATCACCGTAACTTTTTGTGAATCATTTGCTTATAATGCCTTTGGCGTAGAGTGTAGAGTTAAATGACTTTTCCTGTTTCTTAACAAAGCCACTAAGACGCAAAGACAATGTTTGTTGCAATATGCCTATTCTTTGCTTCAAAAGAGCCTCTACTATGAGTCCCATTTTTCGCTTATCCTATGGAACGGATTTGGAACGGAGGAAGAGCGAAGGCAGAACGGAGGCAGAGCTCTAAGTTTGCATCGTCTAAGAAAAAGATATGATAATCTTT
>CAMKEM010000135.1 GCA_946411565.1 uncultured Prevotellaceae bacterium | reverse complement strand
ACGTTCTGGGCATCGTTACGGTCATTGTAGTTCTCAATAGGACCACGACCATAGAACTTGCTCTGATCCATAGATGATGGGAGTTCCATAACCATACCGAAGCGGAGAAGCTGCTGTGCCACGCTATCGTTCTCCTGTTCGAGAGTCTGAGTGATGACGAGAGTTCCGCAAGGCTTGATGTCGTAGGTAAGGGTGAGGTTATTGTGAACTGATGGGAGGTTATATTCAGCCACAACGGTAACACTGCCATCCTTCTGTTTCTTGCTCTCGATATTCGTGAGATCCATTGCAGGCATCTTCCATGCCTTGAGGTCACGCTGAAGTCCTGCACCCATATCATTATCGGTCACGGCACGCCAGAAGTTTGGCTTGATTGTACCACGATCGCCAAGAATAGCCTTTCCATCTACCACATAGGAAGAAATCAAACCATTTGACTTAGAGAATACAAGGTTTGTATTTCCACCACTTACGATGAGAGCTGAGTTGTTATTATCGAGAACATTGAGCTTTCCCTTCTTGCTCTTTGCAAGCTGGGCACAATCATCATTGCATACGCTCTGTGGTGCTCTTGTCAAGCCGAGGTCAATCTGCTGATGTGCTACCTCATAGCCAGCAGGCAAGAGAGCCTCAGCATTCTTGTTGCGATATGACAGATTAAGGAATACCTCCTTCTGTGCAGCCTTGAGTTCAGAAACTTTTTGTCCGATAGGCAGATGGAAAACGCCCTTCTCCTGTGGCTTGATGTTGATTTCCTTTATAGAGCCATCGAGAACGACCTCACCCTCGGCAACAAGTTGCCAATAGAGATCCACATAGTCGAGGTTACGGAAGAAGTTCTCATTGAACACGCTGATGGTATTACCGTTGAGAGTAGTCCAGATGTTCTGATAGTGATAGCCCACCTCATAGATCTGAGGACTTGGCTGACGATCAGGCATGAGGAGTCCGTTACAGTTGAAGTTATTATCCGATGGATCGTAGGTGTTATAGTCACCACCATAGGCATAGATCTGAGAGCCGTCAGCCTGTTTCTTGTGAAGAGCCTGATCGATGAAATCCCAGATATATCCACCCTGGAACTTAGGATATTTACGAACGAGGTTCCAATATTCACGGAAGCCACCGCAAGAGTTACCCATAGCATGAGAGTACTCACACTGGATGAGAGGCTTCTTGCTATTCTCGTTCTGAGAGTATTTCTCAGAGCTCCACTGAGAGAAATACATAGGACAGAAGATATCAGTTCCATCGCCACCATGACAAGGCTCATACTGAACAGGGCGACTTGGATCAGTGGTCTTTATCCAATCGTATGCAGCCTTGAAGTTCTGGCTGTTGCTTGTCTCGTTACCAAGACTCCACACGATGATTGCAGGGTGATTGCGATAGATGTCGATGTTATGCTGATTACGCTCAAGGATTGTCTTTGCGAATGGTTCCTTAGTGGTAATTGCATCCTTGGTGTAAAGGAATCCGTGACTCTCCACATTAGCCTCAGCGGTCATATAGATACCGTATTCATCGCAGAGGTCATACCATACAGGATCATTAGGATAGTGACAGGTACGAACAGCATTGATATTGAATTCCTTCATGCGCTTGATATCCTCAATCATACGCTCACGAGAAACAACATAGCCACCGTCAGGATCAAGCTCATGACGGTTCACGCCCTTGATATAGATAGGCTGACCATTTACAAGAAGCTGTGAATTCTTTATCTCAACCTTACGGAAACCAACCTTTGTAACGGTATAACTTGAAGTCTCGGTAATCTTTGCCTTCTTACCCTTGCCTGTCTTTTCCTCAGAAACAACCTCTGTGAGGAGCTTATATAGATAAGGAGTTTCAGCTGTCCATTTCTTTGGATTCTCTATACGGAGATCGGCAGATACATCTGTCTGACCAGCCAGAACGGTAACTGTCTTCTTTGCAACCTCTGCGCCAGAGGCATCAAGGAGGGTGTATTTAACGTGTGAAACATCACTTCCTATCTTTGTCTCAACACAGATAGCACCATCGGTATAGTTGGCATCAAGATCTGGAGTAACTACGATATCAGAAATACTCTTATTAGTCTCACGGGCAAAGAGATAAGAATCGCGTGCAACACCAGAAAGTCGCCAGAAATCCTGATCCTCACTCCATGAGCCGTCACACCAACGCATTACCTGGAACGTGATCTGATTCTCGCCCGACTTTACATATTTCGTGATATCAAATTCGGTGGCTACCTTTGAATCCTCAGAATAGCCCACGAAACAACCATTCACATAGAGATAGATACAAGAGGTAACGCTCCCGAAATGGGCTATTACCTGCTTGCCATCCCATTCAGCAGGGATGCTGATAGTCTTGCGGTATGTTCCGACGTGATTATCCTTTGTAGGCACAGCAGGTGGCTGCTCGTTGAAATGCCCACGCCATGCGAAACCTACATTTACGTATTCAGGATCACCAAAGCCGTTAAGTTCCCAGATACCAGGAACAGGCATAGTCTTCCATTGCGAATCGTCATAATCCACGCCGAAGCAATCCTTTGGTCGCTGATCAGCATTTTCTACCCAGTTGAACTTCCAGTTACCATGAAGGGTGAGGAAATTACTTGACTTTGTGATATCACCAGCCAATGCCTTTGCAGCCGACTCATACACGAAGTAATCGGTGTGCATTGGGAAACGGTTGATCTCATTGATCTGGAGATCATGCCAACACTTGTCAATAAGCTCAACGCCAGGTGTTGGTGCCGGCTGTTGTTGCTTTGTCACCGTCTTTTTAACTGCAGCAGGAGAAGCAGCAGAAATCATCAGGGCCGAAGCCGCAAGAAAGATTGTTTTTTTCATTTATGTTTATAGTGTTTATTTTTTCTGAATGTTCGGATTGTCCGGATTATCCGGAAAGACCGGAAAAGCCGGAATGTCCGGGAAGGGCCAGCACTACTTTGCGATATACCTATAGTACTCGCAAGCAGCAAGGAGGAAAGCCCCAGTTCCGAAGTTAGTAACTGATTCCTGATCAACCACCTGACCAGGGATAGCCTTTTCGCCGATAGGCTGCACATAGCCAATGGTATTGTCCTTTTGAAGGGCTATGGTTGCAAGGTATTCCCAAGCCTTATTGGCTGCAGGGAGATATTTCTTCGGAAGAATACCATTATTGATACCCCAGAGGAGTCCGTAGCAGTTGAGGGCGGTTCCAGATGTCTCGCGTCCAGGAGCCTGCGCTGGATCAAGGAGAGAGCGCGTCCAATAGCCTTCCTCCTGTTGGCAAGCCACAATGGCAGCAGCGAGTTTCTGATAGTACTGCACTATCTCCTGGCGATGCTTGTAGTCCTTTGGCATATCCTTCAGAACCTTAGCGAAAGCAGCCATTACCCAACCATCACCACGAGCCCAGAAATCCTTCTTCCCGTTTTCTGTCTTATGCTTTGGATAGACATACTTACCATCGCGGAAATAAAGCCCTGTTTCCTCGTCGTACATAACTGAGTTACAGTATTTCCAGTTCTCGTACATCTTATCGAGATAGCCCTCATCGCCTGTAAGGAGATACATCTTTGTCATCACAGGCATCACCATGTAAAGGGCATCAGCCCACCACCAGAAATCGTTTGCCTTGCTACGCTTCTCATAGCTCATCACCTCCTTAGGGCGATGGATGTATCTTGGGTTGTAACTCTTCCTTTCGAGAGCATCATTATAGAGGTCGATATAGGTCTGGAAACAGATCTGCCAGTCGCCAAAGAGCACATAGTCATGTCCCTCACCATAGTTCTTGTACTTCCATTTGGCAGGGTCTATCTCTGAAGCGCCTTGGAAGAAGTTACGCTCTCCCCAGCGCTTGGAGTACTTACGCCAACGATTGGCAGTCTTACGCTCTGCCTCGTCCTTACTTTCGTTGAAAAGGAAATACGCCTCCATATTACCTGTGTGATAGACGGCAGGATCCCAGAAAGCACGGTCGCGAGTGGCAGGATGATGTTTCTGCCAATGATTATTGACGTTGGCAATGATAGTCTTCACCTCTTCTGGTGTCCAGTTCTTGGCAGACACTCTACCCCATGCCAGAAGCATCAAGGCTATCATCAATATGGTCTTTCTCATACTTTACAGGTCAGTTTTTGAATGGTTTTAATCTGGCTAAATTATGAATAATCTCTGCAAAAATAATAAATTCCCGTGATTTAGCCAAAATTTATCGCTATTGTTTCCGTTTTTTATGCTAAAAAATCCGAAAACATCGGAAATTTCCTATTATATATTGTATAATTCAAAAAAAAAGTGTAATTTTGCGCTCTAAAAATACAGGCGAAGGTCAAACGTCAAAGGTCAATAGCCTTAGACCTTAGACCTTAGACCTTAGTCCTTAGTCCGTCAAAAATAAACAAATAGAAATATAACAATAACAAAAAAATGGCAGAAGACGTATTTAAGAAAATCGTAAGTCACTGTAAGGAGTATGGTTTCGTATTCCCTTCAAGTG
>CAMKEM010000134.1 GCA_946411565.1 uncultured Prevotellaceae bacterium | reverse complement strand
CAAGGTTGAGCTCGAGTTCCTTAGCCTTCTTCTCAATCATCTCGTCGTTACCGAGGAGGATAGGAGTACAGAGACCCTCTTCCTTAGCCTGAACGGCAGCCTTGATCATAGTTGGGTGAAGACCTTCAGCAAATACTACGCGCTGTGGGTGCTTGCGAGCTGTCTCATAGAGGTTCTGAGTAACGCTTGTCTCCTGTCCCATGCGGAGGCGGAGCTTACGCTTGTATGCGTCCCAGTCTGTGATTGGAGTACGAGCAACGCCGCTATCCATAGCAGCCTTAGCAACGGCAGCAGAAACCTCTGTGATAAGGCGTGGGTCAACTGGCTTTGGAATGAAGTAGTCAGGACCGAATGTGAGGTTGTTTACGTTGTATGCCTGGTTCACTACGTCTGGAACTGGCTGCTTAGCGAGGTCAGCGATAGCGTGAACGGCAGCAATCTTCATCTCCTCGTTGATGGCGCGAGCGTTTACGTCGAGGGCACCACGGAAGATGTAAGGGAAACCGATAACGTTATTGATCTGGTTTGGATAGTCAGAACGGCCAGTTGACATGAGTACGTCTGGACGTGCTGCCATAGCATCCTCGTAAGAAATCTCTGGAGTTGGGTTTGCACAAGCGAACACGATTGGGTTCTTAGCCATAGAGCGAATCATATCCTGAGATACGACATTACCCTTTGAAAGGCCAAGGAATACGTCAGCACCTACCATTGCCTCCTCGAGAGTGTGAACGTCGCGACGGTCTGTTGCGAAGAACTTCTTCTGCTCTGTGAGGTTTGGACGGTCAGATGTGATAACGCCCTTAGAGTCGAGCATGAGTACGTTCTCTCTCTTTGCGCCGAGGGCGATGTAGAGCTTTGTACACATGATAGCAGCAGCACCTGCACCTGATACAACGATCTTCACCTCGTCAATCTTCTTGCCAGCAACCTCAAGGGCGTTGAGCAGACCTGCAGAAGAGATGATAGCTGTACCATGCTGGTCGTCGTGCATAACAGGTATATCGAGTGACTTCTTGAGACGCTCCTCGATGTAGAAGCACTCAGGAGCCTTGATGTCCTCAAGGTTGATACCACCGAATGTTGGGGCAATCTTCTCAACAGCCTCGCAGAACTTCTCTGGATCCTTCTCGTCAATCTCGATGTCGAATACGTCAACGCCACCGTAGATCTTGAAGAGGAGGCCCTTACCTTCCATTACAGGCTTGCCTGACATCGCGCCTATATCGCCAAGACCGAGTACTGCGGTACCGTTAGAGATTACGGCAACGAGGTTACCCTTGTCTGTGTACTTGTAAGCTGCATCTGGTGTTTCCTGAATCTCAAGACATGGGAACGCTACGCCTGGTGAATATGCAAGCGAGAGATCTGTCTGAGTGTGGTAAGGCTTTGTTGGCATTACCTCAATCTTTCCTGGACGGCCGGTCTCGTGATACTTGAGAGCAGCCTCTTTAGTGATTTTTACCATGATTAAAAAATTAAAGAATAGCCCCTCACCTGTCCTGCGGACATCCTCTCCCCAAGGGGCGAGGAGGAAGTATGTATTTCCAATTAAGAGCTAAATTATTATTTAAATATTTTTTTGTTGTTTATTTCTTTTATCAGTTTCTTATAGCGGAAGAATGTAACTTCTCTTTTATTAGTTCCTGACCGCGTAAGAATGTAACTTTTCCCTCGCCCCTTGGGGAGAGGGTGCCCGTAGGGCGGGTGAGGGGCTGCTTGGGTCTTTACGAAAACAAAGTTCTTATCGCTTCCTCCACCTTGCTTACCGGATGAATACGTATGCTGTATTTTTTTCCCTTCAAGGCGTTCGAGTTACGTTTTGGGATGATGATGTCCGTGAAACCAAGTTTCTCAGCCTCGGCTATTCGCTGTTCTATGCGACTTACAGGACGAACCTCGCTGCTCAGTCCCACCTCGCCGCACATGCACCAGCCTTCCTCTATCGGGATGTCCACGTTGCTTGAGAACACGGAGGCGATAACGCTCAGGTCCATAGCCATGTCCGTAACCTTCAGACCGCCTGCGATGTTGATGAACACATCCTTCTGAATCAGCTTGAAGCCCACCTTCTTCTCAAGAACGGCAAGCAGCATGTTAAGTCTGCGCTGGTCGAAACCCGTTGCCGAGCGTTGCGGAGTACCGTATGCTGCTGTGCTTACGAGTGCCTGTGTCTCCACAAGGAAAGGGCGCATACCCTCTACGGCTGCTGAAATCGCTATTCCGCTCATTCCTGCGCGGTCGTCTGAAAGGAGAAGCTCAGAAGGATTCGTGACAGGACGAAGACCGTTCTGCAGCATCTCATAGATGCCAAGCTCCGAAGTAGAGCCGAAGCGGTTCTTTATCGAGCGAAGTATGCGATAGATATTCTGGCGGTCGCCCTCAAACTGGATAACGGTATCCACTATGTGTTCAAGCACCTTCGGACCAGCTATCGTTCCCTCCTTATTTATATGTCCTATCAGAATGACAGGAATAGCACTCGTCTTTGCGAAGCGGAGTAGGGCAGAGGCACACTCGCGAATCTGCGTCACGCTACCAGGAGCCGACTCCACATCCTCCGTCTCCATCGTCTGTATTGAGTCGATTACGATCAACTCTGGAGCAACCTCCTCTATCTCCTTAAAGATGCTCTCAAGCGATGTCTCACAGAGAATCATCACGTGATCGCCAGCATCGGGAGCAAGTCGCTCGGCACGCATCTTAATCTGATGGGCAGATTCCTCACCACTTACATAAAGCACACGGCGTTCAGTCATCTGCACAATCGTCTGGAGCGTCAGCGTACTCTTTCCTATGCCCGGGTCGCCTCCGAGAAGGATAATGCTTCCGGGCACTATACCACCGCCAAGTACGCGATTCAGCTCCGTATCGTGCGTGTCAATCCTCGGCTCTGCCTTAGTTGATATGTCACGAAGGCTAACGGCACGTGCCGTCTTACTTGCGCGGAGCGATGATGTGACAACGGAAGAAGCCGCCTTACGAGCCGACTTTACAGGTGTCTCGGCAGAGATACGCACTTCCTTGAACGTATTCCATTGACCGCAGGAAGGACATTTGCCCATCCACTTAGCCGACTCTTGTCCGCAATAGTCACAAACGTATGCTGTCTTATCCTTGCCCATTTTATTGTAGGGTAAAGTTTAAAGTGTAAAGTGGAATGTAAATAGCATTATTGCAACTAATTACTAACCGCCAACACCTATCACCTAACACCCATCACCTAAATTTTGAAGTGCAAAGTTAATCAAAAAAATCCAAAATGCGAAAAAAATGTCACTTTTTTGCCGATTTTGATTAAAAATATTCGCTTTTTTGCTATTTCTACTTGCTATTTATCATTAATCGCAAAGAAATAGATTTTAATTTTCCATGATAAGGTAATTGCTCCAATCTCTTGTTTTTGATAATTTTTCAAACACAGAGACGCAAAGACACAGAGTTTTTATTTTTTTACGAACACGGAAGGCACTAAAGAAACGAAAATTTTCGTTAATTCTGAGAGTTCCGTGTTCAGAAAAATCTTTGCGCCTTCGCGTCTTTGCGTTTTGTTAATAATTAGTTCTCGTGATTTGAAATACTAACCTCTTCCTTGCCCTGGGCGGGGAATGTCGAAGAGATCGACGGCCGAAGGAGACTTGCGGAGCTTGATGAGCTTTGCGAATAAAGTCAAAGGATGTCCGCAGGACAGGAAAGGGGCTACTGTTCTTTTTTTATTATATTGCTTGTATGGAAATTTTCCTAAGATAACGTTTCATCGCCATCCTATATGCCTGTATGCAGTCAGCTGGAACATATACGCGGATAGTACTATTTACATCCTTAAACACATCTTTTTCAAACTTAGGAGGCGTGCTTCCTTCAAAAGTGATAGATTTAAGATTAATGCAACTAACGAAAGCCTGTTCTCCAATACTCGTAACAGAGTTTGGAATTGTGATTGAGGCGAGTCTGTAGCATCGACTGAAAGTCAACATTTCAATACTCTTTATCGAGTTTGGAATAGTGATAGAGGTGAGAGTTTCGCAACGAGCGAAAGCACCTTCTCTAATACTCGTAACAGAGTTTGGAATAGTGATTGAAGTGAGACTTGAACAATTATAGAATGCCTGTTCTCCAATACTCGTCACAGAGTTGGGAATTGTGATAGAGGTGAGGCTGTGGCAATTATCGAAAGCATGATCTGCAATAACCGTCAAAGAGTTTGGAATTTCAACAGAGGTGAGACTAAGGCAATTTCTGAAAGCGTGTTTTCCAATTCTCGTCACACCTTCCTTAATTACTATTTTCTTGATTTTGCCACTTTTACGATACCAGGGAGCAATAGTGTTGTCTTTATGGCTGAAAATATATTTAAATTTATAATCAGGCATATCCGTTCCTGATATGGTCAAAGTGCTATCTTCAGACAAAGTCCATCCTATCTCCGCATGAATTGCAGAGAATGAAAACAGGGCGAGGAATAATAGATACTTTCTCATAACAATACTTCGTTAAAAAATTAATAATAGGCTAAGCAGCCTTAGGCTGGTAG
>CAMKEM010000133.1 GCA_946411565.1 uncultured Prevotellaceae bacterium | reverse complement strand
GTATCTTAGCCACCTTTGAGCAGAGACGACCTACAACCTGATCTGTGCAGTCGATTACAACCCACTCCTTCTTGGCAGACTCCTTATTAATAGAGACTGTCTTGTAACTTAAAGTGTTCATTTAACTTTAAAAATCTTTTTAAAAATACTACTAAAAAACAATTGTTTCGAACGCGGATTCACTAACCGTCTGCGCGGCCAAACGCATGACTATTAACACCATCGTTCGCGGGGCTCTAAGTGTACCCACATAATAATCGGACTGCAAAGGTACTCATTTTTCCGCACTTCTGTGCAATGAGTTTCCTTGCAGTCCGTATTTTTAAGAAAATTTAACGTATAATAGTCGCAAATTATTTTCCGAGTGCTGCCTTCCAACGCTCGTAAGCTGCCTTGTATTCTGCTGTCTCAGCAACTGGAGCCTCGGTAGAGATGTGCTTCAGAGTCTTGAATGCGTCATCGCTATCCTTGTAGATGCCTGCACCGATACCAGCACCATAAGCTGCACCTACGCTACCGTCAGTCTCGTAGAGCTCGATTGTAGCACCTGTAACGGCAGCAAGAGTTCTGCGGAACAATGGAGAGAGGAAGAGGTTTGCGTGACCTGCCTTGATTGTGCTGATCTCCATACCCATCTTCTGCATAATCTCGATACCGTAAGCGAATGAGAATGCGATACCCTCCTGAGCAGCACGGATGATGTGTGCCTTCTTGTGGATGTTGAAGTTGATGCCGTGGATAGAAGCACCTGGGTTCTCGTTCTGGAGAACACGCTCTGCACCATTACCGAATGGGATGATTGAAAGACCCTCTGCACCAACTGGGACAGACTCAGCCAAATCGTTCATCTCGCCGTAAGAAATGCCTTCTGGAGCAACAGTACGCTTAACCCATGCGTTGAGGATACCTGTACCGTTGATGCAAAGGAGCACGCCGAGACGTGTGTCTGGCTGGTTGTGGTTTACGTGAGCGAATGTGTTTACGCGAGAGAGCTTGTCATAGTTAACCTCACCGAGTACACCATATACAACACCTGAAGTACCGCCGGTAGCAGCGATCTCACCTGGCTTCATCACGTTGAGTGAAAGGGCGTTGTTTGGCTGGTCACCACCTCTGTATGAGATAGGAGTACCCTCTGGAATACCGAGTTCGTCAGCGATAGCCTTGCAAACGCGTGACTGGATAGAGAAAGTAGGAACAATCTCAGAGATGATCTTCTCGTCAAAGCCGAAATAGTTCATCACGTCCTTGCTCACGCAGTTGTTCTTGAAGTCCCAGAACATACCCTCAGAAAGGCCAGAGATAGTTGTCTTCTTATCACCGCCAGAGAGACGAAGTGCGATATAGTCACCAGGGAGCATGATCTTGTCGATCTTTGCGAAGGTCTCAGGCTCGTTCTCCTTAACCCAAGCGAGCTTAGCTGCTGTGAAGTTACCAGGAGAGTTCAGAAGGTGCTCAAGGCACTTGTCACCACCGATAGCGTTGAATGCTGCGTTGCCATAAGGAACGGCACGACCGTCACACCAGATGATTGATGGGCGAAGTGGCTTGCCATCCTTGTCAACGCATACGAGACCGTGCATCTGATAAGAGATACCGATAGCTGCTACCTTTGCAAGTGAGCCTGCTGCCTTTGCCTCTACGCTGGCTGTTGCCTGCTTGAGTTCATCCCACCACATCTCTGGTTCCTGCTCTGCCCAACCTGCCTGCTTTGCCATGATTGGAGCCTCTGCGTCAGGATACTGAGCAGAAGCAACTGTCTTTCCTGTCTCTGCATCAACGAGTGAAGCCTTCACTGATGATGTACCGATGTCATAACCGAGTAAATACATTTGTTTTAATTATTATAGTTGTTATCGTTAATTTGTATTCAGTTATTATGCTAAAAGCCAATATCGTGCAAAGGTAGTGTAAAAATGTAAAAAATCCAAGACAGGTAACTTGAATTTTAGATAATTTAACGTGATGTGGACATGTCTTTTAAACGCAAAGACACGAAGACACAGAGAAAACACTTAGCGACTTAGCGTCTTAGCGTTTAAAGAAAAACGGTATTTGGTAATTTATACTTAATATCTTCCTCCGTTGTAACTCCCAAGCAAGTCCGTTGTAAGTCCCATTCACCTCCCATTCTCAAGGAGCGGTGTAGAAGCGAAGGAAGAGCGAAGGAGAAGCGAACCTGAGAGGGAATTTGCTGCTAATATTTCAATTATTCGAATAGGCATTACTTCAGTTCTTTCTTCGCGTTCTCTATAGCCTTGTGAAATTTTCTTTCAGCACAGAGACGGGCGAAGGTGGCAGAGGCGGCAAGACGGGCTGCATCCACATCACTTTGGTAGTGGAAACCGAGGATGATGCGACTCTGACCAATCTCATAGCCTATCTTCATTATTGCATCGGCATTTTCGGGAGAGACAGCCGTGAGTGCCATTGCTGCCATCCAAGCCCTTACGGCATGACCGGAAGGGTAGGAGGTGAAATCGTCTGGGTATTCATCTTGCGGAACAGGGGTACCCTCGCCAAAATGGTGATAAGGGCGACGGCGGGCAAAACGTTTCTTCGCTTTCTGTATGCTTTTGTTGCCAGCGTTCATTACTGACAGAAGAAGCTGTGTGATCTTAGGGTGTGTCTCCTCTGTGAGATTCTGATTCACGGCAGGAGAGAAACGCTTGAGGAAATAGGCTATGGCATAGCCAGCATCGGCAATGGCTGTATCTCCGCGAAGAGTGCCACGGAAGGTCTTGCCACATTCATACATGCAACTATCTGATATAAATCTTGTATCATTCTCGTCTGTGGGAGCAGGCAGAAAACGTGATGCGTCAGGAAGAGGCGGCATCCCTTCCTTAACGTACTCAGGCGCATTCTTATAAGCATCTAATTGCTGTTGGAGAGAATCTGTCTGAGCCGTAATTGATAGCGTCGCAACGCACAAGAAATAAAGTGTAATAAATGATTTGAACATGCTTTGCAATTGAAATAAAACCTAATTTATTCGCTGAAGCTCATCAAGCTAAAGCAAGTCTTAATAACCTTCTAATTACCTTTTTATTATTGCCCTAACCACAAACCAGAGGTGCTGGAATATTGTCGTTAAAGTGCCGTAGTGGTGGCTCATGATCTTGAAACGCTCTATAAGGGAAGCCTGATGGCTTTGGGCTGTCATTCCTCCTTTGAGGTATGAACAGAGGGTTTCGTGAGAATTCATCAGCTCAAGACCTTGTTTTTCAGCCTCTTTCATTATTCTGATACACCAATCTACATCGGCAGAATATTTGTAGTCGAGATTGTAGGGCACTTGCTTTGCGATGTCGGTACGTGCGTAGAAAGCCTGATGGCATACCAACATTCCTTCCTTGAAACTCTCCCAAGAGAGCGTCCCTGGAGGGGAAAGACGGCGCTTGCGTAAAAAAATGCCTTTCTCGTCAACGATGTCTGTGTCACCATAAATGACAGCAGGAAGAGACTTTCCTCTTAATTTTCCCGCAATACTGGTCAAGGTGTCTTCTTCGTGAAAAATATCTCCGGCATTCAGGAATATGATATAGTTGCCCTTGGCAAGTTGTATGCCCTTGTTCATCGCGTCATACAGACCATTGTCTGACTCGCTCTTCACAATAACGGGGTAGCGGGAATCGTAGGCATAGGTCTGGGCTTTCTTCACGGTGTCGTCGTTTGAAACACCGTCGATGATGAAATGCTCTATGTGCGGATACGACTGCCCTCGCACGCTTTCCAACGTGCGATCAATGTATTTTGCTGCGTTATATGTGCATGTTATGATTGTGAAAAGCATAATCTCTTTCTTTTTGGAGTACAAGGAGTGCAAGGAGTTCAAAGTAGTACAAGACGAATGTATTTGCGCGAAAAGAGACTATCGACTTGTACTCCTTAAGCGACGAAGGAGCGTTACTCCTTGAAATTCTTGTACTTCTTAGGGAACATAGTATTTCTTCTCCGCAATAGTCTTTGCTACTACCTCTGGAACGTATGCGCTGATATCATTCCCGTTCTTTACCATTTCCCTTAGCATCGTGCTCGTAATGTTTATCTTGGGCGTATGGACGAGGTGAACATTCTTGGGAAGTAAGGCCTCGTTGATGTCGGAATCTTCTCTTGGGTAGATGTAAATGTTGTGGTTGGCGAGTATCTCCTCACTATGTGCCCAACGCGGAAACCTTACCCAGTTGTCACCACCTATTATCAGCGAGAACTCATGCTGTGGGAAGTCCTTCTTCAAGGCTCTTAGCGTCTTCCAAGTGTAGGACGGACGTTCAAGGTGAAACTCGTAGTTGCTTGCCTTCAGGACCTTCTCCTCGCTCTCCAACGCCAATTTTACCATCTCGTATCGCTCGTTCTCCCCAAGAAGGTCTTCTGCCTGTTTCAATGGGTTCTGAGGCGAAACCATGAACCAGACCTCGTCAAGCTTTGCCTCCTTGCAGATGGTCTTTGCAAGAGCAATATGTGCGTTGTGGATAGGATTGAAGCTACCTCCGAAAAGTCCGATGCGCAATTTTAATTTACTATTTACGAATTTACTATGTACTATTTATTTACTATTTTGCTGATTTACTATTCTTCGACAATTGCAAATAGTCAATGCCAAATGCGATTAGGTAATAGTACATAAATAGTACATAGTAAATAGCTAAATAGTAAATGTTCTCTTTATTTTCCGAGGAAATCCCCGATTGTCTTCAAGGCATCTGCCTTTGCTGTTGCGAGGTCATCATTAACGATAATGACATCAAACTTGGGGGCGTATGTCAACTCTTCCTCTGCCTTTGCAAGACGCTGCTCGATAACCTCGGGGGCATCAGTTGCACGACCTACGAGACGACGGCGGAGCTCCTCTACTGAAGGTGGCTGTACGAATACGCTAAGTGCCTCGTT
>CAMKEM010000132.1 GCA_946411565.1 uncultured Prevotellaceae bacterium | reverse complement strand
CCCAGTCCTCGTCGGCACTAAGAGCACCGAACTTGCCAAAGCCGTCGGCAGAGAATAGTACTTTATCCTTAGAGTCATAGCTTACCATTACCTCTGGCCAGTGAACCATAGTAGCAGAAATGAAAGTAAGGGTATGCTCACCAAGTTCAAGTGTATCGCCGTTCTTTATTTCGATGCAGTTAGCGGTAAGATCCTTCTGTGGGAAGAAGTTGCCGAGCATAGTGATTGCTCTGCCTGAAGTAACGATTTTTACCTCTGGATATTTCTCTACAACCTCAGCAATGAGAGAAGCGTGGTCTGGCTCCATGTGATGCGCAACGAGGTATGTAGGCTTGCGTCCTGCAAGAGCCTCCTCAAGGTTAGCCCACCATTCTGCCTTCTTGCGGGCATCTGCAGTATCCATGATTGCTATCTTCTCATCTTCAATGAGATATGAGTTGTATGCCATGCCGTTAGGCACTTCGTATTGGCTTTCGAAGAGGTCTATGTCAAGATCGTCAACGCCAATATACTTGATTGTAGGTGTGATATTGTTTACCATTTACAATTTTCTATTTACAAATTAGATTAAAATGTTTAACTTCGAGTGCAAAGATACAAATAACTTTTCAATCTGCAAAGAAACAAAAGATTAAACTTTCTTATGAAAATGAAATTATTACAAGTTGCTCATTATGTAGCAAGAAAAAGGCAATCTCAGGAAAGAGATTGCCTATTGTTCTAAACCGCTATGCGTACAATGTCTTATGGAAGGCTGATAGCCTCGTTAGGACAAACGTCAGCACATGTGCCACACTCTGTGCAGAGATCTGGATTGATTGAATAGATATCGCCCTCAGAGATAGCCTCAGATGGACACTCGCTGATACATGTACCACATGCAATGCAGTCTTCGCTAATTACGTATGCCATAATGTTTTTGTTTTGTTATTTGTTAATATTGTTTTATTCTAATGGTGAATGCAAATTATTGTTCGCTCGAAGAAAATAGCCAACGTCGGCTGCAAGCCGGTGGACGTCTCCGATTTCTGAGCGCAAATGTTGTTCGCGCGAGGGAAATAGTCAACGTCGGCTGCAAGCCGGTGGATGTCTCCGATTTCTGAGCGCAAAGTTAATGTTTTCTTTTGGAAATACCTAAAAATAATGAGAAAATTTTCAAAAAAAGTTCATTTTTTCTCATTATTGGTGCTATATATACCTTTTTGTAGGTACTGAACAATGTTCATTATTCGAAATGGAAGGTGAGGGCAATGATACTGCTTCGTGCAGAACTTACGGAACCTGTATATAGTGACATGTTCTTGTCCTTTAGTTTCTTTATATGCTCTGTGTTTAGGCAGTTGCCGAGCGAATACATGAATTTCAGTTCTGGGCGTAGCTTGAAGAAAGGCAGATAGAAATCACATCCCATGCCCACCTCAAAGAAAAGGTCGCTTTTCTTCAACTGTAGATAGTCGTTTGACTTTGTTGATAGGTTGAGTGCTGGTGCAAGACCTGTCATGATGTATGGGCGATGGTTGTTGAATCGCTTTGCGGCATAGATAAGGTCGAGCGAGCAAGAGACATATACGCTCTTCATGTCCTGACGTACCTGAGTGTATTCGCCCTTAGTGTCAAGGTTCTTATAGTTGTTGAAAACTATGTGTCGGTTGGCAAAATACATTATTGGTGCTATGCGGAAAGCGAGATAGTCAGTCATGCGCATCTCACCAAGCACACCTACGTGGAAACCGCTATCCCATGTGTTCTGATCGCAGGTTACAAGTGCATCTTGCTGATTGCCATCAGCATCGGTATAGGTAAAAGGACCTACGTTCTCAAACTCCAGATCCTGAAAATGCGTTCCCACGATAACTCCGAAGTGCATAGGGCGCAAATCGCAATAAGGGCGGTTCTCTACCGTCCTTTCCTGTGCACTTGCCACTAATGATGTGAGGAGTGCTATTATATATAAGGTGTAAAAACGCATTTTTATTAAAATTAATTAGCTGCCCCTCACCTGCCCTTCGGGCATCCTCTCCCCAAGGGGCGAGGAGATAGTTACCTTATATCGG
Organism: uncultured Prevotellaceae bacterium; assembly: GCA_946411565.1. Classification (GTDB taxonomy): domain Bacteria; phylum Bacteroidota; class Bacteroidia; order Bacteroidales; family Bacteroidaceae; genus Prevotella. Next base: position 2,966 of record CAMKEM010000132.1, on the reverse strand, counting down.
TTGTGAGGTTTTATTACTAACTTTTCCCTCGCCCCTTGGGGAGAGGGTGTCCGCAGGACGGGTGAGGGGCCGCTTTTATTTGAGTTCCAACTCCACAGGGCAATGGTCAGATCCATAGACATTGGTATGTATTGCCGCTGTCTTGATGCTGTCCTTTAGTCTCTCGGAAGTGACGAAATAGTCAATTCGCCAGCCTGTGTTCTTCTTACGAGCTTGAAAACGGTAAGACCACCATGAATAAGTTACCTCTTCTGGATGCAAGGTGCGGAAGGTGTCAATAAAGCCATCGTTAAGAAGTTTTGTGAACTTTTCGCGTTCCTCATCTGTGAAGCCTGCATTCATACGGTTTGTCTTAGGATTCTTCAAGTCTATCTCCTCATGAGCCACGTTCATATCACCACAAACGATGACAGGTTTCTTGGCATCAAGAGCCTTGAGGTATGCACGGAAATCATCTTCCCATGTCATACGATAGTCAAGTCGGCGAAGACCATCCTGCGAGTTTGGGGTATAGACGGTGATGAGATAGAATTTATCATATTCAAGGGTTATGACACGACCTTCATGGTCGTGTTCGTCTATCCCTATACCATAACTAACGCTCAATGGAGTGTGTTTAGTATAGATTGCCGTGCCAGAATAGCCTTTTTTGTCAGCATAGTTCCAATATGACTGATAGCCGGGAAATGAAAGATCGAGCTGACCTTCTTGCATCTTCGTTTCCTGAAGACAAAAGAAATCAGCATCAAACTCGGCAAAGGCGGTCTGGAAACCTATTATTCCATTCTCTACCTTCTCGCCATCTTTACCAGCACAGGCACGAAGCCCGTTCACATTCCATGAGATAAAACGCATAAATTAATTAGATGTTAGGTGTTGGGTGTTAGGTGATGGGGGTAGATGTTTGCGAAAGTACTATACGACAACACCTAACACCCATCATCCAACACCTATTTATTAATTAGGTTCATAAATTCCTGACGTGTCGTAGCGTTGCCGAAGATTCCTGCAAAGGCAGATGTTGTGGTTACAGAGTTCTGCTTTTCCACTCCACGCATCTGCATGCACATGTGTACTGCCTCTACAACAACCATGACGCCCTGTGGCTTCAGGGTTTCCTGGATAACCTCCATGATCTGGTGCGTCATGCGTTCTTGCACTTGCAGACGGCGAGCATATACCTCTACCACACGTGCAATCTTGGAAAGACCTGTTATTGTACCATTAGGAACGTATGCCACATGAACCTTACCATAGAAAGGAAGCATGTGATGTTCGCACATAGAGTAGAAATTGATATCCTTCACTATGATCATGTGGTTGTAAGTCTCGTGGAAAAGAGCTTTCTCAAGTATCGCTTGGGGATTCTCACGATAGCCCTTTGTAAGGAACTGCATAGCCTTAGCTACGCGAAGTGGGGTTTTTACCAATCCTTCACGCTCTGGGTCTTCGTCGAGAAGTCCGAGTACCTCTTTGTAATGACCTGCAAGCTCATCGAGAGTCTCAGGATTTACATATGGTTCTGTTGATTCTATATTACTGTCAAGCATTTCTATAATAAAAAAAGCCCCTCACCTGCCCTTCGGGCATCCTCTCCCCAAGGGGCGAGGGGGAAATTACACTTTGTCGCTTGTAGGGAATTCTTTTGAGGGAACATTAGTCGTGAGTTCATCAGCTTCGCAGTTCCTAACTTTTCCCTCGCCCCTTGGGGAGAGGGTGTCCGCAGGACGGGTGAGGGGCATTAATACTGCACGCTTATCGTACCTTTCACGAGGCAGGCCTGTGGATAATACTTCTTAACCTGTGCAAGAACTGCACGAGCCTCCTCCTGTGTGCGGTAGTTACCCATACGGCATTTCCATGAAGGAGAGTAGAAATGAACATACACAGGTTCGTTAGGGAAGTATCGCTTCATGTCCGTACCGGCTTTCTCTGCCTTTTGTTTGTCAACTCGGGAGTTGCCGCCAGAGAACACTTGAATACGGAAGCCTGTTGTCTTATAGCTGTTGCGCATTACCTTCTTGCGGGTATCTACGGCTGCATCCTCTCCTGGGATGTCTTCACTACCGTTATGCGCGATATCTGAGCCGGTATGCTGTGTGGCATCCGGTCTGTTGTTGTCATGTGGAGTGGTCGGTATAGGGCGGGTTACCGCTGGGGTAGTGGCAGAAGGCTGAGGTTGGGTTGCACCATTATTAGCAGACTGCGGATTGCCATTAACCAACACGTCGATAACCGGACTTTGAGTCACGGTCACAGTACCCTTGCCAGGTTCGTTGGCACGAAGACCGTCAAGGAATTTCTGATTCTGAGCCTGAATGCCCAGGCAACAGATGATTGTTAGAATAAATGTAAATAGTCTGTTCATGTCTTGAATTGAAAACTGAAAATAGAAAATTGAAAATTAGAAAATCCCATGTGTGATGTGAATTTTCAATTTCCAATTTTCAATTTTCATTTTTTACGCGAAGGGCTTAGTTCCAAGCGTCGATGATACCCTTGAAATCAGCAGCCTTCAGAGAAGCACCACCGATAAGACCACCGTCGATGTCTGCCTTAGCGAAGAGCTCAGGAGCGTTAGAAGCCTTGCAAGAACCACCGTAGAGGATAGTTGTGTTGTCAGCAGCCTCTGCACCGTAAACCTCAGCTACGCAAGAACGGATGAATGCGTGGATTTCCTCTGCCTGCTCAGCAGTAGCGGTCTTACCTGTACCGATAGCCCAGATTGGCTCGTAAGCGATAACGATGTTCTTCCACTCCTCAGCTGTGAGGTGGAATACAGAACCAGCGAGCTCAGCCTTACATACAGCCTCCTGCTCGTTAGCCTCACGCTGTGCAAGAGACTCACCGATACAGAAGATAACCTTAAGACCGTTAGCAAGAGCGAGATTTACCTTCTCCTTGAGGATCTCTGGAGTCTCGTGGTAGTACTCACGACGCTCAGAGTGACCGAGGATAACGTACTC
>CAMKEM010000131.1 GCA_946411565.1 uncultured Prevotellaceae bacterium | reverse complement strand
TTGTATGTGCTTGGCATCCAGGACAGACCGATTATATGGCTCTGCCTCCTTGCCATACTATGTTCCAGTTCTATGTGGCTGACGGCAAGCTCTCGCTCCAGCTCTACCAGCGTTCGGCTGATACCTTTCTCGGAGTGCCTTTCAATATTGCGAGCTATGCCCTTCTGCTTCAGATGATGGCACAGGTTACAGGACTTCAATGTGGTGAGTTCGTCCACACAACAGGCGACACGCATCTCTATCTCAACCATATAGAACAGGCTCAGTTGCAGTTGACGCGCACCCCTCGTCCGTTGCCTAAGATGAAGATAAATCCTGACGTTAAGGATTTGTTCTCTTTCAAATATGAGGATTTTGAATTGGAGGGTTATGATCCGTGGCCACACATCAAAGCGGAGGTGAGCGTATGATAAATGTAATTGCTGCCGTTGCACGTAATCGTGCAATAGGTAATGAGAATAAGCTTCTCTACTGGTTGCCTAACGACTTGAAGCGTTTCAAGGCTCTTACCACGGGACATACCATCATAATGGGAAGAAATACCTTCGATTCTCTTCCGAAGGGCGCTCTTCCTAACCGTAGGAACGTGGTTCTCTCACGCTCGGTAAAGGAACTCCCTGACTGTGATGTCTATCCTTCTCTTGATGAGGCACTTGCCAATTGTGCTCCCGATGAGGATGTCTATATAATAGGAGGTGCTTCTGTATATAATCAATGTATGGATAAGGCCGACCGCCTTTGCCTTACTGAGATTGACGATACCCCATCTTCTGCTGATGCTTTCTTCCCAAAGTATGATGATTGGAAGGAAGTCTCCCGTGAGAATCACGAAACTGACGAGAAGCACGCATTCAGATATTCTTTCGTGGATTATGTAAGGTGAATTATCTGCGGAACAAAGATAAGATTTCGATAAAGGAGAGTATCTCGCCAAGAGGTACTCTCCTTTATTTGCGTTGAATCTTCGTTGATCCTTCGCTTTTCCTCCGTACCAAACTCGATGTTCCTTCGCTCTCTCACCGACTTTGCACCGACTTTGCACCGACTTTGGTACGGAGGATCATAGGAGGAACAACGGACTTACATAGGAGGCATTTTGGGTGAAATTCGTAGGATGTGCGTAAGATTATCTCTTCCCTTTCTTGTAAAGTTGGTAGGAATTTACAAGGTTGTGCCAGATGCTGTAGAAACCGCCTACAACGGAGGTGACAGGATTAAGGAATACCAATCCCATCCAGATGATGAAGACGGTGTTCTTCTGGCCGAATGCCTGACCAGCCGTTATTGCCGAACGCTCTATTGGGGCAATATACTCACCCTTGTTCTTGCATTCTGATTGGGGTTTTGTTGGCTGTTGCCAACGCTTTCCGATAGCCCTTCCGAGGGTGAACTGAATCACACAGCATAGGGCACTTATGGCTGCAAGTCCGAGGAGAATGCCGAGTGCAATGTTGCTTTCTACGATAGTCCTTACCGTAACTGTAATGGCAAGGGCGAGGGCTACGAGCCATAGGTAGAAGGCGAGATCCTTTATCTGGAGCATCCTATCCTTGAGCTTTGGGGCGTAGTGTCTTACGATAAGCGCAACAAACAGAGGGCAGAGCAACAGAGGGAACACTTTACCCATTATCATGAAGAACTCGGTGAGGAAATCAAGACCTGAGTGTGGTTCTACGAGAGTTAGAAAGCCCGGTGCGAGGGCAGATACGAGAAGATTACAGAGAACAATATATGTCACGTCTCCGCTGAGAGAACCGCCTAATTTCTGTACGATAACTGCTGAGGCTGTGGCAGTTGGGCAGATGAAGCATAGCATAGCCCCTTCCCATAGAATCTTTTCGTTGACAGTTTGAGGGAAATATAAAGCGGCGAGAGAGCATAGCACAAAGAGACTTCCTTGCGTAAGGAGAAGAATACCATGCCAGCGATGTGGTTTCAGATTCTTTGGCTCAACTTTCAGAAACGAGAGAAAAAGCATACTGAAGATGAGAGTAGGCTGGAAGATGTGGGAGATGGTGTAATAGAAATCGCTTTCGTTGTCTTGTGGAACTATTGCCCCAAAGACGTAATAAAGTAGAACCCCGATGAGCATTGCTATGGGGAGTTTCCAAGTCCTTATGAATGTGAAAATCTTGTTCATTATCTTATTTTGAGGTGCAAAAATAGTAAAAAAATGGCATATAGTGTAATTATTTTCGTTTTATTTACCTTTCTGACCGTTTTTCTTGCTCATAAGGTTTGGCGTATTGGGAATAAATAATTACTTTTGCATCGGAAAATGAATAAGATGAAAAATATAAAAACATATATCTGTGCCGTCTTTGTTTTGATGGCACTATCATGTGGTGATGCTTTTGCCCAGCAGAAGGGTGGGGCAGATACTATTGCAAAGGTTGAGGCGAATGTCGATACAGCCGTTTCTGTTGATGAAACAATCAAGGGAACGGAGATTGATGATGCCTTGCTTGGCGATGGTGAGGAGTCTGCTTTGGATTCTGCTCTTGTTGCAGATGCTAATGCCGGGGCATATACTCAGTTGAAGAAGAAGTTCATAGAGGGTGGTGCCGGCTTTATGTCGCTTGTAGCCCTTGCTCTTGTTCTCGGACTTGCCATTTGCATAGAGCGCATAATCTATCTCTCTATGTCAGAGATTGATGCAAAGAAGTTCATGGCTGAGCTTGAGAAAAAACTCAACGAAGAGGGTGTCGAGGCTGCGAAATCGCTTTGTCGTGATACTCGTGGGCCTGTTGCAAGCATTTGCTATCAGGGACTTCTCCGTATTCGTGAGACTAAGGCTGCAATAGAGCGAAGTGTAGAATCGTATGCTCAGGTGCAGATTGGAAATATGGAAAAGGGCTGTTCGTGGATTACCCTTCTTATTGCTATGGCACCTTCTCTCGGTTTCCTCGGAACTGTGATAGGTATGGTTATGGCATTCGACAAGATACAGATGGCTGGTGATATTCGTCCGGATGTGGTTGCGTCTGGTATGAAGGTTGCTCTTATCACGACTATCTTCGGTATCATCACGGCTCTTATCCTTCAGTTGTTCTATAATTATGTGCTCTCAAAGATTGACCATCTTACGGCACAGATGGAGGAGTCGGCCATTACTCTTATGGATATCCTCACTTCGTTGGATGAAGAAAAATCGAAGGTAAATGAGTAGGCTCTCTTTGAAAATAGGAAAGTTGGCGGACGTTAGGAAGTGGTCTTCTGAACGAATCTCGCATGTGGTGCTGTATTCGCTTACGGCTATCATAGCACTTGTGTTCCTGCTTTTCTATTTCGTGGGATATGATATGCCAGCCATGTGGGATGAGCGTTATAACTCGCCACTTCTCACGGATCTCGTTATGGGACTTATGTTCCTCCTTCTCGTAGGAACTACGGCAATAGCTTGTTTCGCAAAGTGGCATTCTGTTCGCACAAACCATTCTCCGGCAGTAGTAAATGGTATTCACGGAAAGCGAATCACGCTTGGCGTAACCATCGGAACTGTTGTCTTGTTGGCATTTCTTTTCGCCTTGCCTTCTTCAAGTATCTATGTAAATGGCGAGATGTTTGAAGAGAAGTTGTGGCTTCGCGCTGCAAATATGTTTGTTGTTGCGAGTGTCCTTCTTATTATAATAGGTATAGGCGCAATTTTGTTCGGAATCATAAGGAATCGCAGGAAATGATCTTTAGAAGGAAGCGTCGTGAGGTTCCGGGATTGAACACGACCTCAACGGCTGACATATCGTTCATGCTCTTGGTTTTCTTCCTTGTCACCACGTCAATGGATGTTGACAAGGGAATGAATCGTCAGCTTCCTCCCAAGCAGGATGAGAAACAGGAGATGATGGATGTGGACAGGTCGAAGGTTATGTCGCTTGCGCTTTCTGAGGAAGGTTTGCTTACCATAGATGAGAAACCTGCGAATATTGATAAGATTCGTCGTCAGCTCAAGGAGTTTATTGTCAGCACAGGTCCTTCTCATATCATAGAACTCAAGACTGATAGGAAATGTGACTATGACACATACTTCCATCTTCAGAATGAGATTGTGAGAAGTTATCGTGAGATTCGTGATGCGGCTTCTAAACAGATGTTCGGCAAACCATATTCCAAGTGTAGTGTTGAGCAACGTGAACAATTGCTGGAGAAATATCCGCAGAGAGTTCAGGAAGTTTATTGATATTTATACCACCAACACCCATCACCTAACACCTATCACCCAATAAAGTGCAGATTCGTAGAAAGAAACATCGTTCGGTTCCAGGTCTTAATATGGCGAGTATGCCTGACCTTATTTTTACAGTTTTGTTTTTCTTTATGATTGTGACTCACATGAGAAACGAAACTGTAAAGGTTAAGTTGCAGGTTCCGCAAGGCACAGAGGTTACGAAGTCTTCAAATAAATTCTCTACCATTAATATATATATAGGTAGAAATAATTATGGTGATACTCAGATTCAGGTGAACGATCGTGTCTGCTCTATTGAACAAGTCGGGGCGTTGGTTCAGAACTTCAAGGCAAATCTTTCAGGGGGAAGTCAGGAGAACTTAATAATCAACCTTCGTGCGGATCGTAACACGGATATGGGAATAGTGAATGATCTCAAGAAGGAACTCCGCAATGTCGGTGCTCTCACGATTCGTTATTCTGCAACCGAAAAATCCCCCACCGCTTCAAAATAGTTTTTTCTTTTCTTTTTTTCGAGCCGAGTTCGGCTCGCCATTTTTCTTGCTTAGCATCTTCGAGCCGTGTTCGGCTCGTCCCCTCATTTTCTCAAACCTCTGCTCATATTCCCCGAACATCTCCGATTTTCCTTGATTTCGGTCATCCAAACCGAGAAAATGCATCTTTTTCTGAAAATAATCCCCGAAAAATTTTGCCAGTTCGTGAAAATGTAGTACCTTTGCACTCGCTTTCGGAAAAACGGTGGCTGACACCGATGGAAAGAGAGCAAAAGGAAAGAGTTCTTTGACAAGATTTACATAAACAGGAAGTAGTAGTACAAGAAGCAAGTGAGAGATCACTTGGGTAAAGAAACGAACCGATCAATTCGCCCTTAGAAGTAAGGGTAAAGAGAATGAGACTTCTTAATAGATTAAGGATAGTCGTCCCGAGCAAGACAAAAGAACCTGCAAGCAATTGCAGGTAACATTATAAAGAGATTTTACAATGGAGAGTTTGATCCTGGCTCAGGATGAACGCTAGCTACAGGCTTA
>CAMKEM010000130.1 GCA_946411565.1 uncultured Prevotellaceae bacterium | reverse complement strand
ATTGATGTAAAGAAGTTTAATGCTGCCATGCAACGTGTGAATAGGTTCTATAAATGATAATGAAATGACAAAGAAAAGCAAAAAATATACATGGCTAACTATTGCGGTAGTGGTGTTAGGCCTGAGCATCTGGGCATACGACCGTTGGGATGTGTGGTTTTATAATCCTCCAGAGGAACCTTACACTCCAGCCAATGTACCATCGCGTGTGCTGCTTACCTTTGGTAATGATGGTGAGCAGTCGAGGATGGTGTCATGGATGTGCGATGATAAAGTGGATGCAGATGCCATGCTTTTGCTTGCGGATTCAACAGATACTGTTACGATAAAGGCAATAGGAGAAGTCTTTGAGTCTCGCTCTGGTAAGGCTGCTTTCTATCGTGCTGAGATGAAGAATCTGAAGGCGGAACACACATATAGCTATGCGGTAAAGACTAATGGAACGCTTTCTAAGTGGTATAGCTTTACAACCACAAATCCAGAATCAAAGTCGTTCTCATTCCTCTATATGGGCGATGTGCAGGATACAATCAATGGCGTGGCAAACAAATTGCTAATACAAGCTGTGGCAAGGCATCCAGAAGTTGAGTTCGTTGCATTCGGAGGCGATTTGATAGAACGCCCAACCGATGCTTACTATGCCGAGACTTTCCGTAGCCTTGACAGCGTATGTACGGCAATGCCAGTAGTTAATGTCACAGGCAATCACGACTATCTGAAGTATCTGATAAGAAAGTGTGAGCGTAGGTTTGCATTGACCTTCCCTTACTTCCTTAAAGGTATGGAGGAAAGAGGTGATGATAATCATCTGTTCTCATTTGTGTATCACGATACCCAGTTTTTCTTGCTTGATTCTGACAGAGGGGCCTATTTCCTTAATCAACAGAAAAAGTGGCTAAAGGAGCAGTTTGATGAGAGCAAGGCTGCGCATAAGATAGTGTTGCTTCACCATCCGCTTTATTCTGTAAAGAAGAAGAACAATAACTTGGTAGAGCGCTGGATGTTCGATGATGCAATTCAAGAGGCTGGAGTAGAACTCGTGCTTCAGGGACATGAGCACGCATACACACATTGCACCTCATCCGAAAAACCGTTGAAAGGAAATGAATGCACCACACCTCCATTGTATGTGATATCCCATTGCTCTCCGAAGAACTATTCTATCCATCCTACGGAGAGGTTCTATCCTGTGGTTCAGGGAAGTCGCTATTACCAGATTATAAGTGTTGATGCGGAAGCCGTTACTATGAAGGCGTATGATGCTAATACCCAGACTTTGGTCGATAGTGTTAGAATCTGTAAGGCAAGAACTGTTACAAAGTAAAATATTAAGATGATAAGCGTAGTAGTCAATACATATAATGCGGAGAAATATCTGCCTGAATGTCTCGAAGCCGTAAAGGACTTCGATGAGGTGGTAGTCTGCGATATGGAGTCCACGGATAGCACGGTGGAGATTGCGAGGCAGTATGGATGTAAGATTGTAGTGTTTCCGAAGGGAAACATAACGATTGTGGAACCTGCACGACAGTTTGCCATCGACTCTGCTTCTAATCCTTGGGTTCTTGTGGTGGATGCAGATGAGATTATCACGCCACAGTTGCGTAAGTATCTCTATGATCGCATAAAGGATGAGAATTGTCCGCAGGGTATGTTCATCGCTCGCCAGAACAAGGTGATGGGAATGTACAACAAGGATTGGTCGAGCGATATGCAATTGAGGTTCTTCCGTAAGGAGGGAACTGTATGGCCTACGCATATCCATGCTATTCCGATAATAAAGGGTAGGGTAGAGCAAGCACCGAAACAATATAAGATGTTGCATCTTGCTGACCAGACCTATAGCCAATGGGTTATGAAGATGAACCATTACACGGATAATGAGGTGGAGAAGAAAATGAACAGAAACTTTGGAATACTGGCATTATTCCTGCGTCCGTTATGGCGCTTCATCTACATCTTCCTGTTCAAGGGAGGCTTCAAGAATGGCAAGCGTGGGGTATTACAAGCAGTTCAATGGGCTATTTACCAACAGGTATTAGTGTCAAAGATAATGGAAAAGAAACTTAGGGAAAAGCAATGAGCAAGATATTTCATATCATATCAAATAACGAATGGGGAGGTGGTGAGCAGTATGTGTTTGACCTCGCACAGCGTCAGAAAGCCGATGGCATTTCGGTAACAATATTCTGTAAGCCTGTTCCTGAAATCGTAAGTAAGTGTGAGAGTGTAGCAAGGGTTATTCCATTGCGACTTAATGGAGTAACTGATATAATAAGTGCCTATAAGATGGCTAAGGTGGTGAAGCACGAAGGCCAGTGCGTTATACATGCACATAACTTCAAGGATGCTTTTACTGCCTGTTATGCTCGTGAATTATCGGGCAACAAACAGATAAGGGTGGTGATGTGCCGTCATCTTACCCGCAAGGGCAAGAACTCCTTCCATTATCGTTGGCTCTATAAGCATATAGATGCTATCTGTTTCGATTCGCAGTTATCTCGTGATATGTTCATGAGTACCAATCCTTCAATAGATGAAAGTAAACTGAGTATCGTGCGTACCAGTATCGTGGTACCACAGCATGTAGAGCCTGCTTCATTGAGAGAGGAACTCGGCATACCATCAACAGAGGTTCTTGCTATGTATCATGGTCGCCTTGATCCTGAAAAAGGAATTGATACGTTGCTTGATGCTGTTGCGAGATTGAAGGCTGATGCTAATATTTCACCATTTAGATTGGTACTTATTGGTAAGGGAAGCAAGGAATATACAGCTCATCTGCAAGAAAGCATCAAGGCAAAGAGTCTTGAAGGTACGGTTATACTTGCAGGATTCAGACATCCTGTATTGCCTTACGTTGCATCTTCGGATTTTGGAATCCTTGCATCAATAGTAAGAGAGGGTTGCCCATTGTCACCACAAGAGTATATGTCTCAGGGACGACCTGTGGTAACAACCGATAATGGCGGTCAGAAGGAATACGTGGTAAATGGCGAGAATGGCTTCATGGTAACACCAGGTGATTCTGCTAAACTTGCAGAGGCAATGTCTGTGCTTATAAATGATGCTGAGAAACGCCAACAAATGGGTATGAAGGCGAAGGAGGATTTCTTCGACCACATGGATTACGAACATTTCTACGTACAGATCAAGAAACTCTATGGATCATATTTGTGATTGTCTCGTGTTGGCATTAGTGCTTTGGCTTGGAAACTATGTGGCATATCTCTGCCTGAATCATGGTCTTGCTCCCAATGCACGCTTACAGCAGTTGCTTCGCTATCTGCCTGCATCCATTGTTGCCATATTGCCTTTGGCTGTTACTGATACCGATGTGCTGCAACCTATGGTGATCAAGCTCCTTGCTATTGCCGAGCTATGGGCATTGGCATATCCGCTTACGTATCATCTCACATATCGCCACACCTCTCCCGATTACGACCATCGCATGGATCCTGCATTCGCCATATATCTATTTGGTATCATGGGCGGAATGGCGGTTCTGTTGCCAACGGTAGTCATGGCTGTGCTCTGTGTGCTTGCCGTTGTGCTGCCTGTGTTCATTCTGGGATATTACGTCATCTATAAGCATGTCATTGACATGAATGGTATGCTGCTTATCCTTCAGACCAACTACAACGAGATTCTTGAGTTCTTCCGAACTTATTCCCTATGGAAAACCATTATCGGCATTGTGGCGGTAGTAGTTGCAGTAGCAGCTTTTGCCGTGGGAGGCAATGAATTTGTGTCTGGTACTGTGGAAACATGGATGATGGTGGTAATATTGGTAATGATAGTAGCTGTGGGCTATTATCTGTTCAAGCCTCGTCATGGTGTCTTTACACGTATCGCAATCGTAAAGCTATATCAGGAGGTACAGGAATATGTACATAACAACAGCCTGTACTCAAAGAATCAGCAGCAGCGTATGCAGACATTGAACGCTAACTGCATTCATCCATTGTCGAGTCCGCATACCATTCTCCTTGTTATTGGCGAGTCTGCATCTCGCGATTTCATGAGTGCATTTTCTTCTATGAAGGAAGATACAACGCCTTGGATGCGTAGCCTGGCAACCGACAATAGTCATTGTGTACTCTTCCCTAATGCCTATAGTTGTGACATACAGACTGTTCCCACTCTTGAGAAGGCACTTACCGCATTCAATCAGTACGATGGCGGTGCATTCTATACCTCCACCTCTATCGTGGATATAGCAAAAAAACTTGGCTATAAGGTGCATTGGTACAGCAATCAGGGCCATCTCGGTTCTGCCGATACCCCTATAACCCTTGTGGCGGAAACTTCCGATGTAGCCAAATGGACTAATCAGCAGTTGGGTAGGAAATACTATGACGAAGCTCTTATCGACTTTATCCCAGAGTTGGATCCAACGTGCAACAATCTTTTGGTTCTACATCTCAAGGGCAGCCATTTCAACTATGAGAATCGTTTCCCTGAGACTTACAGACAATGGGGTGAGCATGGTAATCACGACCAGATAACCAACTATAAGAACACTATTTATTACACCGATTGCATCATCCATAAGGCTTTCGAGGAATTACGAAATAAGTACAATCTTCAGGCAATGGTATATTGCAGCGACCATGGTGATGTGCCTGATCGACATCGTCAGCCGAACTTCGGAGGATTTAGCGATACACGCATTCCGTTGATGGTATGGATGGGCGATGAGTATCTGGAAAAGCGTTCAGAGCGTGCCGATGCACTCAGGGGAAATGCCAATCGCTATTGGACTAACGACTTGCTCTACGACCTCTTGTGTGGTGTAATGGATGTAGATTGCCCAGAGTTCAGGGAATATAATTCCCTTGCTTCAGCTCAATACAAATATGATCGTAACGACCTTACCATAATGAAAGGCTCAGTCCATATCTCGGATGATGAGGCGATGGAGAGGGGGAGTAAGGGGTAAAGTGTAAAGAGTAAAGTGTAAAGGGTAAAGAGTAAGGAGTTCGTCAACTCGTATATTGTTGAAAAAATATGTGGTTGAAGAAGCTCTGAAAGAGCGACACCTAACAGGGCAGTCCGGATTTGCTTGCGATCTGAGCTTGCGAAGAAGGGCTGTTACTATGATGGTGTGTGTGTTAGTGAGCGCCGTAGGTGCGACACCTAATAAATATAATAGGTGTCGGTCCTTCAGACCTCATCCCTTAAAAACAATCTATATGACAGCCCTTCTTCGCAAGCTCAGATCGCAAGCAAATCCGGACTGCCCTGTTAGGTGTCGCACCTTCGGCGCTTTTCGCCGAACACACGTTAAAGTAACGTGAGTTCGACGAATTGCCTATATGGCAAACAGCAAGCTGTTTTTAACTGACAATAATTACCAATCTTACCAATCTT
>CAMKEM010000129.1 GCA_946411565.1 uncultured Prevotellaceae bacterium | reverse complement strand
GCTTTGCAGTGGACTGACACCTGCATTATATAAATAAATTTGATCACTTACTTATTTCAATAATTTCAATAAAAAATATGCATGTGTATTACGACAAGTCGTAATATAGAGTGTATGCCCAAAATTAATTGAAATTATTGAAATAATTGAAATTTTCGCGTTTACTGAGCTACTATCTTCTTTATTTCATTAAGCTTGTTAAGGGCTTCAAGTGGCGTAAGGTTATTTACATCAAGTCCTAAGATTTCATCTCTTACCTGACAAAGTACAGGATCATCCAATTGGAAGAAACTGAGCTGTGTCTGGGCATTTGCCTTTGATGAAACTGCCGCCATATCAGGCTTTCCTGCACTTCCCACCTGATTACCTTCTTCTTCAAGAGCCTTAAGAATGACATTGGCACGCTTAACGATGGCATTTGGCATTCCGGCAAGCTGTGCAACGTGAATACCGAATGAATGCTCAGAGCCACCCTCAACGAGTTTACGGAGAAAAATAACCTTACCATTCATTTCCTTTACTGACACGTTGAAGTTCTTGATACGAGGGAAATGCTTCTCCATCTCGTTAAGCTCGTGATAGTGAGTAGCAAAGAGAGTGCGAGCCCCTACCCCACTATGCTCGTGAAGATATTCCACGATAGCCCAGGCAATAGAAATACCGTCGTATGTAGAAGTACCACGACCAAGCTCGTCAAAGAGCACGAGAGAGTTGTCTGTGGCATTATTGAGGATATTTGCAGCCTCAGTCATCTCAACCATAAAGGTTGATTCACCAACGCTAAGATTATCACTTGCACCTACACGGGTGAAAATCTTATCCACAATACCTATTTTCGCGCTCTCTGCCGGCACATAACATCCTATCTGAGCCATCAGTACTATCAAGGCAGTTTGACGCAACAGAGCCGATTTACCAGCCATGTTAGGGCCTGTGATGATGATGATTTGAGGTGAGGAGCCTCTCCCCCCGCCCTCCCCCGTAGGGAGGGAGCCGCTTCCGCCTTGCAAAGCAACGTCATTAGGGATATAATTCTCACCAATAGGCAGGTTTTTCTCAATAACAGGATGACGGCCACCCTTTATGACAAGCTCCTTACTTTCCTCAATTACAGGGCGCACATAATGATTCTCAACAGCCACCTTTGAGAAAGAAAGCATACAGTCAAGATTTCCGACAATCTGGGCATCTATCTGCATAGCCTCTATTGATGTCTGCATCGACTCAACAAGTTCGTTGTAGAGGCGAGTTTCAAGTGCAAGAATCTTATCCTCCGCACCAAGTATCTTTTCCTCATACTCCTTGAGTTCCTGAGTGATATAACGCTCTGCCTGTGCAAGTGTCTGCTTACGTATCCACTCAGGCGGTACATTCTCCTTAAACGTGTTCCTTACCTCAAGATAATAGCCGAACACGTTGTTATAGCCTATCTTAAGCGATGAAATGCCTGTACGCTCAGCCTCTGCACGCTGTATCTGCATCAGATAATCCTTGCCTGAGGTAGATATATGACGAAGGTCATCAAGCTCGGCATTAACGCCATCACGAATCACGTTACCCTTATTGACCAACTGCGGTGGCTCTGGCATTATCTCACGCTCAATTCTGTCCCTTAGGGCAGTAAGCGGATCTATCCTCTCCCCTACCCTTTTCAGAACATCCATTGAAGCCTCCTGACAGAGCTGCTTTATAGGTTCAAGGGCTGAAAGAGCATTCTTCAACTGCACAAGTTCGCGTGGCGAAACCCTTCCTGCTGCTATCTTTGAAGATATACGCTCAAGGTCGCCTATAACCTGAAGATTCTGGTCAATCTCGCATCTGAAATCAGGATATTTGAACATATAGTCAACCATATCCAGACGCTCCTCAATCTTACGTTTTTCACGCAATGGGAAGACTATCCACCTCCTCAACTGACGAGCACCCATAGGCGAAACAGTCTTGTCTATTACTGATACAAGATTTGCCCCGTCATTGTGCATAGAGTCAAGCAATTCCAGATTGCGGATAGTGAAGTTATCCAGACGCACATAACGCTCTGCATCAATACGTTGAATACGGATGATATGACCTATGTGAGTATGCTGAGTACGCTCAAGATACTGAAGTATGGCACCTGCGGCAACAAGTCCGTTCTTTAGGTTATCCACACCAAAGCCCTTCATCGACTTAACCTTGAAATGGGCATTTAGTTTCTGTCGTGCTGTCTGCTCAGTAAACACCCAGTCCTCCATTTTGTCATAGAGAAGACTGCCGTCAGAAGCAGCACCTATTCTGTTAAATGAATCCTCAAACAGGCGACGCTTACCGTTTTCTATCAAAATTTCCTTTGGATGGAAGTTAGTAAGCATCTTGTCAATATAGTCAAAAGAACCCTCATCAACAAGGAACTCACCAGTACTTATGTCGAGAAGGGAAAAACCGCATGAACTCTTTCCGAAGTGAATGGCACAGAGGAAGTTATTCTGCTTGCAGTCGAGAACATTATCATTCATCGCCACACCAGGGGTGACAAGTTCTGTAATGCCGCGCTTCACGAGTTTCTTTGTCAGCTTTGGGTCTTCCAACTGATCGCAGATAGCCACTCTCCTACCCGCCCTTATGAGTTTCGGGATATAGCTATCGAGAGCGTGATGAGGAAATCCAGCCATAGCATCTCCCTGACTTGCGCCGTTGTTTCTTCTTGTCAAGGTAATACCCAGAATCTGAGCTGCATCCACAGCATCATCACAATATGTCTCGTAGAAGTCTCCACAGCGGAACAAGAGCAAGGCATCAGGATGCTGATGCTTGAACTCGTAGAACTGCTTCATCATTGGCGTTAGCTCGCCGTCTTTCTTTGCCATTTTAAAGATTCGGCCCCTCACCCGTCCTGCGGACACCCTCTCCCCAAAGGGCGAGGGAAAAGTTACCTTTTTCGCTGTGAAAGGCATGTTAATTGTTAATTATTAATTGTTAATTATATTTTCGGGTGCAAATTTAGTTATTTTTTTTCAATTTCTTCATTCTTCATTCTTCATTCTTCATTAAATTAAGTAACTTTGCATCCAAATTAAGAAAAAACAACAAAAGAAAATGGAATATAATTTCAGAGAAATTGAGAAGAAATGGTTTGAGTACTGGAAAGAGAATGGTACCTACCATGTTAGTGAGGATGAGAACAAAAAGAAATTCTATGTACTGAACATGTTCCCCTACCCTTCTGGTGCAGGTCTTCATGTTGGTCATCCACTTGGCTATATTGCAAGTGATATATATGCACGCTACAAGCGTCTTCAGGGTTTCAACGTGCTAAACCCAATGGGTTATGATGCTTACGGATTGCCTGCTGAGCAGTATGCTATCCAGACAGGTCAGCACCCAGAGAAGACAACATTCCAGAATATTGACCGCTATCGTGAGCAGTTGGATAAGATTGGTTTCTGTTTCGACTGGGATCGCGAGGTTCGCACATGTGCTCCTGGCTACTATAAGTGGACACAATGGGCTTTCCAGAAGATGTTCAACTCTTTCTTCTGCAACAAGTTCCAAAAGGCTCTGCCTATTGAAAAGCTTATCGAGTATTTCGAGAAAGAGGGTAGAGGCACTTGGGGTATAGCTGAAAGTGAGGAACTTCACTTTACAGCTGAGGAGTGGAATAGCTGGGACGAGAAGAAGAAGTCTGACGTTCTGATGAACTATCGTATTGCCTTCATGGGCGAGACAATGGTGAACTGGTGTGCAGGTCTTGGTACTGTTCTTGCTAATGATGAGGTTGTGGATGGTGTTTCTGTTCGTGGCGGTTTCCCTGTTGAGCAGAAGAAGATGCGCCAGTGGTGCCTTCGTGTAAGTGCCTATTCACAGCGTCTTCTCGACGGTCTTGAGACCATAGAGTGGAGCGATTCTATCAAGGAGACACAGAAGAACTGGATTGGTCGTTCAGAGGGTACTGAGGTTAAGATTAAGGTAGCTGACTCTGATGTTGACTTTACTATCTTCACCACCCGTGCAGATACAATGTTCGGCGTTACCTTCTTCGTACTTGCTCCTGAGAGTGAGCTTGTTGACCTTGTTACAACTGCTGACCAGCGTCAGGCAGTTGATGAGTATGTGAAGTACGTGAAGGGTCGTACAGAGCGTGAGCGTATGATTGACCATACCGTAACAGGTGTATTCTCAGGTGCTTACGGTATCAACCCAATCACAGGCGATAAGTGCCCTATCTATATCTCTGAATATGTTCTTGCCGGCTATGGTACAGGTGCTATTATGGCAGTTCCTGCTCATGACTCACGCGACTATGCCTTTGCAAAGCATTTCGACCTCCCTATCATCCCACTTATCGAGGGTGCTGATATCAGCGAGGAGTCATACGATGCTAAGGAAGGTATCGTAAGCAACTCCCCTGCCCCAGGCAAGACTGCTATTGAATATGACGGCGAGAGCCTCGTTCTTAATGGCATGACCGTTAAGGAAGCTATCAAGGCAACAAAGGTATTCGTTGAGAAGCACGGTATTGGTCGTGTTAAGGTGAATTATCGTCTTCGTGATGCCATCTTCTCTCGTCAGCGTTACTGGGGTGAGCCATTCCCTGTATATTACAAGAACGGCATCCCAACAATGATTCCAGAGGAGTGTCTGCCTATCGAACTTCCACAGGTGGATAAGTTCCTCCCAACTGAAACAGGTGAGCCTCCATTGGGCAATGCTCAGGTATGGGCTTGGGATGAGCAGAACAAGAAAATCGTGGATAAGGCTCTTATTGACAATAAGACCGTCTTCCCTATCGAGCTCTATACAATGCCTGGTTTTGCAGGTTCTTCTGCATACTACCTCCGTTATATGGATCCACACAACAATGAGGCACTTCTCTCCGAGAAAGCAGCTGAATACTGGCAGAATGTGGACCTCTATGTAGGTGGTTCAGAGCACGCAACAGGTCACCTTATCTACTCTCGCTTCTGGAATAAGTTCCTCTTCGACCTTGGTATATCTAAGAAGGAAGAGCCTTTCCAGAAACTCGTTAACCAGGGTATGATTCAGGGTCGCTCTAACTTCGTATATCGTATCAAGGATACTAATACGTTCGTTTCATTTGACAAGAAGGATGAGTATGACGTTACACCTATCCACGTTGACGTGAACATCGTAAGCGCAGATATTCTTGATGTAGAGGCATTTAAGGCTTGGCGTCCTGAATATAACAATGCAGAGTTCATTCTCAATGATAATGGACAGTATGTCTGCGGATGGGCAGTTGAAAAGATGTCAAAGTCTATGTTCAATGTGGTAAACCCAGATATGATAGTCGAGAAATATGGTGCTGACACTCTCCGTATGTACGAGATGTTCCTTGGCCCTGTTGAGCAGTCAAAGCCTTGGGATACTAACGGTATTGACGGTTGTCACCGCTTCTTGAAGAAGTTCTGGGGCTTGTTCTACGACCGTATGGGCGAGTATCA
>CAMKEM010000128.1 GCA_946411565.1 uncultured Prevotellaceae bacterium | reverse complement strand
GTCTTTGCAATGTGATTGTATTTTGCACAACATTAATTTGGACGTTAATTAACGTTAGCTCGACGAAAACCCTGAAGGGGTGAAATAGCTTAGGATAGGGTGCAACCTATCGGGGGGTGGGGAAATCCCCCAAAAAGTCCTGTAAGGACGACATATTTTCATATCAATCGCAATCCCGCATTATATGGAATTATGTCGCACCTACGGCGCTCTGGAATGTGGTGGGGCATTATCGATGATAGGGTTGCACCCTATCCTAAACTATATCACCCATTCAGGTTTTTCGTCGAATTCACGTTAATTTACTGGTTTAATTTACTCCTAATTTACTTTCTAAGTATTTTCGCGCAAGCGAACCTTTTCTTTTCGGGATTATTCCCTATCCAGCCTGCCTCGCCAGAGGTATTTCCTCGTTTCATGAACGATGATGCCTGAGAGGAAGAGGAGGGAGAGGAGGTTAGGGATTGCCATGAGGGCGTTGAAGATGTCGGCAAGATCCCAGACGAGGTTTAGGCTTACCACAGCACCGAGATAGGTGGTGATAAGGAAAATGATACGGTAGGCGTTGATTGTATGGCTAACGAACTTGTTTCTCTCGTTACCATCGACTTTTTGCGCTTGCCTGTGCATGTATTTGTTGGCAAGATATTCCACACCACGTTCTCCGTAATAGCTCCAGCCAAGGATAGTGGAGAAAGCGAAGGTGAGAGAACCGAAGGTGAGCAAAGGCTCGCCAATATAAGGGATCTTTGAGAATGCCATCTTTGTAAGCACACCACCATCCGACATGTTGATGTCAGGATAGGCAATAACGGAAGAAACGATGACTATACCTGTAAGAGCACAGATAACAACAGTATCCCAGAATGTGCCAGAAGAAGAGACAAGTGCCTGACGAACAGGATTCTTTGTCTGGGCAGCAGCAGCAACGATAGGAGCAGAGCCGAGACCAGACTCGTTAGAGAAAAGTCCTCGCGCAATACCATAACGTGCGGTAATCATAATGGAAGAGCCAACAAAGCCGCCTCCAGCAGCATCAGGATTGAAAGCTGATACGACGATAAGTTTCAAGGCAGGCAATACGTATTCGGCATTAATACAGAGGATTACCACACAACCTATGACATAAAGAGCAGCCATGAGAGGCACGAGCATCTCACAACACTTTGCTATACTCTTCACGCCACCCATGATGACGGCAGCAACGAGTATAGTGACTATTCCGCCGATAACGACAGGCGAAACGTCGTATGCGTCATAAGTCATAGTGGAAATGGCGTTTGCCTGTACGGTAGAACCTATTCCGAAGGTAGCCACAGCGGTAAAGAAGGCGAAGGCAATAGCAAGAGCCTTCCACATAGACTTGCGGAAACCTGTTGACCTCTCGGCAAGACCACGCTCAAGGGCATACATAGGGCCTCCCAACATCTTACCGTGCTTTGTCTGCACACGATACTTGATAGCAAGCAATCCCTCGCCATACTTAGTAGCTATGCCGAAAACGCCAGTAAGCCAGCACCAGAGCACAGCGCCAGGGCCTCCAAGAGCGATAGCTGTACCCACGCCTACGATGTTTCCTGTACCGATAGTAGCGGCAAGGGCTGTGGTGAGGGCAGCAAACTGCGAAACGTCGCCCGTAGAGTCCTTATCGCGGCTAATAGACAAGCGTATAGCCTTAAAGATATGACGCTGTGGGAATTTAAGTCGTATGGTCAGGAACAGATGTGTTCCCAACAGCATGATGATCATTGGCCATCCCCAGAGGAGGCTACTGAGTTCTGAGATTATTTCTTGCATAAAAGACCCACCCCCATACCCCTCCCATAAAGGGAGGGGAGTAGTTACATTTGTCTCGCGGATGGGATACGAGTATGTATGTTTATTTAAGAATAAATCAAACTTGTTTATTTAACAGATCAAACGTGTTTATTTAATAAATCTAACGTGTTTGCTTTACAGATCAAGCGAGTTTGCTTTACAGATCACTCCTAATAGCGAAATATACTATCTACTCCCCTCCCTTTATGGGAGGGGCAGGGGGGTGGGTCTTTACCTCACCTTCACCACCTTCGGTTTTGCAATAGGCGCAAGCATCTTCTGCACTTGTTCACAGGCATTATCGCGTGCCACCTTCTTGTTCTCAGGCGACATACAACGGCGGATCATACGGTCACGAGCACGGTCGTACATAGCCTGACGATCGGCATTACTCCACTTGCCAGACTCAAAGAAAGACTTTGTGCGAGCCTCATCAATAAAGTTATGGTCGAGAAGACGGATCTCTGGCATGGTGACAAACACGGTGTCATCCTTCTGGCTTATCCAGTCCTCAGAGCAAGAGGAAAGGTCGATGCCCAGTCGGAGCTTACCATAATAGATACGCACAAGCTCATCGTCGGAGAAGAAACCCTTACGCACGGTATCTATGAGTTCCTCGTCGGAAACTACAAGAAACTCCCACTGCCCTATCGCCTTCATGCGGTCAACGATGTTAGGAGTACAATCAATCTTCTCGTTGGTTACTATGGAGAGAGAGGTGTCCTTCACTCCTTCGCAGACCTTAAATGCGACGACAACAATCAAGATTACGCATACCATAGCTATAAATAGGTACAAGCGCGTAAGACCGTTATTCAATCCTCCTAAGAATCGTGTTATTCTTTTCATCTTTACGGAATGTAATGGTTATATCTGTATCCTTGTATCCAAAAGCCTGAACGATAGGCACAAGCTGTCGGGCGGCACTCTCACGCGCCATATTCTCTATGCCAAGACTGCCGAGCGATTTCTCTATCGACTTTCTGCCCTCAAGCTCATACTTCTGCAACTCCTCGTCGGTGAAGTTACTGCGTGTAAGGGCAACGAACTGCCTAACGCCTTCATGATCAATATGCGTTTCGGTTATCTCAACCTCTGGCTCTGGGAGGTAGATAGTGATCTTGTCACCTTCACGCACGATATCCTCGTCGGTCACTTTTGCGAGGTCTATGCTTGCCTTGACGGTGGCATAGAGCGGAATTGCGACCTTGCGCTTTCCTGCGGGAATATTAACAGACAGCTCCTTGCCCATCAGCTTTCCCGAGAGTTTCATCTCATCATCGTGGGTGATTATCTTATGGAGCTTAACCTCCGCAGTACTGAGTCGGGAACAACGTTGCAACTGCATAATGAGAGTAGGCCCAGCAACGGAATCTTTCTTTTCCTCTACTTTTTCAGCAGAAGAAGAAATGCACCTGTTTGTAAAAAATCCAACAAGCACAAGTGCAAAAATTCCCAAAAATACAACTATTTTCCTATTTTTATCCTTCATTTGAACGCAAAATTAGTAAAAAAACATCAATTATCGAATTTTTCTGCTTTTTTTTTGCAGATTTACTAAACTTTTTATTAATTTTGCAGTCGAAAAGATAGACATAGGAATCATCAATGTCATTACAAAGATTAAAATTACGCTTAAAACACTTAATTTTTTGTTATGAGAAAATTCATTGTATCTATCTTTTTGATAGCTGCTGTTAGCGTAACCGCTTCAGCACAGAACGAGCAAGGTGGCAATCGCCGACCACGTATGGATCGCTCAGAGTGGGTCAAGAGACGCACAGAGAGAATGGTTCAGCAATACGGTCTCAACGAGGAGCAGGCAAAAGCGCTGCAAGAGCTCAATGAGAAACAGATGCCACGAGGTAATGGTCAACGTCATGGGAAACCTGACAGCGCAAGAGCTGAAAGACCGGAAGGTCAGAGAGGTCCTCGTCCAGGTGGCAACTGGCAAGAAATGCAGAAGCAATACAACGAGCAACTGCAGAAGATTATGACAGCCGACCAATTCAAGGCTTATACGGAGGATATGGAGAAACGCCGTCAAGAGCGTGCTAATCGTCCAGGTCGTCCATAATGGTAAGTCCTAAAACAAAAAGAATAAACATATAAATCATAGGTTTGAATTTTAGTAATCTTAGTTTTTCGTCATCGGTGTGCAACACGTTGTGAAATGAGTTTAACACCAAATACGTGCTTCGGTACGTATTCTAAATAAAAGAGGCAGGTCTGTGAAGATCTGCCTCTTTTTCGTTTATAAACGAAGAGTGAAAAATGAAAAACAAAGAGTGAAGAATTTAAGTTAGTATAGTTGCTCAAGACTATCGACAGTCTTTTTTACAGCAAAGCTAACTCAAATTCTTCACTCTTAACTATTCGTTCTTAACTAATTACATGTTCATACCACCGTCGATCTGGATAACCTGACCGCTTACGTAGCTTGACATATCAGAAGCAAGGAAGAGACATACGTTAGCGATATCCTCTACCTGACCACCACGACGAAGTGGAATCTTCTTCATCCAGTCCTTACGGATCTCCTCTGGCAACTGAGCTGTCATTGCTGTCTCGATGAAACCAGGTGCAACGGCATTAGCACGAACGCCCTTAGGACCGAGCTCCTGAGCGATAGACTTAGCAAGACCAATCATACCAGCCTTTGAAGCTGAGTAGTTACACTGACCAGCGTTACCATGAACACCTACAACAGATGACATGTTGATGATAGAACCACCACGCTGACGGAGCATGATAGGAGCACAAGCGTGAATGAAGTTGAACGCAGACTTGAGGTTTACGCTGAGAACTGCATCCCACTGAGCCTCTGTCATACGGAGCATAAGACCGTCCTTTGTGATACCAGCGTTGTTAACGAGTACGTCGATTGAACCAAAGTCAGCGTGAATCTGCTTAACAACAGCCTCTGTCTCTGCGAAATCAGCAGCGTTGCCAGCATAAGCACGGCATGTAACACCGAGAGCCTCAATCTCTTGGCGAGTAGCCTCAAGACCAGCCTTCATATCATCATTGAGCACGAGATCAGTGAAAGCGATGTTAGCACCTTCCTGAGCGAATTTCATGGCAACAGCCTTACCGATGCCACGTGCAGCACCTGTTACGAGCGCTGTCTTACCTGTTAATAATCCCATTTTTAGTTTTATATATTAGATAAAAAATTATCAATAATTTTCAATTCTCAATTTTCAATTGCCAATTATCAATTTTCAATTATCACTTAGCCCCAGGGCTAAGGGTTAATAATTTTGCCTAATGCGCCATATACCACTTTCCTTACTACTGGACGTGTAGCATCATCGGTCAAGCCCTGACCTATACGACCATAGATATAAGGGACTTCAAGTCCCTTAACGCAATAGTGGGTA
The DNA here is from genome assembly GCA_946411565.1 of uncultured Prevotellaceae bacterium. Taxonomy (GTDB): domain Bacteria; phylum Bacteroidota; class Bacteroidia; order Bacteroidales; family Bacteroidaceae; genus Prevotella. The sequence goes on along the minus strand of CAMKEM010000128.1, from coordinate 697 downwards.
ATATCAGCCACAAGGTTTATATTGTCAATGTCAAACTCGCCATACTGCACCCCACTCTGATATACCTTACGGAAAAGCGCGATTTCATCGGCATCAAACTTCTTCCTCACCTTCTCCACCATCCAGATATTACGGAAGAACTCAGCACGAAGATTACCGTTTCTTACTACGGTTTCACGTATCATGCTTAGATGAGTATAGATAAGCTCGATGATCTTGTCCTGTGGACGGATCTTCTTCGATGCCACCTCGTCGAGTTTCTCAGAAAGACGCTCAAGCTCCGACTCTATCACAGCAGAATAGATATCCTCTTTCTTGCTAAAATATGTATAGAGCGTACGACGCCCCTTGCCTGACTCGCGAGCGATGTCATTCATCGTGGTTCCCTCAAGACCATTCTTGGCAAACAGCCTTCGGGCGACATCCACAAATGTTTGTTCTGTTTTACTTATTGACATAAATTGCACATTCGGATTTTCATGTGCAAAGATAGAAATTTTTCATGTAAACTCCAAAAATATCACCATTTTTTGGGATAAAAATGAAGAAAAAGCCTATGTAAACATAAAAAAGTATCGGTTTTTCTTGGTAGTTTCAGAAAAAAGCAGTACCTTTGCATCCGCAATTGAGAACAAACCTCACTTGCCAAGATAATAACATCGCGGAGTGGAGCAGTTGGTAGCTCGCCAGGCTCATA
>CAMKEM010000127.1 GCA_946411565.1 uncultured Prevotellaceae bacterium | reverse complement strand
ATAATTGTGAAGGATGATGTCATAGACTCCATGAACATCCTCAAAGTCCGAAACCTCCTTTTTGATTGCCTTGAGCAGGTCTGGAGAAATCCTTGCACCAAGCAATTCATTGACAGGAGAAGCTAACATTTCAAAACCAGCCTTGATGATGACAACAGAAATCAAAGCACCAAGAATGCCGTCAAGAGATACTTGCCATAACAGCATTATTCCTGCTGAAATTAGCGTTGCCAATGTGATTACTGCATCAAAGAGAGCATCAGAGCCAGAGGCAATAAGAGCATCGCTATTCAATTGCTCACCTTGCTTTTTCACGAACATTCCAAGTATCAGTTTTACCACGATAGCCACTGCGATTACTACAAGTGTTATGTTGGTATATTCTGGTTCGGTAGGCTCAAAAATCTTCTTTACCGATTCTATGAGCGAGGTGATACCAGCCGATAGTACGATAACGGCAATTATTATTGCGCTGAAATATTCTACTCGTCCGAAACCGAAAGGATGCTCACGATCAGCAGGGCGCTCGGAGAGTTTTGTTCCGACGATTGTAATTACACTCGAAAGGGCATCGCTTAGGTTGTTTACAGCATCCATTATGATAGCCACGCTATTGGCTAAGATACCCACAACGGCCTTGAACGCAGCCAACAATACGTTTGCCACGATGCCTATAATACTGGTACGGATAATCTTCTGGGAACGGTTCATGTTTCGTGTTTCGTTATATTTTTACTTCTTGTTTTTCTCGTGCTGAGAATTTAAAGGCAAAGGTACGGAAAAAAACTAATAATGCAAAGAAAATAGGTAAATATGAACGAAATAAATGTAATTTTTAGTATAGAGACTATTTGGCTTTATTGCTGTATTATCTCCCAAGATCCTTTGCTCATCATCCGTTACAAAAAGTAACCAAACTCGGTGAAGGTCCGTTCCTGTAGCGGACTTAGAACGGAGGTTCACCGAGTTTGGTTCGGAGGAAGAACGATGGAATATCGAAGGAATGACGATTTTATATTTGTCAAGGGAGAACTTGTTATAAAGGCCAACGCCTGTTTACAAATCTGCCCGGATTGTTGTAATTCAAGACTCTTGCTGGAACTCCTGCTACTGTTGCGTACTCAGGAACGTCTTTTGTTGCAACCGTACCAGCTCCGATAGTGGAATTGCTACCAATCTTTACATCTTCAACAATACATACATTAGGCCCGATGTAAACATTATCGCCTATGATAGCAGGCGTTTTGTGGTTTGTCCCAATGTTCAGAAACTGGGATACATTTACGTTGTTGCCAATTATTGTGTGCTCGTTGATAACTATGCAAATATTGTGGCCAATAAAGAAACCATATCCTATTTTCACCGATCCAGGTATCTGCACTTGTGTTTTTCTGCTTTCTCTTTCGTACATGAATCTGCAAAAAAGATAAAGCCACCCTTTGTATTGGGTTAATCTAAGCCAGAAAAGCAAGGAAGAAGAGAAAGGTCTGAAGAGGTGCTTTATAATCGAAAGTGTAGATTCTTTCTTGCCAGAAATTCTATGTCTGTCACTTTTGATTAATGTAAAACAATCCCTATAGCTTTCCGCAATCGGAATGCATATTTTAGTTCCTTTCAAATCATATGTTTCTGTCTTCATAAAACAACGATGCACTTCATGGGAGTCCGATAAATACCTCGAATCGGACTAGTTAAACTGATTTGTTATTTACCACAAAGGATAAGCGAGGTATCTGGCTTTTGTTAGCGACGCATTCCTCAAATGTGGTATTTTTCTCTTTTACTCCGTTCTAAAGACTTACAGAATTAGATCGGTATGAGTTATTAGGTGCAAACTTTTGTTCGCTTGTCGGAAATAGGATGTGTCGCTCAAAAAGCGGTGTCCGTCTCTGATTTCCTGAGTGCAAAGATACACAATTTTCTTGAGAAATCCAAATTTTAGTTAATTTTTTTGAAAGAAAACTATTTGCCAACTCCATGCGTAAAGAGGGCGAAATAACTTTTGGGTAGGTAATCAAACCTTATTTTGAAAATTGCTGTTTTCCTAAAAAAACAAGCAAATCAAGTGAATTGTGAAAACAGACAACGGATAACACAAAATACAGATATCTGGCATAACCGAAACTCTTATGTAACTCTTATGCTACTCTTATGTTGCTCTTATTTGAAATGGGAGTTATATGGGACTTGCATAGGAATTACATAGGACTTGCTACGAAAGCGCAATAGGCATGGAGTTGTACTATTGCTAAGAAAGAGAGAAAAGAAAATTCCCACATCGTGAAGGAATTCACGAGGAATTAATGATGGTGTTGGAACGATTATAGTATGTAAGTCCGTTCTAATACCGTTACAAATCCGTTCCAGCTCCGATTGAGAGAGCGGAGGCATAGCGAAGGCAATGCGGATGTAATAGATTGGTGTAATACCCTTGCAAAGAAAAAATAAAAAAGTTTTTAAAGGGGGTATTACACCTTTTGTTGTTATGAACAATATTTTTATTGATTATCAGCGTGTTAGATGCGGTGTAATACCCTTGAAAGTATTACACCATTTCAGGGGATTTGGTGTAATACTGGTGTAATACTTTCGGGGGTATTACACCAAGGTAAACAAACTGATATACAATTATTTAGTGTGCACAAAACGACAAAGGTGTAATACTCGGTGTTGAAAACTTTTTTCAAAAAGTATTACATCGACTATTACACTTTGTTTTTTTTATTGGAATGGACAAGATTTACTTATCTACCCCAAACCCGAAGAGGGCATAATCTCCTTTTATTGGGTCATCAGGTCAGATTTCATCAAGAATGTTCCTCTATTCTCTGAATACCAGCAGGGGACTCGTAATCATTTTTTATCCGAATAATTTTGCAGTATAAAATAATGTTATTACTTTTGCATAGTGTTACAAAAAGAACGTCGTAAGACACTACGACAACTTATGAAAATGATCAAAGTAATTTCTATTGTGATTCATGATTCTGAGTACTTTGTGTATGAAAATTATTTATTTTGACAAAAATGGTAAACAAAAAGGAAATAATTAGGTTGCTATCGGAAGACAGCTATTTTAGTGGCTTTAAACCTACTTCTATTGGATTTAAGAAAAAAGACGGGAAAGATTGGGAAGAGATAGAGTTGTTTGGTTTTCCTAGATGGTGGGATGATAAGTATGAGGACGCTCTTGGAATTCGTGTGTCCTTCTATAAGCGGTTTGATGTCCTTCATCGATGGTTCGAACCTTTTCGTGCTACAACGCAACAAGAGTTGAGAGACCTTCGTTCGCACTATACGGTAGGGATAACTCATGATATGTATTTCCCCGATAGGGAGCTTTATTATACATTCCCATTTGATGGCAGTGAGTTTGAAGAGCGACTTGAAAACATGCGTAGGGATATTGTAGAGATTGGAACCTGCTTTTTTGACAAGTACAAGACGCTTAACGATTATTACAAGAACGACGTGGAGCCTATTATTGCAGATGAGCATTTTAAACTTGACGATGGTTATATTCATTGGTACCTATATCTGAAAGCGGCAAAGTTAGTGTCTCCAGAAAAATACGATCTGATACAACAGAAAATTATGGAACATATAGAATTGCTACATTCCAGACGTGAGCCTAATTTGGAAAATGTGTATCATAAACTCGAAGAAATATTAAATGCTGTATAAATCATGAATTAAGGGTTCTCTGGAATCATGGGGATGATTCTGTGTATGCGCCAGCTTTGGCTTTACTTATCCACACCAAGTCCGAAGAGGGCAAAATCTCCTTTTATTGGGTCGTCAGGCCAGATTTCACGAAGTTTTTGGGAGAGTTTCAAGGCGGCACTCATGCTTGTGCATTTGCTTGATATAAGTCCTAATTTTGTGGCTTCCTGAAGGACGTGGGTATCCATAGGGATGATGAGAGTGCTCTTGTCAATTAGGTCGCTCCAAAGGCCGAGATCAACGGGAGAATTGTCACGCACCATCCAACGAAGGAACATACAAACACGCTTGCATGAAGAGGTGGCATCCTTTGGAATAACGCCTGTGCTTCCGTGGGTAGCAAACCATGATGTCAAGGCTTTTACGGCATCGAGGGCAGATAGTTTTTTGTCAGGGTGCTTTATGCTCATGATAAAACCTCGCATAGAGCCGTATTGTTCTATCATTTGTGCAAGGGCATTGAGGAAATCATTCATCATTGCCTTTGTGTAGAGGCGGTAGAAACACTCATCGGTGTGTGGTACAATCTTTTCGTAATCCCTGTTTTTCAGCCATTTGGCATAGTCGCCTTTAATCATTAGGCTTTCAATTTTAGGCAGGAACTGTTTTCTGCTGCCATAGCTTATGGAAGAAGTAATGAAAGCCAGTATCTCCTTGTTGGAGTCGCCCTCAACTTGATGCATGAACCATGACGGATCTCCGTTGATGAAATCCGCACGCTCGTATTTGTTGGCAAGAGAAAAGAGATTGTAGTTCATAGTTAATAATTCATAGTTCATAATTCATAGTGCATGGTCAAGCGTACTCCAATCAACTATGCATTATGAATTATGAACTATGCACTTTTAAAGTATTGCCTTAACCGTCTCAAGCATACCCTTGCTCTGGATATCGTTCAGGAAGCCCTCAACCATATCTGTGAGACCAGGGATTGTGTTGAGGTTGCCATGCTCGCCCCAGATCCAGTCGGCTGCGAGAACACCCTCTGCCACCTTGCGTGTGTCGCCTGTAGCCCAGAGCTGTGTGAGAAGATCCATAATCTTCTGATCATCGTTAGGCTGGATAGGAGCACCGTCAGCGCGTGTACCGCCCTTGTAGTAGGTGATGATGGCTGCAAGACCGAGTACGAGACCCTTTGGAAGCTCGCCCTTACGCTCGAGATATACCTTGACTCCTGGAAGGTCGCGTGCCTGGAACTTAGGGAATGAGTTGAGCATGATGCTCGTAACCTGATGGTCAACGTATGGGTTGTCGAAACGTTCAAGAACGTCAGCAGCAAACTTCTGAAGCTCGTCCATTGGGAGGTTGAGAGTCTGCATAAGCTCGTCATACTGTACCTTCTTGATATAAGGACCGATAACCTCGTGGTGAAGGGCATCGCGAACGATGTTTACGCCTGAGAGGTATGCAACAGGAGAGAGAACGGTGTGAGGACCATTGAGCAATGTAACCTTACGCTCGTGGTATGGAGCCTCAGACTCAGCGATAAGCACGTTGAGACCTGCCTGATCAGCAGGGAATTCCTTGCGAAGCTCCTCGCATGTCATGTTTTCTGCCTTCTCGATAACCCAGAGGTGGAAGATCTCAGCCTGAACAACGAGGTTGTCTCTATAACCAATCTTCTCCTGAATCTGAGCGATTTCATTGCGTGGGAAACCTGGAACGATACGGTCAACGAGGGTAGCACATACATAGTTGTACTTCTCGAACCACTCAGAGAAAGCAGCTGCCTTCTCGCCAAAGTCTTCTTTCCAAAGCTCGATATACTTGCGGATGCAATCCTTAAGGTGATGACCATTGAGGAAGATAAGCTCACAAGGCATGATGATGAGACCCTTAGAAGGATCGCCATTGAATGCGTTGAAGCGGTACCAGAGAAGCTGTGTCAGCTTGCCTGGATATGAAGAAGCAGGTGCATCAGAGAGCTTGCAGGCAGGATCAAAAGCGATACCAGCCTCAGTAGTGTTAGAGATGACGAAACGAATCTCTGGCTGCTCTGCGAGAGCCTGATAAGCCCAGTGCTGTGCGTATGGATCAATACCACGGCTAACGACGTCGATACGGTCGAGCTGGTTTACAGCCTCGCCATTGAGACGTCCCTGAAGGTTTACGTGGTAAAGGCAATCCTGACCGTTGAGCCACTGAACCATACCGCGGTCGATTGGCTGAACGATAACGACAGA
>CAMKEM010000126.1 GCA_946411565.1 uncultured Prevotellaceae bacterium | reverse complement strand
TCGCATAGATCTGAGTGGTCTCCACGTTCTTGTGTCCGAGCATGTGCTGGACGGTGTAGATACCCGTACCTGCATCAACCTGCAAGGAACCGAAGGTATGACGGGCACAGTGGAAGGTGATGTGCTTGGTGATGCCCGCTGCCTTCAGCCAGTTCTTCAATGTCGTTCCTGTCATTTTGTCCTTGAAGTCCGGGAATACTTTTACATCGGGTTCGTGTTCTCCATCGTAGAAGTCAATGAGTTCAAGTGCCTCTTCGCTGACAGGGTTGTTCACGAGCTGCTGAGTCTTCTGCATACGTACCGTGATATACATGCCTCCATCACCGTATGGCTGAATCTTCTTCCATGTCAATGCCTTGACGTCGCTCTTTCTGAGTCCAGTCAGACAGGAGAAGAGGAATGCTTTCTTCAACACAGGTTCCTTGCAGTCTGTGTTGGCAAGGCTTACGAGTTCTGGCTGAGAGAGGTGCTCTTTTTCCGTTGGGATGGTATCGATGCGCTCCAAGAAACCATTTGGATTCTCCATGATCTTGTGTTCCCTGTAGGCGGTATGAAGCACGGCACGGAACGTTGACCAATAGCCAGATACGCTATTGATGTGCAATTTGTGTTCGGTGTGGATGGTCTGAGGTGCAGTCATCAGATACTCTCGGAACCTGTTGCAGAAATCAACATTGATCTCGTCGAAACGGCACTTGTCGTTGCAGAATCTGGCAAAGTGCTTATAGACATGTTGCCACTTGCAGTTCTTCTTGTCGGCTTTCTGCTTGAAGTAGGCAAGGAAGTCGCCCTTCATCTTATCTCGGTCAAAGAAATCGTACCTCTCATTGACAATGGACTCATAGCGTCGGCAGCGCAGTGCCTCGGCTTTCTCTGTCATGCGCTCGTTGTAGTCACGCTCGCGCTGGTTCTTGGGCTTGGCAAAGATGTAGATGCCAAGTGACTCATGTCGCTGTACCTTCATGGTTGACTCATCCCTGTAGCCGGGATAGTAGTCAAGGTAGAAGCTCAGTTGCGTACCTTTCTTTATCTTACGCGTACGCAAGGTTACTGTCTTGCAAATGTTACTCATACTTGTATGAAATTTGTTTTGTTAATAATCGAAGGCTATGCGGCTCATAGCAGGTGCAAAGTAACTGCGTGATGAAAGTGTGACCAACTTACCTTTTCATAACTCACGGATAATTGCACTTTCACGCAGTTGATGCTTATTATTGGGCATTATTGGAGCCTGTAAGCCCCGAATTGTGCCAGTCTGCTTGCCATTATTCGGTCTAATTCCTCCTTGACGATGAGGTTCTGGACTCCGACTTTTACCTTGGTGATATTATGTGCCTTGGCAATAACGCCAATATTAGCTTTAGTCATGCCGTACTTCTCGGCAGCTTCGGCTGTGGTGTAATAGGCATCACTCGCCTTCAGGTCGGGACGGAAGATGTCATCAAGATGTTTCTTTGAATAATAGGTCTTGCCATATTCTCGCTTGGTGGGAATATGGCGGCGGTAGGCTTGGGTGCGCAAGGATTCCTTGGTCGTGGAATAGAGTGTCTCTGCCTCATCCGTTGTGAGCCACTCTGTCAAGGCTTCAATCTCGGCAGTCACTCCGAAGAGTGCATCCATGTGCTTTCGGCTATAATAGTTCTTGCCTGCAATCTTGCAAATGGGTACTTGGTTATTCTTGGCAGAAGTGTAGAGCCATGAACGCTTCACTTTGTAGGTTGCCATAACATCGTCGCCAGAGATATAATCAAGTGGTTCGGCAAACATCATTGGTGATTCGCCAATCTGATTCTTGCCTTTTTTCAACGAAAGGGAAGAAGATGATGAATGGTATGATTTCTTGTTTGATGAAGCGCCTGGCAATACTCTATGATAAGGATTGCCAGCAATCATCTTCTCAATGTCTGCCTTGCGGATGAAAGCCATACGGCTACTGATTCGTGAGGCAGGAAGTTTACCTTCGTTTACCAATTTGTAAACGTACTGACGGGAGCATCCCATGAGGATGGCAGCCTTGGAGAATGTAAGGTACTCCTGGCTGGCGATGTCTATAACTGGCTGGACAGCCTTCAAAAAGTCCTGTTGCTTCTTCTTGCGCTGAGCCTTTGCTGCCTCAGCACAATGCTCTGAACAATACCTCTGCGAGCCGCTGTTACAAGTGAACTCCTTGCCGCAGAAGGCGCATTTTCTTGTCTTTCTCATTTGACTCCTTTTTATGTGGTTTTACAATCAATTTCATGCAAACCGCCACGGAGTGAACTTTCGTCAATCATTGACAATCCTTGTCAACTCATTCCACGATGTCACGTTCTTCAAATGAGGTCACTTCCTTGCTTCTTTCCCTTTCGTTAATCAGTCAACCGTTGTACACTCTTGTCAACCTTTGTCAACCCTGTCCACGAGATGGCAAAATAAAAGCCCTCAAAATTCTCCGCGGTAGAAATGCGTTGCAAAGGTAAGCGGATTTTTGAGAACCACCAAAAAGCAAGTCCGAAGAGTTAAAATCTAAAAGTAGTTGATATACAGAGGTTTAACTCTATGTATTTTTCGTTATTTATAGTTGTTTAGAGGTCTCTACATACAACCAGCGAAAGCTTGCCTTTCAATACTCGTTACACTATTTGGAATAGTAACAGATTTAAGGCTGCTGCAGGATATAAAGGCTTCCTCTCCGATACTCGTCACACTTTTGCCTATTGTAACAGAGGTCAGGCTGCTACAATTACCGAAAGCATACATTCCAAGACTCGTCACACTTTTGCCTATTGTAACAGAGGTTAGGTTACTGCAATATTGGAAAGCTGCATGTTCTATGCTCTTCACGCCGTCGCCAATCACAACGGAGGTAAGTTTTGTGCACTTCTGGAAAGTATAAGCACCCAAAAATGTCACGCTATTAGGAATATTGATGGATTTAATGCTACTTTCTTGAAAAGCATACCAATTTATTCTTTTTACGCTATTTGGAATAGTAACGGAATTGAGTTTACTGCAGTTTTTGAAAGCATGCCTTCCTATTTCTGCCACTTTTATTTTCCTATTATCGTAGGTTATTTCTTTCGGTATAACAACAGAGCCGCTATAACTGTTATAACTATCTGTTTGGGGGGTTACACACATCTCTTCTTCTCCATAGATATATACTGGATAGTAACCGTAATAAATCGTCACACCATTAGCATTCTTAACTGCAATGTCGTATGCCGATGCGTTTGTTGTCAACATACTCATGAGTATGCAGAACAGGAATATTAGTTTGTTTGTCTTCATATATAAATGTAGTTTTATGTCGTTTCCTGACGTAATGATATTAATTATTCAACTTTCGCAAGTTTGCAACTTGTCAGTTTAAGGAGTGAAAGTAGTACCGCTCCTAAAGTCGCTTAAGTAGTACAAGACAATATTTTTTATCGCTTAATACATTCGTCTTGACTTGCTTCAGCTTGATGAGCCTCAGCGAATAACTCCTTGTACTCCATGTACTCCTTGAACTCCTTACAAGTGGAGCTTGCGGAACTTAAATAAATTATAGGTGGTGATTTAAATCTCCCCGCTTTCTTTTTGCGTGGCAAAGTTACAAATTATTTCTTAAATTCTGCCACTTTCACACGATTTTTTTTAAAACGTGAGTTCGATGAAATTGAAACAAACGCATCTCCGATGCTGAACTGACAATAATTACCAATCTTCTACCAATAAGAAACGTGGCTTGCGCCCTGAAATGTTTTTAGAAAGTAAATTATAAGAAAATTAAGCCAGTAAATTAATTTAACGTGAGTTCGACGAATTCAAGACTGCGAGGGCTGAAAGCCCGACACCTAATAGGGCAGTCCGTAAGGGCTGTTATTCTATAGATGCGTGATTAAAGGAGCGCTGTAAGTGCGACACCTGAAGACTTTAGGTGTCGGTCCTTCAGACCTCATTCCCCCTATATCGACAAATATAACAGCCCTAACGGACTGCCCTATTAGGTATCGCTCCTTCAGAGCTCTTTCAACCACATGATAGTCAACAATATACAACTGAATAAATTCGTCGAACTCACGTTATTTTACTGATATAATTTACTGCCAATTTGCTTTCCTTAATTCGCGTAAGCGAGCCTTTCTTTTGGATTAAGATTGGTAAGATTGGGACTCCGCGTAGCGCCTGAGCCTTGCGAAGAATTATTGTCAGTTAAAAACAGCTTGCTGTTTGTCATATAGGCAATTCATCTATAACATTACTCCAACAAAATAAGGGAAACGGATTTGTCTGATTAATCTGATTGTTGGCGCAGTAATATTTACGCGTGTTTTTTTCAGATAAATCGGATAAATCCGTTTCCCTTATTCTGTTTACAACTGTTCTTAATGTTGCGTCCTTACTGGTAGGTAGGGAAGGTATCGCCTTTACGAGCGAATTCAACGAGGGTGAGGTCGAATCTCAATGTGCTACATCCACGTATTCCCTTGTCGTCTGTTACACCATAGCCCAGTGTGTATGGAATGTAAACCGTCCAACGATCGCCCTTGTGCATATTCATCAAGGCGGTAGTGAAACCTAATTTATAACTATAAACATAGTTGCCTGTAGGTTTCATCGTCTTCAGGTTGTAGTCGCCAGTCCATGAAGAATCGAACTGCTTTCCTTCAGCATAGCTGTCGGTTGGCATGTAGTAACCTCTGTAATGGATGCTAACGGTGTCTGTGTAGATTGGGCTTACTGTACCAGTTCCCTTTGTCTCTACATGAGCAACGATGAAATCAGTCTTTGCCTTTGCTGTAAGAGAGTCCTTGGTATAGGTGGGGATAATCTTCCAACTGTCATCACCAGATTTGATAGCCGTTTCTGCTTGAGTGTAGATGCTGTTGAAATACTTATCGTTGCGCTCTGCCCAGTTCTCATATTCGTCTTCCGTATCATCATCGCTCTCGCTACATGATGTCATGCTGATGATACCAGCGAAAGCCATGAGGAAGAAGAAATATCTGCTGGCAGCCTTTCGACTGCCAGCAATAATATTATTGATACTCATTTACTGAAGCTTCTTAAGAAGGGAAGTGATAGAAACCTGATCCTCGATGATGCCCTGAAGCTCAGAGATTGCTACACGCTTCTGCTCCATAGAGTCACGGTAACGGAGAGTTACGGTGTTGTCCTCGAGAGTCTGGTGATCGACTGTTACGCAGAAAGGAGTACCGATGGCATCCTGACGGCGGTAACGCTTACCAATCTGATCCTTCTCCTCGTACTTACAGTTGAAGTGGAACTTGAGCTGGTCCTGAATCTCACGAGCCTTCTCTGGCAGACCATCCTTCTTTGTGAGAGGGAAGATAGCGAGCTTAACTGGAGCGAGGGCTGCTGGGAGGTGGAGAACGGTACGTGTCTCACCATTCTCAAGCTGCTCCTCCTCGTAAGAGTGACACATGATAGAGAGGAACATACGGTCAACACCGATAGAGGTCTCGATAACGTATGGAGTGTATGATGTGTTCTCTTCTGGATCGAAGTACTCAATCTTCTTGCCAGAGAACTTAGCGTGCTGGCTAAGGTCGAAGTTGGTACGAGAGTGGATACCCTCAACCTCCTTGAAGCCGAATGGCATGTGGAACTCGATATCTGTAGCTGCATTAGCATAGTGAGCCAGCTTGTCGTGGTCGTGGAAACGGTAGTTCTCTGCACCGAAGCCGAGGTTCTGATGCCACTTCATACGTGTTTCCTTCCACTTAGCGAACCAGTCAAGCTCTGTACCTGGCTTGATGAAGAACTGCATCTCCATCTGCTCGAACTCACGCATACGGAAGATGAACTGACGTGCAACGATCTCGTTACGGAAAGCCTTACCGATCTGAGCGATACCGAATGGAATCTTCATACGGCCAGTCTTCTGCACGTTGAGGTAGTTTACGAAGATACCCTGAGCAGTCTCAGGACGGAGATATACCTTCATTGAGCCTTCAGCACTTGCACCCATCTCGGTAGCAAACATAAGGTTGAACTGACGAACGTCTGTCCAGTTCTTTGTGCCAGAGATAGGACATGCAATCTCCTCGTCGATGATGATCTGCTTCAGAGCCTCAAGATCTGGTCCCTGCATAGCTTCATGATAACGTGCATGAAGGTCGTCATACTTCTTCT
>CAMKEM010000125.1 GCA_946411565.1 uncultured Prevotellaceae bacterium | reverse complement strand
CAATATGTTTGCTGGCTGTTCTTCTCTTGAGGACATGAACCTCACAGTAAACAAGAACGCTAACGACTCATCACTCACCGCTATCAACAGCATCAAATAAGAGAGATTAATATATTAAACGCAGAGACGCAAAGACGCAAAGCTTAAAACTTCGCGACTTTGCGTCTTTTGCTATTTAACGTGAATTACTTCCCAAATCCATCAAAATTCCCTTCGCGTTTAATTCAATTCCCTTTCCTGTCTATTTTCCATTTGGAAATTTGGCGATTCAGAAATAAATCACTACCTTTGTCCGCAAATTATCAATCATTCGTATGAACAGGAATATAGGGAATTGCTTAATAAGCACCTCCCTTAAATACGAAAAAAGCAGACAATATGAAAAAGTTAATTATAGCATGTTGCATTGGAATAGCACTCTATGTCGGTTGTTCTTTATTACCAGATTCCACAGAATTTGACGACAAGGCAACATTAGAGGATGTAATGGAAATGTCTTTGCCCAACTACAAAGTGAAGCGATATGTTGCAGGCATTGCTGATCTTCATGGTGATTTCGATGATTCGATTTATATAGAATTCGATAACATCCCTTCAAAAGCATTTATTGATAGTGTAAATCACAAAGTGAATGCTGCCGAAGATAAACGTTGGTCAAAACAGGATGAACATAGATATAGATTCCAGGCGATGTATGAAGATGGAGGAAGAACACCGAAATGCAGAGAAAAAGCAAACTGTTGGTATATCAATTTAGAATTCTCTGACAATTCCAAAGAAGCCATTATTAATTATGGATATTGGTAAAAGCGCCAGAAGCGTAATGCAGACTCATTTTTTTCTTGTAAATAACGTGATTTTTAGCGGAATAAATGGCTTGTAAATCCCAAGTAATTCCTATGTAAATCCGTTGTGTCTCCCATTTACTTAGGAACCAAACTCGGTGAAGGTCCGTTCTAGGATAGGACTTAGAACGGACCTTCACCGAGTTTGGTTAGGAGGATCAACGGAGGAAGAGAGCATTTACTGCGCTTCGAGTTCCAGCACTCTACTTGACCAGTCGTTGCGCTTGCTGTAATCCACATTATGGGCATAAGGGAATTCGAGACCCGTCTGCATGAGGAAAGCACCGCTGTATGTCTTGCCCTCGCATGAGAGAGGGGTATCGTCGATGCGGTTGAGCTCGTGAACCTTATACATGCGGTTGGCATCGAGACCTGCCATGCGGACACGTGGGAGATGCTGATTCTTGAATGTCTCAAGCTTCCACCAGAAGAAAACGGCCTTCTGCTTGTCACTTGACACGTACATCTCTGAGGCAAGGTTATCGCCTGCGTATGGTGAGTGAAGTCGATAGAGGTCGCCAAACTGAACGACAGGACGGATTCGCTTGTAGTCGGTTATCACCTGACGGCAGAATGCCTTCTCGGCATCGGTCATGTTCTTCGGCTGTATCTCCATTCCCAGACGGCCTGACATCGCCACGTCGCAGCGGTATTTGAGGGATGTGGTGCGATATACGGCATGGTTAGGCACGGCAGAGATATGACTTGCCATTGCTATTGCAGGGAAGAAATAGCTGGTGCCCCATTGCATGAATACGCGCTGAAGGGCATCAGTATTGTCGCTTACCCAGAACTCGTCAAAGTATGGCAGCAATCCGTAGTTGGCACGTCCGCCACCCGATGCACAGTCCTGAATAACCACGTCAGGGTACTTGGCACGAACACGCTCGCACACCTTTATCAAGCCTTCGTGATAGGCGATGTAGAGATGACTCTGATCCTGCATTGGGAGATACTGAGAGCCATGATTCATCACAGGCGCGTTGGCATCCCACTTGATATAGGCAATCTCCGGATACTTGGTGAGGAGGTTGTCAACGATGGAGAAGACATAATCCTGCACCTGTGGATTTGAGAGGTCGAGGACTACCTGAGTGCCGCCTCGTCCCTGAACAGGCTCACGACCCGGAGCCTTGATGATCCAGTCGGGATGCTTCTCGTATAGCTCGGATGTGGTGTTAGCCATTTCTGGCTCAATCCAGATACCGAATTTCACGCCGTTCTTCTTCGCATCGGCAAGGAGTCGCTCAATGCCTTCGGGCAGTTTCTTGGTATCAACAACCCAGTCGCCGAGGGCTGCGTTGTCGGTGATGCGGCGGTATTTATTGCCAAACCAACCGTCATCCATTACGAAGAGTTCACCGCCCATAGACGCGATGTCGTGCATCATCTGATCCATGCCCTCGTGGTTGATGTCGAAATACACGCCTTCCCAAGAGTTGAGCAGAATCATACGCTCCTTGTCGCCGTGACGGAGCATATACTTACGCGCCCATGAGTGGAATGTCTGGCTCACGCCGTTAGTTCCGCTGACGGAATAGGTATAGGCAGAGCGCGGTGTGATGAATGTCTCGCCTTTTTTGAGATGATACTCGGAGTTGTCGGGATTGATACCTGCAAAATACTGGTGATAGTCGGTTTCGTCAGTATCAATAGTGATACGGAAGTTACCGCTGTAGCAGAGGGCGGCGCCTATGACATCGCCTGCATTCTCACGGGCAGGACCATCGAGTGAGAGCATCACCTCGTTACGGTCGGATGTGGCATTGCGGAGTCCGTCCTTGTTCTTTATCTCAAGCACACCAGTCTTTAGCTGCTGCTCGATGAGCTGTCCTTCGCTTGCCCAAGAGCCGTGGAAATGCGTGCAATGCACGTTGCCGCGACTGATTGGCATGAGAGGGTTATAGAACTGCGTGAGGGTGACGGTTTTCTTCTCATCGTTTTTGATATCCGTCCAAGACTCAAGCATATCGAGGTCGTTGTATGCGAGATAGTAGAGGTGAACGGTCGTAGGATAGAGAGGGTCCTTGAGGGTTATGGTGAGCAACTGTCCGGAGCGCGTGGCACCATTAGGCGCTTTCTCCGTGTGGGATGTCACGTTGTAGTCATCGATGATGAGATTCGTTGACAGGTTGCCGTCAGCATGGCGCATGGCAAGGCACACCTCGTTCATGGTATGCGTGGCACCGTATGCGGGATAGACGTCGGAGCGTGTCCAGTTATCGTCCTTCAGCTTCTGTAGGTTGGCGATGTCGGCATTCCCGATGGTAGGGCCGTAATATAGGAACTGCGGCTCCGCACCTTTGTCAAGGTCGAGGACGAAGGAGGTGTGAGGGGTACTTAAAGAGACTTTCTCGGCGAAGGCGGGCATACAAAAGAACAACCCGAACACCACGACCCCTTTCTGCCCTACGGGCATCTTTCCCCGTGAAGGGGCAAGAAGCTGGCGCAGAACGGGCCATTCGTTAATTTTTTTTGATAGTATATTCATTGCACTTTTAATTACTTATATTATTCTTAAAACTTTTGGTTACCCCCTTTTGCGCGGCTCTCCCTTCCCCATTACGGGGGAAGGGTTGGGGTTAGGGGTCGCTATTGTAGGCTTCTCTCTATAATCTCCAAACACATCCTTGAATTATGGTAAGGGCATTTCCAGAAGCCGGCATGGTCATCCTTACGGTTGATGTTGCGCTGAGGGTCACGACTCCAGTACCACTCTCCGAGTTCGTTGTCGATGAGATTATCCTTGATATACTGCCAGCAATGGAGAGCCTTCTGAAGGGCAGCCTCATCACCGAAATGCTGATAGATGTTGTAGAAGCCCACTACGGTTTCTGCCTGTACCCACCAATGGCGGTCATCATCCACATAGCCAGTATCAAGATTAGCCTCATGCGTCATAGAGCCATCGGCATTGAGACCCTTTTCCGAAGCCTTGGCAACAAGCTGCACGATAGGCTCTACCTTCGCCAATACCTCCTCATCGCCAAGAACGAGGGCTGCTTCATGTAAGAGCCATGAGCACTCTATATCGTGACCGTATGACTCCAGCCAACCAGCACCGCGAGTCCAGTCCATTTCAAAGAACAGGTCAAGGTGGTGGGTTTCTGGGTTGAGAATCTTATCACAGAAGATGTGGATGAGGTTGCGGAGGGAGGTCTCTACCTTGAGGAGGGGACCCTCTAAATCTCCCTGCTTAGGGAGATTTTTTTGCGCTCCGGCTCTCTCCCTATGCAGGGAGAGCGGGGAGAGGGTCACTTCATCTTTCAGCACGCGATAGAGGTTAGCGTAAGGCTCGATGATATGCAGATGCGTGTTCTGCGACTTAGGATAGTTAGCATCAAGCTCAGAGAGACGCATATCAGCTATCTCGCCCCACTCTCGAGTACAAGCCTCTATATAGCCGTTATACACCTCGTCAAGCGAGTATTCCTCAATGACATCATAGAGATTGATACATACTTCAAGAGCCTTCTGAATATCATCTTCGCTCACGGAAGCATCAGGACGCTGACGAAGGGAACGGACATATTCGCTCATACCATAGAGCGTGAAGCCGAGGGCATAGAACTGTTTCTTCGTGTCGATGGGATTGCCTTTATAGTCGAGTTCCCAGTATGTGCCGCCATAAACAGGGTCGATGAAATGCTCAAGGATATAGTCCTTGGCACGGGTAGCCGCTGCGAGATACTCAGGCTTGCCGAGCACACGATAGGCAGCAGAGAAGCTCCATAGGATTCGGGCATTGAGGATTCCGCCCTTGCTTGCATCCTTTATGATAACGCCCTCACCAGTCATACGACCATAGAAGCCGCCATTCTCCTCATCCTGAAAACGAAGCCAGAAAGGGAGGATGTTGTTTTCGAGGCAAGAGAGAAGCTCGCCCCCCCAGCCCCCCAAGGGGGAGTTTTTTATATAGTTTTTATCGATCATTTAATTTTCAATTGTCACTTTTCAATTTTCAATTCAACTTTACTGTCTCCCGGACGATACAGATATCCGACAGTAGAAGCACCATTAGCGGAGTATGTCTTCCACTCGATGTTCTTCCAGTCTATCTGGTCAGTACGCTGCGCAAGGGCAACATGAGGGATAGCAGAGCCATTCTTCACAAGAACGACGATAGGCATCTGGTCGCCTGTCTTCTGCCATTGCGGAACCTCAATCTTACGCCATCCCGGCTGGTAGACCTTACCAGTTTGATAGTCAATCCAAGGCTCTTCGCCTGGGAGATACATGGTGCGTGAAGTGCCAGCCTCAAGCATAGGAGCTACGAGCATCTGACTACCAAACATATACTCATCCTCAACAAGCCATGCGCCCGGATCATCAGGATATTCAAGAAGAAGGGCACGCTGCATAGGAAGTCCCTGCTCGGTGCAGAGTTTTGCCTGTGCATAGATGTATGGCATGAGCTTATACTTCATCTCAGCCGACTGACGGAAGAAATCCATGAACTCCTGTCCCTTTGAATAGTCTGACTGTCCGTCGGTATAAAGCCAAGGCTCTGTCTCCACGCCATGAATACGTGAATGTGAGGTGAAGAAACCGTATGGCAACCAACGGCGATAAAGCTCCTCTGGGGATTTTGTCACGAAACCACCGATATCATTGCTCCAGAAAGAGAAGCCTGAGAGTCCGAAAGAGAGACCAGCACGCACAGTTCCGAGAAGTCCGGTGTTTGTTGTGCAGGCATCACCTCCCCAATGAAGAGGATAACGCTGCGAACCTGCCCATGCAGAACGAGCCCAGATAATGCCCTCCTTGTTAGCTCCGTCAATAGCCTCGTATGCAGTTTTGTTATAGCGAACAGGATAGAGGTTATGCTCATAGAGACCCGTACGGCCATTGCTGTAGATACCATTATTAAGAGGTGCGCCCTCGCCAAAGTCAACCTTGATGACAGAAACGCCCTGCTTTATCAAGCCCTGAAGTTTCTCTGTGTACCACTTACAGGTCTGCGGATTGGTGAAATCGAGAATGGCATCCTCGAAAGGCAACTGCCCATTAGGACTCTTCACCGCCATTCCGTTTTCCACAAGTTCGTTGAAATAACGGTTCTTCGGAGTAAAGTAAGGTAACTGCCACAAGCAGGTGTGGAAACCGTCAGCTTTGAGGTCTTTCAGCATCTTAACAGGGTCCTTGAAATTCTTCTTCGAGAACTCATAGTCGCATTGCCAATCCACCTCAAACCAACCAGTATCGAAATGGATAACATCAGAAGGAATCTTGTTATCACGCAACTTCTTCGCAACGCTACGACCTTCAGCCTCGGTGAAATAAGAGATACGCGACATCCATGTGCCGAAAGACCAGAGCGGTGG
>CAMKEM010000124.1 GCA_946411565.1 uncultured Prevotellaceae bacterium | reverse complement strand
CGAATTGCCAAGCAATGCTCCTTCGAGGCTGGCTCCCCATCTGTTAAACTCACGCATAGGCTTTGTCTTTTGTTCCACTATAATACTATCCACAATCTCTTGAGCTGATGCAGGAACCATTCCACCCAGCGTTAATGCCATCAGCAAGCAAAAATTCTTTGTTATCCCCATTTTATCAGTTTCCTAATGAAGGATAAGCCGCATCAAGTTTATCCTTAACTTGTTTTTTCTTCTTCTCTTTTTTTGACAATTTCGGTTTTTCTTTTATCTTAGGCCAATCCTCTTCAAACATTTCGAATTTAGCCTCAGGGTCATAAGAGCGCCTGATGAGGTAATCAAGTGTAGAAAAACAGGATGACAACATCATGCTAAGCATAACCATAAAAACAATATTTCTTATCATTCTCATAAGCGACTCCTACTGAAGAAATCAGTAATCCTATTAAGACTTATCTTTTAAAATCGGCTGCAAAGGTAATAATAATATCTAATTCTGCCAAGAAAAAATATCTTTTTCTTAATTATACAAAAGTTGTAGTCCTATATGCGTATACTTTTTTAATTGAAATTATTGAAATAATTGAAATTTAGGGGTATATTAAGGGGATAAACAGGTAACCCAAAATTCTGATAAAAGGGGTATAATTAGTTGGGAGGCGAAAACAAAGTCAAATCCGTTGCAGATCCGTTGTAAATCCCTACCAAATCCCATTTTTGGGAAAGGCGCACGAAGGAAAGAACAGAGGGAAATCTGGAACGGCATAGCCTCACATTCGTTCTTTGACAGCCTTACATACTCGTAATCCATAATTTGTAATTTGCACAAGTGCAAAGGAAATGACAAAAAAAGCAAAGTATATGTTATTGAATCACATTAATTTTGCAACAGAAATAATAACATAACTAAAACTGTGTTTTTCTAAATGATGAAAAGGATACTTACGCTCTCCATTGGCGTATTGTTTCTGTTGGGACTTCCTGCTAATGCTGCAAAGCCGTTGCCTCGACAGCAACTAATTAACCGTATGGCGAAGATACAGCAGAAGGGCTATATGTATGGTCATCAGGATGATCCTTTCTATGGCATTTCGTGGGAATGGGATAATGACCGTTCTGATACTTACGACCTCGTGGGCGACTATCCCGGTGTGATGGGTTTTGACCTCGGCGGTCTTGAGATGGGGGATGCGAAGAACCTCGATTCCGTGCCTTTCACTCGTATGCGTCAGGAGATTATCAGACAGCATGAGCGCGGGGGGATTGTGACTATTTCATGGCATCCTCGTAATCCGTTGCTCGGTACTACGGCGTGGATTGAGAAGGAACTGACGGCATACAACGAGGCTGTGGCAGCCCTGAAGAAGATTGGGCGTGAGGATCTTGTTTCGCAGGTGGATGATCCAAGGCATACGGTGAAGTCTATCCTTCCTGGTGGCAAGATGGCAGACAAGTATCAGTTGTGGCTTAAACGCATATCAGATTTCCTCGTAACGCTGAAGGATAAGAAGGGTAATCAGGTGCCTGTGATTTTCCGCCCTTGGCATGAGAACAACGGCAACTGGTTTTGGTGGGGACAGGCTAATTGTTCGGATGCTGATTTCCACGCTTTGTGGAATCTGACGCAGGATTATGTAGATGCCGTGGAGGCGGGCAACGGCCTTACGCTCCGTGACTATATAGTATGGTCGTATTCTCCTAACCTTCAGGGTAACTGGACTGAGGAGAAATGGATGGTGCGATATCCGGGTGATGACCGTGTGGATCTGATTGGTGAGGATGCGTATCAGTGGGGTAGTGAGGCAGACTTCAAGACTCAGCTTGATGCTGACCTTGCGCTTATCACCAAGATTGCGAAGGAGCATGGTAAGCTCATAGCGATGACGGAGTGCGGTTATCAGAACTCTCCTGATGCTACATGGTGGCAGCGTGTGTTCAAGCCCATCATCGAGAAATATCCTGTTTGCTATTTCCTGCCTTGGCGCAACTACTCTAAGGAGCACTTCGGGGCTTCGAAGGATGCCAAGACTGCCGATGACTTCAAGGAATGGGCAAAGGGGAAGAAGATGCTGTTTGTGAAGGGGATAAGGAAATAAAGAGCCCCTAACCTAGCCCCTCACCCGTCACTTAGTGACACCCTCTCCCCTAAGGGCGAGGGGAAAGTTACCTTTTTTCGCTATGAGGATTAAGTGAATTTGTAATTAATAATTAATAATGATATTTATACCTTTCGTCCGCCTGGGACTGAAAATACTAATTTTTCCCTCGCCCTTAGGGGAGAGGGTGTCCGCAGGACGGGTGAGGGGCTGATTTTCTTATGAGTAAGGAATTTGAACTTAAAATTGCTACTCTCCGTGCTCGTCACGAGGAGTTTCTCTCTCGCCCTAACGTGAAGAAGGAGTGGGGCAATGGAATATATGATAGGTATGAGAATCCTATCGTTACGGCGGAGCATACACCTCTTGAATGGAGATATGACTTCTGCGAGAAGGATAATCCGTATCTGATGCAGCGCATCATGATAAACGCTACGTTTAATAGCGGTGCGATGAAATGGAATGACAAGTATCTGCTCGTGGTAAGAGTGGAGGGTGCTGACCGCAAGAGTTTCTTTGCCGTTGCGGAGTCGCCTAACGGTATTGATAACTTCCGTTTCTGGGATGAGCCTATCACCATGCCGGAGGATGTGATTCCGGCTACTAACGTATATGATATGCGTCTCACGGCACATGAGGACGGTTGGATATACGGCGTGTTCTGTGCTGAGCGTCATGATGATTCACAGCCGGGAGACCTTAGTGCTGCGACTGCAACGGCAGGTATTGCTCGCACGAAGGACCTGAAGACTTGGTATCGTCTGCCTGACCTCAAGGCGAAGTCACAGCAGCGTAACGTGGTGCTGCATCCAGAGTTTGTCTATACTGATGAGAACGGGAAAATTGTAAATTGTAAATCGTCAAATTGTAAATGTCATTATGCATTCTATACTCGTCCGCAGGATGGCTTTATTGATACTGGCTCTGGTGGCGGTATCGGTTGGGCACTTGTTGATGACATTGAGAATGCAGAGATTAAGGAGGAGAAGATAATAAACGCTCGCCACTATCACACCATCACGGAGGTGAAGAATGGTGAGGGTCCTCATCCTATAAAGACGAAGGAGGGATGGCTTCATCTGGCTCATGGTGTTCGTGCCTGTGCTTCAGGACTTCGTTATGTGCTCTATCTCTATATGACGAGTCTCGAAGACCCTACAAAGGTTATTGCAGAGCCGGGTGGTTATTTCCTTGTTCCGCAGGGTGAGGAATACATCGGTGATGTGATGAACGTGACATTTGCCAATGGCTGGATAGCAGACGAGGACGGCAAGGTGTTCATCTATTATGCTTCTTCCGATACTCGTATGCACGTTGCAACCTCTACTATCGACAAGCTCATCGACTATTGCAAGAATACTCCAGAGGATGGATTGTTCACCGCAAGTTCGGTGGAGAAGATAAAGGAGTTGGTTAAGAAAAACCAAAAGACCCACCCCCAGCCCCTCCCATAAAGGGAGGGGAGTAGATGGTACTTCTAATAACGAATATAATGACATTTAAGGCTTTGAACTGAAAAAGGTAACTTTTCCCTCGCCCCTTGGGGAGAGGGTGTCCGTAGGACTGGTGAGGGGCCGATATAAAAAATTATAAAATATGGCTACACTAAAGGAAAAAATCGGCTATGCTCTTGGTGATGCGGCTGCCGGAGGTATCACATGGAAGATAATGTCAATTGCCTTCCCTTTGTTTTTCACTAACGTATTCGGACTCACGTTTGCAGATACAGCAGCGTTGATGCTTATCGCACGTATGTTCGACGTTGTAACCGACCCAATCATGGGTTCTCTTGCTGATCGCACGCAGACACGTTGGGGCACGTATCGTCCTTGGCTCATCTTTGGAGCAATACCTTACGGACTCGTCTTTGCCCTCCTGCTCTTCACCCCAGACTTTGGCATCACGGCAAAGCGTGTATGGGCATACGGATTCTATATCCTTATGATGGCGATGTACACCCTCGTGAACGTGCCTTACGGTTCTCTCCTTGGTGTTATGACCGACGATGACAACGAGCGTAACCAGTTCTCTTCATTCCGTATGGTGGGAGCATACGCTATGGGCTTCATCACATTGTTCATCTTCCCTTACCTTCAGAAGATGGTGGGAGGCAGTGAGCAGCATCAGTATGCGGTGCTCGGAGCAGCCTTTGGATTGATAGCCTGTCTTATGACGATGGCTTGCGGACTTCTGACAAAGGAGCGTATCAAGCCAAAGCGTGCCGAGAGTTTCTCTTTTAGCCAGTTTGGCGACCTGTTCAAGAACAAGCCTTGGTGTTATATTACTCTCGTTGCCGTATGCACCAATTTCTTCAATGGATTCCGCTATGCCGTAGCAGGATATATGTTCACATACTGTCTTGGTGGCGACATCACGATGGGAAGCCTTATCATCAACTTCACCGTGTTTATGGGAATAGGTGAGGCTACATGTATGATATTCGGAGGTTTGTCACCTGCATTCACCAAGTGGATTGGTTCAAAGCGCATGGCATTCGTATGGGCATCAGTAATCTGCTTCGTGACCTCCGTGCTCTATTTCTTCATCCCAATGGATAGTGCATACATCTGGTTGTTGATAACCGTATCTATCCTCACATCAGTTGGCGCAGGACTCTATTCACCTCTGCTCTGGTCTATGTATGCCGATGTTGCCGACTTCGCAACAGAGAAGTTCGGAGCATCATCAACGGGTCTCATCTTCTCTTCTGGTACAATGGCACAGAAGTTTGGTGGTGCTATCTCAGGTTCGCTCATCGCAATGCTTCTCGGCATCGCAGGCCTTGTTTCCACAACGGATGAAATGACAGGCGAGACAATCGTGACAATCACCAATGAGGAATCGGTAAAGACAATGGTTTGGGCGCTCTTCTCTATCTTCCCTGCTATTATGGCAGCATTGATGGGCTTCCTTGCGTATAAGTTCCCGTTGAAGAAATAAAACAAAATTAAAAAGTAGAAATTAAAAAGTATGGTTAGTTCTTTTGGTGATATATTGTTCCCTGTATAGAGTAACCATACTTTTTCCTTTTTATCTTTTACTTAAAATAAAACTATGAAGAAACCTATTCTCGCCCTTGCCCTTGCGCTTTGCGTAACAGGAGCTTCGGCACAACTAACCACAAATAACGGACAGCAGTATCTGCTTAATCAGGCTCTGGATATGAGCCAGCAATTCTTTGACATGTCAAACACTTACTTCACCGCGGATAGTCTTGCCGCTTTCGATAAGGCTACAGGCGTGGGTAAGATAAAGTGGGCTCGTCAGCAGCTCCACGCACGTCAGGCTTTCAATGCTAACGGACAATGGATTATCCCTTTGGAGAATCTCGACTTCCCCGGACCTGCTTACGACCAGAGTCCGGAATTGCAGTTTACCATAGAGCCTGTAAATAGCCGTACCGTTCGTGTGCGTCTCTATACCTCTCCTATAATCCCAAAGGATAACTATGACGATGAGGTGATGCTCGTAAAGAAGCCTGCCGATGGTCGTGCGCAATGGAATGTCATGGAGACAGCAAAGGCTATCATTTATAAGAGTTCCGAGGGTAGCATTGAGATTCAGAAATATCCTTGGCGACTTGTCGTGAAGGATAAGAATGGCAAGGAACTGACACATACCCGTGCTTTGTCGGATAATGATTCCACTCAGGTAAAGACACATCCGCTTATGTGGATGAAGCGTGGCGTTGACAATAGTCGTGCCATCGAACCTGTATTCTCACTTGCTCCTGGCGAAAGGATATATGGCTGTGGTGAGTCTCCAAGTGGACTTAACCACGTAGGGCAGAAGTTGAATCTCTTCGTTACCGACCCTCAGGGACCGGAGACAGCCGATATGTATAAGCCTATTCCGTTCTTCTTCTCTAACCGTGGCTATGGAATCTTCATGCACACCGCAGCCCCTGTTACCGTAGATTTCGGATGCACGTATATCGGTTCTACGCAGCTCTTCATGGGCGATGAGAATGCCGATCTCTTCATCATGCTCGGCTCTCCAAAGGAGATTCTGAATGAATACACCGAACTTGTAGGCAAGCCGACACTTCCACCGCTCTGGTCTTTCGGCACATGGATGTCGCGTATCTCTTATTTCACCGAGG
>CAMKEM010000123.1 GCA_946411565.1 uncultured Prevotellaceae bacterium | reverse complement strand
ATTGCAAAAACAAATTGATGTAAATCGTTTTTCTCTAATAAATCGAAAAAATACGGTGATATTTACCTTTTTTCGGGGAAAAATTTGTAATTTTGGAGGCGAATTGTCATCTAAGGTGGATTTATGTAAACCACCACCGTAATAACAAAAAGCTAAATTTTGAAAACAAAAATATTATCTATATTGCTATTGACAGTTTCCCTGAGCGTGAATGCTCAGAAAATCTCGCTTGGCTCTTGCTATACCCATGACGAGGGATTGTATCAGGGCGAGATGGTTGCAGGAAAGCCGCATGGTAAGGGAAAGGTGAAATTTGCCAATGGTGATACATACGAAGGAGAATACGTAAAGGGTAAGCGCCAAGGCTTTGGCATCTACCAGTTTACGGATGGCGAGAAGTACGAAGGTCAATGGTTTCAGGATCAACAGCATGGCAAGGGTACTTACTATTTCGCCAATAACAATCGCTATGAAGGTCTTTGGTTCCGCGATTACCAGCAAGGACAAGGTACTATGTACTACTACAACGGCGATAAGTACGAGGGTGCTTGGTTCGAGGATAAGCGACAGGGTAGGGGACGTTATACCTATTCAAACGGAGCTTTCTATGATGGTGACTGGAATGCTGATATGAAGCAGGGCAAGGGCGTGTTCAGCTGGGGCGACGGCACCACATACGTAGGCCAATGGGTTGCCAACCAGCGTACAGGCAAGGGCGAGTTTACATACGCTTCAGGTGACTCTTACAATGGCATGTGGAAGAATGACATGCAGGATGGTAAGGGCATCTATAAGTTCCAGAATGGTGATGTCTATGAAGGTGACTATGTTCAGGGCGAACGTACTGGCGAGGGTATCTTCAAATATGCCAACGGCGACAAATACAGCGGACATTTCTCTAATGGCGACAAGGATGGCTATGGCGCATTCATCTGGCGTAATGGTGATTCATACATCGGAATGTGGAAGAACGACCGTCAGGAAGGCAAGGGCAAGATGACAAAGAAGTCGGGTGATGTGTTCGACGGCACTTTCAAAAACGGTCAGCTTGACGGCGAGATAATAATCCATTTTGCTAATGGCAATAAGTTCCGTGGCACATTCTCTCAGGGCAAGCGTAACGGCAAGGCTATCGAGGAAGACAAGGATGGCAAGCGTTTCGAGGGCTCTTACGTGAACGATGAGCGCAACGGAGCCTTCGTGGAAAAAGACCGCAATGGAAAAGTTATTGCTCGTGGCACATACGACATGGGCATAAGAAATCAAGAAGACAATCTTTAAGCAACATAATAACTATGGTAATTGACACAATTGAAAATCTGAAGAAATACGTCGGTATCAACCCTCTCTTTGCAGACGTGGTTAAGTTTATCGAGGAAAACGACTTGGCGTCTATGGAAGATGGCAAGTATATGATCAAGGGAAATGATTTGTTCGTGAACATCACAACTGCCAAGGGCAAGACTCCTGACGAGGCTGTGATGGAAACGCATATCAATATGATAGATATCCAGATTCCTCTCGACGAGGAAGAGACCTATGGCTATCTGCCATTGGCTGATCTTCCAAAGGCTGAGTATAATGCCGAGAAGGATATCACCAAGTACCCTGATGTGCCAGGTTCAAGCTATGTCACCTGTCGTCCGGGCATGATGGCTATCTTCTTCCCACAGGACGGTCATGCTCCTTGCATCTCCTACGTTCCAGAGTTCAAGAAGGCAATCTTTAAGGTGAAGGCATAGACCTCATTTACGAATTACTAATTACAAATTACCTGTTTTCTTATTGCGACAATTAATGTAAATAGGTCATTCGTAATTCGTCATTTGTAATTAAATCTTTTTCTTATTATGGCAACAACAAAGAAAACAACCGCTAAGGCTCCTGCCAGAAAGGTTGCTCCTAAACATATCGGTATCGTGGCTAATGATCCATGGCTTGAGCCGTATGAGGATGCAATCCGAGGACGTCACGACCATGCTGTATGGATGGAGAATGAACTTACCAATCAGGGTAAGATGTCTCTGTCCGACTTTGCCAATGGTCATGAGTACTATGGTCTGCATCGCGACGACAAGGGCAAGTGGATATTCCGTGAGTGGGCTCCTAACGCTACAGCTATCTATCTTATCGGCGATTTCAACGATTGGAAGGAAAACGATAAGTTTGCAGCAAAGCGTGTCAAGAACTCTGGCAACTGGGAACTGAAACTTCCTGCTAAGGCTTTGGCGCATGGACAGTTGTATAAGATGTCCGTACATTGGGACGGCGGTCAGGGAGAGCGTATTCCTGCATGGTGCCGTCGTGTGGTACAGGATACTGAGACGAAGATATTCTCCGCACAGGTATGGGCTCCTGAACAGGAATATGTTTGGAAGAAGAAGTCTTTCAAGCCTAATACCGCTCCTCTGCTCATCTATGAGGCTCATATCGGTATGGCACAGGATGAGGAGAAGGTTGGCACATACACAGAATTCAAAGATAAGATACTCCATCGTGTCATAGAGGGTGGATATAACTGCCTTCAGCTGATGGCTATTCAGGAGCACCCTTACTATGGCTCTTTCGGCTATCACGTCAGCAGTTTCTTTGCTCCTTCAAGCAGATTCGGTACTCCTGAGGAACTGAAGGCTCTTATTGACGAGGCTCATAAGAATGGAATTGCCGTAATCATGGATCTTGTTCAGTCTCACGCTGTGAAGAACGAAAATGAAGGTCTTGGCAATCTTTGCGGAGATCCTAACCAGTTCTTCTATCCAGGTGACAGAAGAGAGCATAACCAATGGGATTCTCTCTGTTTCGACTATGGCAAGCATGAGGTAATCCACTTCCTGCTTTCTAACTGCAAATACTGGCTCACGGAGTTCCATTTCGATGGTTTCCGCTTTGACGGCGTGACCTCAATGCTCTATTATAACCACGGTCTCGGCGTTGATTTCTGCGGTTATGGTGATTATTTCAACGGAGGTCAGGATGATAATGCTATGTGCTATCTCGCTCTTTCAAATAAGCTCATTCATGAGGTGAACAAGAACGCTATTACCATTGCAGAGGAGATGTCTGGTATGCCGGGACTTGCAGCAAAGTTTGCTGATGGTGGCATGGGCTTCGACTATCGTCTGGCTATGGGCATCCCTGACTACTGGATCAAGATGATCAAGGAGAAGCGCGATGAGGACTGGGGCGTATTTGATATCTTCTGGAAACTTACTGACCGTCGTCAGGACGAGAAGACGATATCCTATGCCGAGTCACATGATCAGGCTCTTGTAGGTGATAAGACAATCGTGTTCCGCCTTATTGATTCTGATATGTACTGGCACTTCAAGAAGGGTGACGAGAATGACGTAGCTACACGTGGTATAGCCCTTCATAAGATGATACGCCTCGTTACGGCTTCTACTATCAATGGCGGCTACCTCAACTTCATGGGTAATGAGTGGGGACATCCTGAGTGGATAGACTTCCCTCGTGAGGGTAACGGCTGGAGCTATAAGTACGCTCGTCGTCAATGGAATCTCGTTGACAACAAGGAACTTTGTTATCATTGGCTTGGCGATTTCGACAAGGCTATGATGCAGGTCATCAAGAGCGAGAAGAATTTCAACCAGACTCCTGTCGTGGAGATATGGCATAACGACGGCGATCAGGTGCTTGCCTTCTCTCGTGGTGACTTGGTCTTCGTGTTCAACTTCTCTCCTTGCACCTCTTTCACCGACTATGGTTTCCTCGTTCCAACGGGTGCTTATAGCGTGGTGCTCAATACCGATGCGAAGGAGTTTGGCGGCAATGGCTTTGCTGACGATTCCATCACTCATCTCACCAACTATGATGAGCTGTATGTGAGGGATAAGAAGGAATGGCTTAAGCTCTATATCCCAGCAAGATCAGCTGTGGTGCTGAGGAAGAATTAAAGACCGAACAGCGGCCTCTCCCCCCGCCCTCCCCCGTAGGGAGGGAGCCGGAGAGCCAATGGGAAGCTAATAAATGATTTGAACTAATAAGTGAATCGCCTTTCGCCTTCCGGCTCCCTCCCTACGGGGGAGGGCGGGGGGAGAGGCCTTGATTTTTTTACTTTGGCAAGAAATAATCAAGGTAGCACCACCACGATACGCGTGGTGTGTGCTATTGTTTTTTTGACTTTCGTTTTTTCGTATGTGTATTGCTATCAGTCTGATGTGCTGGCATTAGCCCAGCATGTTTGGTCGGGAGGCGAGACACATTTTGATTCCATGATAGGTGCTGTGCTTATCACGGTGGTACTCTATATCATTCATCTTGGAGTATGTACCACCGTCCGATTACCGCATCGCGCCTTCGCCCTCTCGTTTGCTCCATCGCTAATATTGCTTGGAGTATTGTCGAGTGCTACGCTTCAGCCAGATAACTCAGTTTCTGTACTTTATGCAGCCATAGTAGCATGCGTATTCCTTGTGCTCATAGGCTTTGCCATGAAACTGCTGAGCGACTATGCACCATGCGAGAGTAAGCTGCATGGTGGAACCTCGTTGCTTTCGCTTGTGGCATGGTATAACTACGGACTTCTTGCAACGCTCTTCTTCGTCACATTCTGCATGGGCAATAATGACCGTTATATGCATTCTGTGCTGAAAATGGAGCATAACATAATGGAAGGTCACTATGAGCCTGCGCTCGATGTGGCAAAGAATGAGGGAGACGCCTCTATGACCATGCTTCGCGCCTACGCTCTTAGCCGACAGAATGAACTGGGCGAGCGATTGTTTGAATACCCCGTTTCTGGCGGTTCTCGCGCCTTATTTCCGCTCAAGGGTACTACTCGCACTATGCTTATGCCTGACAGCCTTGTATGGCGTAATTTGGGCGGTTATCCTCGTGAGGAGGTAAAGGATGTAAAGCATTTCCTGCGAATACTTCAGAAGCAGAGCATGGCGCGTCCAAGTGTTGATGACTATATGCTTACCGCTTATCTCCTTGACAAGGATCTTTGCGGCTTTGCTCGTGAGATCGTGAAGGTATATGATTTCCGCACTCAGCAGGAGAAAGACGATGAATTGGCTGACATAGAGAAGAAACGCAGAAAACTCGCGCGAATGATAGGCGAACAGGCTGCAATAGACTCTATCAAACCAAGGGAAATGATATCTCCTTCAGGCATTAGGCTAAAGACGCTTGAAGAGCTTCCAAAGCATTATCGTGAGGCTCTTATCCTTTACACTCATTCACGCTCACAACGCCAGTTGGTTTATTCCAATAGTGCTATGGAAACTGACTATGCAGAGTTCCAGAAAATTCTGCGTACAAAGCATAAGACAAAGGCAGAGCATGACAACGCCCTCAAATCCGCCTATTTCGGCACTTATTGGTGGTATTATTACAAGTAATAAAAAGTGAGTTTGACGCATTAATTTAAACGCAAAGACACTAAGACGCAAAGATTTTTCTGAACACAGAAATCACGGAACTAACAAAACTTTGCGTCTTTGTGTCTTTGCGTTTGAAATCAAATAATTAATGCGATATTAATGTGTTATTGATGATAATTAATGTAGGCTCGCAGAGCGAAAACATATAATTTCTCGTTAATATCGCATTAATTCTTGTTCCCAAGCCAAGTATCGGAGATGCATTAGTAGTCTCAAGTCTCAGTCTCAGTTCTAAAAACGGAATAATGTTTTTCTCATATCTCTTATTATATATTATATAACTAATTAATAATAAGATACATATAATATATAAGAAGAAAATTGTATGTTTATTTTGGGGAACTGAGATTTGAGACTGAGATTGTTTGTTTAACTGGTAAGTGATGATGGGAAATTTCTAAAAAGCTGAAATACAATAAAATACAACATTTTAGCAGTAGTGTTCCCGCTATGCCAAAACCGAGCAAGAAACAGAAATTATCAAATTTTACCTCTTATAGGTGTCGCCTGAGACACGTAAAACCATCATTCCGATGCCATTTTCGGCATTTTTCTCTCGTTTACAAGGCATAAAGGTGATGTATTGCAACAACCATTTCCTCGATTTCAAAGGCAAAATCTACCACTTTTTCGGCTCATTTGGCATAGAAAAGGACCTTTTGAACAAAATTTTTGAGACTATTTGTCGCTCTTTGCGTACTCATGATGAGATTGAGATGCAGACACTATCCCTTTGCTTTGCCTTTGTTCTGTCCTCGCTTCACCTCCGTTCCAAGTCCGCATTCTATGTTAAATTCCAAGTAAATTTCTGTTTTTAACTA
>CAMKEM010000122.1 GCA_946411565.1 uncultured Prevotellaceae bacterium | reverse complement strand
GCGAATATCTCGTGGCATACTTATCCAAAGGCAGACGGAAATGAGAGTTTATCTCTTCAAGTGCCGCCTCGTCAAGCTGCTTGTTACTCGCCTTCATGCAGAACTCAATATACTCACGTCCTGTAACGTATGTATAATAGAATGGCGTATCACTAAGATAGCCTACCGTCAAGCCATTTGGAATTTCCACCTCACCATCATAGTTCTCAAGATTGGTAAGGCATATGAACAACGTACTCTTGCCTGCACCATTCGCGCCCACCATACCATATATCCTACCCTCCTCAAGTGAAAGGCATACATTATCAAGGCACACCTGTGAGCCGTATTTCTTCGTAAGATTCTTTATATTAATCATTTTCTATAACATTTGAGATGTACGAATATCCGCTGAACACTATCCACGCCAATACCATTACTGACAGAATGAACACATACGGTATTCCTACTGAGAAATATGCGATGAACCCCAGCACGGCCGTAGCCAAAAGCATTAAAAAGGAATTGTCACCTATCGTGAATCGCAACATCTCCATTTCTATCAGCCAAATAGTCGCTGCAAAATAAACTGAGACGACAACTGTCCATGACAATCCACCAACCAAGAGCAATACAAGGAAAGGAAACAACGCCACAAGACTGCATACGGCAATCTGCATCGACTTCACCTTTACAAAATGCAAGGCAGAACACCAGTTCAATATCCAGCTTCTGTTAGGAGAAAGAGAAAGACACAAAACCAGAATGACACATACCAATCCTGTTGCCACCTCTGCTATGCGGATATTACCATATATCATTCCTATCACAGAGACAGCCAACAATATACAATATGGAATAAGGAACGTTCTCATGCCTTTCTGAAACTCATAGCTTCCTTTGGGGAATAGCAGGAAACTGGGTATAGAAAATCCAGAACTATATCTTGGCAAGAAAGGCAAGGCAAACGCAGAACCTATAATGATTGGCAAGAAAAGCCAATCTGAGTTTATTATTGCAAGTACAACAAACGGCAAAGCCACGATAAGCGTATCAGAAACCAATAGCCATTTGTACCTCTTGCCAAACTGACTTTCAAGGAACATCCTATCACCTCGTGCCTGTAACATCAAAAAGGCAATAACGACAAATGCCATCAGCCTGTACTTTGCATCTATGTAGCATAATCCATAAACTCCAAGACACAAAAATGCCAGGACTAGCAACGTTACTACTCCTAAATCGCGGCATATCCGAGATACCATCTTTAGCCTTAATTGATAATATATTCTCAGCATTTCGATCATGAAATATCAGGTACAAAAATAATCAAAAATGATGATACTGCCAAATAATCGTCAAACATTCGATTTACAAAACAAAAAAAACTTGCTTCCGTTGTGGGTTCGTTCTGCCTTCGCTATGCCTTCGTTCTGAGTCCGCTCATAGGGACTATAGGATGAACGGACTTGGAACGGACTTACAACGGACCAGGAACGGACCTACATATAACATATATATTGCCGACACAAAAGCGACAAAAAAATTCCCACACTACCAAATAAACCACAAGAGATATTTGAGAGTGTGGGAAAGATATCGTTATATCAGAAAGGCGAATTACTTCTTATCGCCTACGATACGGAACTTCTTCCAATATTCAGCTACCTGATACTCCTTAACAACAGATGCAGGAACGTGAAGATCACGATAAACAGCGAAAGTCATGTTGTCGATTGCAGGAGGAGCTGGAGAAAGAATCTTAACAGATGCAACGCTGTTACAGCCATCGAAAGCATAGCTCATGATACTTGTGTTAACACCGTTGATTGTTACGGAAGAGAGAGATGAGCAAAGCATGAATGCTCCTCTACCGATTGTGATTACAGACTCAGGGACATTTACTGAAGAAAGACCGTAACAAAGAGCGAAAGCATTATTACCGATAGTTCTTACAGAATTTGGAATGCTGATGTTAGTAAGACTCTGACATCCATAGAAAGCACAAGCACCGATACCAGTTACGGTATTAGGAATGATTGTACCCTTACAACCTGCAA
This sequence comes from uncultured Prevotellaceae bacterium, assembly GCA_946411565.1. GTDB lineage: Bacteria > Bacteroidota > Bacteroidia > Bacteroidales > Bacteroidaceae > Prevotella. Next base: position 4,251 of record CAMKEM010000122.1, on the reverse strand, counting down.
CGAGCATGTTGTTAGCAATCATAACGATTGCATTACATCCGTTACGGCTGTCATATACTGTATTGTCCTTATCTACTACGATAGATGAGAGAGCATTGCAAGAAGAGAATGCACCCATACCGATGCTCTCAACAGATCCAGGGATGTTGATAGCGGTAAGAGCGTTGCATGAAGAGAATGCGCCCTCGCCAATTGTGGTCACGGAATTAGGGATCGTGACAGAAGTAAGTGCACTACATCCATAGAAAGCCTTGTCGCCAATGCTCTTTACGGAGTTAGGGATTGTAACGGACGTAAGACCTACATTTTCAAAGAATGCCTCCTCACCGATAGATGTAACGGAGTATTCCTTGCCTTCATGTGTCACAACCTGTGGTATGGTAACAGCTCCTGAATAAGAGGAAGTAGAAGCTGCTGGAGCACTCTCATTGTAGGTTACCTGTGCTTCTCCCTTGTTACCGTCTAAGTTGTAATAAACACCATTAATCTTGGTCTCGGCGAATGTAGCCATTGAAATCATAAACGCCACTGAGAGCATCATGATCTTAGAGTAAGTTTTTTCCATTTTGTCTGTTTTAAAAACAACATTATGTTCAATCATGCCCTATGTACAGTGTACAAAGCACAATTATAATTTACGATATAATATATATTAAACACACATTTTTTCTTTTTATTGTATTATATTCTTGCGAAATTGCAATTTTAATCTTTTTTTTGAAAGATGTTAAAAAGTGCAATCAAAAATATATCCTTCCACTCGAATCTATACCAGCGGCAGAGACACGTACACGGGTAGGACGTGAATTGTTGTAGAAGGTAACTGAGAACCTACCATCTGCATCTGGCTTGGCGTTAGGATTCCAGTAGAGAGTGCGACGATAATCAACTGGTCGCTGCGGAGTTAGAGTTGAATAGTCAGGACTATAAAATTCCTCTGCGTAAGTTATTCCAGGGAACACATAGCGACGATCACGATATGAATATCGCTTGCCATCATCAGGAATAGGAACAAAGTCGAGAAGCACGGCTGCCTCACTCTCTTCTGCCACATAGCCAGAGTCTGTACGAAGCTCATAATCGGTATAGACACGAACCTCCTTCATCCTACTAAGACGCAGACGCTCAAACATATACGTTGTTGACATATTCACATCAAACTCGCTTGTTCCGTGGCTGTAATTACGATAGAAACTTGCCCTTTCCATAGTGGCACGAATGTTAGGACGCTCCATCAAACCCATGTTTCCAAACAAACAGTTCGTAATCTGCATAGGGAACTTCAGAAAATGGAGCACACCAGGAGAAAAGCCATAATCCGTAACGTCATTATACATGTCATAGATATCACGCACAACAGCAGGCTTTGACATATCCCACGACCTCTTTCCACGACGACGAGACTTCACAATTACCGTCTGGAGCATGTGATTACCAGCCAACTTACTTGTAGCTGGTATCGTTCCTACTTCATCCTCATCAACAAACTGAAGTTCAGGAGAATTTATCTGATACCAAGAATAAGGGAATGTGAAGACTGGGAAGAACATATCCCTCTTGACATAATAGTCAGGGAAAGCACGTTCGTCCATCCATTTCTTATCCTTCAAACCCTCCATACTGCGCTTCACAGAGTCTTTTGCGCTATATGCCTTGAGGAAAAGAATGCCCTTGTCGTAGTAAGGAGGAATATTGAATTTGAACTTACCGCCAGCCTCTGTCTTGGCTACAACGCCATAGCTCTTGCCGTCAAATTCCACCTCACCTTCCACAAGCACTTCCTTCTTCAGAGGCTTGCCATTATAAAAATCATCCATAGGCTCTAAGGAGGCCTCTTCTTGCAAATCCGTCTCAATATCTGGTGTCCCATTCAAGCCACCATTGTCGGTTGTAACATCACCATTTACCGAGCCTGTATTACGTTCCAAGAAGTCGAATGCGGGTTTAACCTTAGAATCCTTCATCATCCTCTCCAAAACATCAAGCTCAAGGATATCCGTTGTGCTCGGAACCTTATACACGCTACCCTCAAAGGTCGTAGTAACCTCTGGAAGATAACGAGCCTGCTTCACACGAGTGTACCTTCTCCAGCCTTGTATCATCATCAACTGATCAAGACGCGACGTGTGCTCTGCATCATCTGAGGCAAAGTAATAGGCAGGATAAGCCACGAAACCACGCAACTCACTACTGAGCAGCATATCCGTCAACATATTGCCATCATCATAGCCGTGCTCATCAGTCCTTGAATCGCGGATTGCTATTGAGCAGGTGTTAGGCGACTGACCGTTCTTGGCACTTGTCATCTCAAACTGCACCTTCTGGTATGGTCTCAAGGTGGTAGTTTCCCCTACCTCACCTGCCTCTGTGCTCATCTTCACGTCAAGCCTTGTACCCATGTCATGATTGTTTATGAAGAAGAGTCGTGAAGCTATCGGATTGGCATCTGAATCGTAAATTATGAGGTCATTAATACCCGTTGGCAACTTCACATCCTTGAGCGAGATTGTCGTTTCTCCATTCATACGCTGGAATTTATACAGTCTTCCACGACATAGCACACCATAAGCAGCCGCCTTTACCCCAACGGCATTTACTGTTGCCGTAGATGTGAGGTGATCATAATGCAGCACAACGCCTTCTTTTTCAGCCTTCGGGAGCTTGAAGGAATACTCCTTGCCATCCCACTTGAATGTTATCTTTTCCTGCGCGTCAGATGGCGTATAACAGAAAACACCACGCCCCATATAATCGGTCTTTACAACCGTTCCGTCGGCAAGTTTCGTCTCTACGTCCACAGCCTGACCATCCTGATCGGTAGCCTCAAAAGCTATCATATTCTTTACTCCCTGAACGCAATTTCCACCTTCTGGCAAGAAGTTCACAAGGAGTTTATGACCGGATTTAAGCACATGCTGTTTCGGGCGACGAGACATATATCTGTCCTCGTATGAGCCATTCTGAACCTTATTATATATCGGCACTACTCGCGAATACAATCCCGGATACTCACGGAAATAATCGGCACACATCTGCTTGTTGTAGAACCTTCTCTCGTCAAGGAACGAGTATTTGCGATGTGTCACGTTGAAATTGAGCTGCCACTTGGTATATGCCCTTATCTCATAATATCCCGAATAAAGACTATCCGAAAGGGCGAACTGTCCACAAGTCTGTCCTTTATCTGATACTATTATATGCTGACGATCCACCACGAAGCCGTCAGAATTAAGCAATTCCACATACAGCAGTTTTGACAGGTTCGTAGGATGAAAATCATCCGCCGTTACCACATACGCCTTGTACCAGATAGTATCTCCGAGGAAATAGCAGTTATTGTCAAGATGCAAGTATATCTTCTCCTGAATCTGCGGCTTGTCACGAAGCACAGCCTCAAGAGAGTCGAGAGGGGAAGCGTTGGTGGAAAGGGAGGAGAAGAGAAGGAAGACAGAAGCACCCAAAGCCCTCCTACAAGAAGAAGTCCCCCAGCCCCCCAAAGGGGAGTTTTTTAGAATGTATTTTGCGCTAAAGATGTTAGCAAGAAATTCCAGTAATATGGTTAATGGATTATAATTGTTTGTTTTCTTACTCCCGAAAGGAGCATAATCTTTTCGTTTAATGATCAGTTTTTTCATACCGTTTTTTTATTGAAAATAATAGCGTTTGGGTTTCTGTTGCAAAATTAGCAAATTTCGTAGAAAAAAGCAAGAAAACGGTAGAAAAAATTCGAGGGAAAGTAAAACTTTTTGGGGAAAGTAAATTAGGAGGACTCCGCGTAGCGCCTGAGCCTTGCGAAGAAATCAAATCAGCAAATTAAGGTCGATTAGACGAATTACTATCTATAATAATGCAAGTTAAAGAAAATTACATAAAACCATGAAAGGGTGATATAGCTTAGGATAGGGTGTAACCCTATCATCGATAATGCCACCACATTATAGAGCGCCGTAGGTGCGACATAATTCCATATAATGCGATTGATATGAAAATATATCGTCCTTACAGGACTTTTTGGGGGGATTAACCCGATTGCGATAGGGTTGCACCCTATCCTAAGCTATATCACCCTTTCAGGGTTTTCATCGAACTAACATTAATTTAGGAAATTCGTCTAATTGACCTTAATTTACTGATTTAATTTCTTCGCAAGGCTCAGGCGCTACGCGGAGTCCTCCTAATTTGCTTTCTAAAAAATATTTAACGTGAGTTCGACGAATTGGCTATATGGCAAACAGCAAGCTGTTTTTAACT
>CAMKEM010000121.1 GCA_946411565.1 uncultured Prevotellaceae bacterium | reverse complement strand
ATACCCTTGCGTGTCTCCTTGTCATAGAAGTCATGGAGTATCAGCTCTGCCGTCACGCCGCAGTCGCCACGCTCTTGCAGTTGTCGGAACATCTCACGGGCTTGTGGATTGGTCTCGCAGACAATCATGCCTGCCAGCGTCTTGTCGCCCTGCTGAATGCGCCAGCGCTTGAAATCCTCAATGATATAGTCGAGCAACGCGCCTACATAGCGTTCGTTCTCCAGTATCTTGTCGCGCCTCACGTCCTCCTTCTTTACCTTGATGGTCTCTTCCAGATGGTTCCACACCTCTTGCAGGCGCAGGCGGTAGGAGGTCTCTATGTCCTCGCGCAGTATCTTCTTCGTAAAGCCGTCCTCTATTGAGCGGTTGTAGTAATAGGTGCTGATATAGTCGCCAAACACATCGCGGCTCTTGTTCTCCTCGCCTATCAATGGGGTTCCTGTGAGTGCCAGGCGAATAGCTTTGGGATCGCTTTCAAAGAGGCGTGCCAGGAAAGAGCCCTTTGGATTATAGTCACGATGGGCCTCATCGAGGAAGTAGATGCGCTGGATGTTGACGGCATACTGCTGCACGTTCACGCGCCCGTCGCTGTCCTTCAGCTTCTGGATGTTCACCACGATGATTTCCGACTGTCCTGTATTGCCCTGCTGGGCTGTGGTCGTTGTGAACGTCGCCATCAGTTCGTCGCGCGTCTCAACATTGATCACCTTCAAGCCTCGATTCGAAAACTCGTTGGTGGCCTGCTCCATCAGATCGAGGCGATCCACGAAGAAATAGAACTTCGGAACAATGTTCAGCCGCTTATAGTAATCCGTCAGTACCCGGGTGGCGAAATAGCTGAGGGCGGTTTTTCCCGATCCTTGCGTATGCCAGATGATACCACTCTTCACGCCCTCTGACAAACGCTGGCGTATAGCCTGTGTGCCAAAGAGCTGCGGATAGCGCATGACGTGTTTCTGAAGTACGTGCTTCTGCGTATCGGTGTCGATATAGTCGAGATAGACGAAGCCGTAACGGAGGAGATATAGCAGTCGCTCACGCGAACAGAGTGACGTCAGGATGCTATTCGTGGGCGTGTCGTATTCCTTATTGGTCTTGTACTCGGGCGATGCCTTGATAACCGTATAGTTGGTATCCTTCAGAATGAAATCCTCGACATCCTCGCTTAGCGGGGCATAACGGAAATTGCGGATAAAATCGCTGTCCTCTTCACGGAACACATTAAAAACCATCTGCTTCTCTGCTCGGCAGCCGTAGAAGGCACCCTGAAGTGGCACCTGCGTCGTAAAGTCGTAATGCTTGTTGTCGCTGAAGATCATCAGCTGTGTGAGGTTCAGGTATCGGCGGAACTTGGTATTTGGGAATCGTGTATCGTTCATACGATGATACTCCTGCAGCATACCGCCATGATTATTGGGCATCTTCACTTCGATAAATACCAGAGGCAATCCGTTGATCAGAAGGGTTATATCAGGGCGGAAGCTTTCACCGCCATTCTCACAAGGCATCTCAGTGACACATTCCCAGACATTGTTATTGGGGATATCGTAATCAATCACTTTATATGTCTTGTTTAAAAGAATCTTCTCATAGAACTCACGACCTAAGTCCTCGTTATTGAGCATCAGTCGTAACTTACCCATGAAAAGCTCTATCTCGCTCTCTGCAATATCCGGATTAAACTCTTTCAGCTTCAGAGCAAATGTATCTGTATCAATATTTGTCTGGGGGTCTATATGCAGACTGTGGAGTGAGCGGTAGGTATATCCTATCCTCGTCAGATGTGTCAGAGCGGGTATTTTCACTCTTGTATCTTCACTAAATCCTGCCATGTCGATTGGATTCTGTTAAATATGATAGGGTGGATTCTTGACAATCCACTTGGTGGTATTACGGTCAGGCATGAAGCCCACTTTCTTGACTACCAGGCAGGTACCTAACTGATAGTCATCAATAGAGAAATTGCCCGCCTCGAAGCTTACACGATGGACACGCGTCGCTCTGCCATCATCGAATTCAACGATAGCGAAGCGACGTTTGCCATGATAACTCTTGAACTGTACGATCTCGCCTTTCTTTGTGGCACCGAGTTGGTGGATTGAATCAAACTCCAGCCAATCGTCATCTGGCAACATTCGCTGAATCGGTGTCGGATACGTTATCTTCAGTTTTTTATTGTGCAGACGACGGGGCGTTTCTATAATAAACCATGAGGGCTGATCGTGCTTGGTGGAATAAAGACAAGATTGTAATGTGACTCTATCGCCAGGCTGAAACAACGCCTCGCGACCTTCTAGTTCCTTGAAATACTTGATATCTACTCTCGTCTTTCGGCCATCATCGAGGTCGAAAAGCGCATATACCTTTTTGTAATGGCCACATTTGCCGAACCTTACAAACGTGCCTCTAACTATCTCTCCTATGTAAAAAGAATGATCGTCGCGTGTGTATTCAGATTGAGATTCGGATGTTCTTAAAATACCCCCCCCAATCAAGCTAAAATGACCTGTGGTTTCATCTCTCAATTCAGGGTCAAGAGGTGCTTCTCGTTGGATGGTTTTGATTTGTTTTAAATCCATTTTATAGTTTTAAATTTCCTGTAGCGGCTTATTGCCGTATGCATGATTGGTTGCAAAGGTAGTAAAAGTTTTCCGAATAACGACAAAATTAAGAAAAAATTTGGACTGAGGCAATTCTTTTCCACAATACTTGCAATACATAATATCAGTCTTTTTTAATCACTACCCTTTACCAAATACAATCCCTCTTACTTATCCGTGAGATAGAAATTAGTGCCATTATGCTTGTTATGTACTAAATGCTCGTTCTGGGAGCATTAACTAATGAATCACCATATTCTTTCTCCATCGCTCTGAAATCATATTCCGATTTGTCCTCCCTTATCTTCTTGCCATTGGTATCATAGTAAGAGTTGTGCATTACCCAGACCTCATTTGCCGTACAATCGGCATCAGGATTTGTCAGTCTGCACTGAGCTATTTTGAAGCCGTCCTTGCCAAAATTTATTGCTGCACCATCAGCAGCGAATGACATATTTAAGGTCTTTGCATCTAACTTATATACGGGAAATCTGACAGTCCATCCATTGCTGTTTGGGATAAAGTCTCCCACCAAGAACAAATTGTCCCCATATCTGTAGCTGTACATAATGGGAAAGCCATCATTACCATATACGTGTCCAAATATCACCTTCTTGGGAGAGTCGTTTCCTTGCTGTGTATAGCAAGATACTTGGTTAGATTCGATAGCAAGATAAATCAATCTATCCCCTTCGTCATATATGATTACTTTATTCTTTATAGTTGAATCAAGCTCTGCATACTGTCCATCAGTTATGACAGTAATGGAATCGGACTTATCCTTATGAGAAATTTCTTTCTGCGCACCATTTTTGCAAGCGACAAAGGTAACTAACGTAAGCAATATTATTGTGGAAACAAAACTCTTCATATCTCTTTTGTCTTAACTTTCTAATCAGCTGCAAATTTAAACATAATAATCCATAATTGCAAGTGGAAATACAAAAAAAACATGGGTTATCCATGCTATCTTTACACTTCAAGCCCTTCTTAGCAATGGGTTATTGGAGTTTCTTACAGCGCCATCCAATTCAATATAGCCAGATTTCTCAAATATTGTTTCAATGTTTCATAAATAATGCATATCTTTGTGCCCATAAACAGTGATTAGAGATAAGAATATGGAGAAATACATAAAGAGGCATTTGCCATATAAACTGTATGTTGTTCGTAGAGGGTTAGAGACATATTATGCAGATTGGGACTTGACAAAAGTCACCCCAAAGAGGATGTTAGCTGATGCTTATGTCTTTACCGAGGATGATTTATCGATGTTGATAAAACAACACGGTGATAGGATAAACCTTATTACCAAAGATGAAGAGCTTAAAGATGGTTTTTATAATGTGATAAGCTTCGATGATTACGGTCCTGATGTTTACTTGGAAATAAAAATTTTCTTTGAAAATAATAATTTAGGAGAATATGATACCGAGCTGATTGAGCTCTTAATTACCAAACACCTCAAAGACAATAAAATCTATAAATACTTGATGGATGCTGTCGTAGATGAGTTAATGGAAATATCAAGAAATAAATAAAAAGCATGGGCTATCCATGCTATCTTTGCATTTCAAGCCTATGTAGGTTAAGGAGGATGCTGCTAATTTGATAGGGGCATCCAATGATGTTGTGATTATCCCCCATGCCTTACGGACAACGGGCATATCAGTCTTCTTTAATCACTACCCTTTACCAAATACAATCCCTCTTCCTTATCCGTGAGATAGAAATTAGTGCCATTGTGCTTGTAGTACATGACACCGTTGAAGTAATCATTCCACCCTTCATCGGACTCTAAGGTGATTACCTTTCCATCAAAAGCGAATTTACCCTTCTTCAGCTTCTCAATGATGTTATCATTATTGTCCACCTCATAATACTTGAACTCATAGGTGTCATCCTTGTGAAAGAAAATGTTGACGTAACAAGCTTCGTGTGGCTTGAACCAATAACCATACAGAATGTTGTCATTATAGACCTCTGAAGAATCAAGCTCTGCATATAATCTATCTGTTATAGGATGGTCTGAAACTACCACAGCAGAAGAATCAGATTGTACCTCCAGAGACATATTTTTCGGTGTTTTATTATTGCAAGCGGTAAACGAAAGAACCGCTAACATTATTATCATGGGGAAGGACCTCTTCATATCTTCTAAGCTTTACCACATGTAACGAATGAAAGTAGCCGTTCCCTTCAGCAACCATTTGTTTATTCCCCACAGAATCAGTAACAGTATTGGAACTGCTACGATGAAGAACATGACAGCATAAAATCCTAAGAATAACCACTGTAGATCACTCATAAAAACAATACGTTTTTTTAATACAACTCCCTCACCGTTATTGATCTCCTTGGTCTGTAATGCCAGGCACTATACCATCTGGACAAACAACATGGTCAATGTATTTCTTATCAACAGAAAGTTCAACTTCAATCTTCAAGCCCCATACCGTCTTTTTGCATTCTTCATAATAGTCTCTTACCAGTGACAAGGCTTGCTCCTTCATTTCATCTGTAAGCATATATACGCCTTTTTCATTCTTCACCTTTGATTCAATGGCGACAAGGAATCTCTCTTCAAAAGTGTGTGGTCTTTTAATACCTTCTTCCCAAACTCTTTTCTTGGCATTGACTTGAATCCACCAGACATACAACTTCTCCTTGAAATCAAGTGGATTTTGCAAGAAGATGTACCACGTTGTTTCCATTTTCTTTATCTGAATGCCCTCATAATATGATTTATCATCAATATGCTGAATACATTTGTTCCTTTGTTCATCATTAGACAAGGTCTTCATCCAGTTTCCAGAATAATACCACTTTGTAGTTGCCTCTTCCGCTTGTGCGAAAGTGGAAATAACAGGTTTTGATGCACAATCAAGGTTAATTGTGTCACTAATTAGTATCAAATGATTACTGAGGAATTTTATCAGCTTTATACCCATCGCTGGCTTTCCGAAATCAAACCACACATTGTTTTCAAAGACATGGAGAGGTTTTGCTACCCAATGTTTATTCATCTATAATCTAAGTTTTTTAGTTATTTTCGCAAAGGTAATTGAAAAAACGACTCCACCAAATTTTTTCGAAGGAAAGTGAAGAATACATTTTCAGGAAAAGCGTCAACTTCCTCCGGGGAGGGAGTCAACTTCTTCAAGGACTTATGGCAAAAGGTTCAAAGGTTCAAAGGTTCAAAACTCAAAATCGATTGGAGTCATTAAGTAGTCAAAAGTAATTATAATAATATATAATATTATTATAAAATATTTTATACTTATTCTGAACCCTTTTTAAAAAACCTTTTGAACCTTTGAACCTTTGAACCCTAATTAGTGGCAAAATTCATGTAAGATATTGATAGTCAGTTAGTTTCGTGTATAATATAATTAGAGCCACTTATCATAGTGACAAATGGCTCTTACTCTGAAATAAGATTCTCAGAATTTCTGAGAAGTGATTATTTCTACGGCTCTCCCAACTCCGTGTAGATAAGCTGTACCTCTGCTGGCGTGAACGTGCGACGGCGGAGCTCATAGAAATGTGAGAGACGCGGATTGAGGTGCAGCCATGCGCGTAGCTTGTGCCAAGCACCGTCTGGTGTGAGCCCAGGGAAATAACGCTGGGCGAGTTCGGTACGACCGAAAGATCTGATCATTTTTTCCATCGATTTTGTTATTTTATTGTTTATGGTGCAAAGTTACAAAAAATATTTGAGAATAACGAATGAAATTAGTTTATAACGTAT
>CAMKEM010000120.1 GCA_946411565.1 uncultured Prevotellaceae bacterium | reverse complement strand
CCTTGAAAAGTTCTTAGCCGAACCTCTTTTGTCAAATGCGATGCAAAGGTACAACTTTTTTCTGAAACCACCAAATTTTTTCGTAAACTTTTTTCACATTTCTCACAAATCTATCACTTTTTGCTAAAAACATCACTCATTCTCTCAAACATCGCATTACTCCCCCATTCTATCAGCGTTCTGCAAGCACCACCTATCAAATACGTGTACTATGCAAAGAAAACAAAAGGAGGAGCACCTCATCATAAAATACTATTGCATTTAAAGCGAATAATCAGCAGGTTCATAGCGGAGTGAGTGTGAAGGTGGAGAATAAAAAAAGCTCGCTACTCCCCGAAAGGAGCAACGAGCCATACATATATGAGACATAAAACTAATAAAATCGAACGAATTAGTCAAGCCACTTAACGTAGCAGAAGTCCTGACGATGTGGCAGTTTGTTGTTCTTTGGGAACATACGTACTGCTGTCTTGAAGCTACCTGCATGGTTCACCTCAAAGTTACACTCGAATGTGTAGAGGTTACCATCTGTCTTGATAAGCTCGAATGGAACAACACGCATTACACGGCGGTCGGAAGCATCCTGATCGTTCTTCAGCGTAACAAGCTCAAGGCCTACGGCATCTGTGAGCCCCTGCTCATCTATGACATACTGAATCTTGTAAGACTTACCAGTCTCAGCACCATTAGTGATGACAGAAGTATCAGAAGTAACAACCTTGATGCTATCCCAACGCTCTGCTACGGTCTCCTTCCACTGAGCAATATCCTTAGCCTCCTGATAACCGTTGGCATTGATCATTGCTGAACGCTCAGCGAGCTTGATGTAGAACTTAGCATAGTAGTCGTCAAGCTGACGTTTCATAGTGTAGTGAGGAGCGATGGTTGCGATAGAGTTCTTGATAACCCTGATCCAGTCCTCAGAGAAGCCCTGCTCATTCTTGTTATAATACATTGGAGTGATCTCGTTCTCGAGCATACCATAGATAGTAGCTGCGTCGAGCTGATCCTGATAGCCCATGTTCTCGTATGTGCGCTCCTGCTTGAGTGCCCAACCAGCACCTGGACGATAGCCCTCAACCCACCATCCATCAAGGACAGAGAGGTTTACTACACCATTCATCTCAGCCTTCTCACCTGATGTACCAGAAGCCTCAAGTGGACGTGTAGGAGTGTTCATCCAGATATCAACACCAGAAACAAGACGACGAGCAAGCTGGAAGTCATAGTCCTCAAGGAAGATGATCTTACCGAGGAACTCTGGACGCTGGCTGATCTCGTAGATACGCTTGATCAAGCCCTGACCTGCACCATCAGCTGGGTGAGCCTTACCTGAGAAGAAGAAGAGCACTGGACGCTCTGGGTTGTTTACTATCTTAGCAAGACGCTCAAGGTCTGTGAAGAGAAGGTGAGCACGCTTGTAAGTAGCGAAACGACGGCAGAAGCCAATCATCAGCGCATTAGGAGTGATACGGTCGAGAAGTGACAGTACACGAGTCGGGTCGCCCTGGTTCTTGAGCCAGTTCTCTGCGAACTTCTCACGGATGTACTTCACGAGCTTTTCCTTCAGAGCCATACGTGTCTCCCAGATCTCTGCATCAGGACAATCATAGATGCCATGCCAGAGAGATTCGTTTGACTGGTCGTTATAGAAGCCCTTCTTGAGGTACTTGTCATAGATCTTACGCCACTCGGTAGCGCACCAAGATGGGAAGTGAACACCGTTTGTTACATAGCCAACGTGAGTTTCCTCTGGGAAGTAGCCGTTCCAGATAGGAGCGAACATCTTCTGAGATACCCAACCGTGGAGCATAGATACACCGTTTACCTCCTGACAGGTGTTACAAGCGAATGTTGACATACAGAAACGCTCGTTGTCATCATCTGGGTTAATACGGCCCATACCGATGAACTCATTCCAAGAAATACCGAGCATCTGAGGATAGCCACCCATATACTTACCGAAGAGGTCCTTGTCGAAGTAGTCGTGACCTGCTGGTACTGGAGTATGTACTGTGTAGAGAGAAGAAGCACGAACTACCTCAAGAGCCTGCTGGAATGTGAGCCCTTCCTTGATGTAGTCAACAAGACGCTGGAGGTTACAGAGAGCTGCGTGTCCCTCGTTGCAATGGTAAACCTGCTTTGTGATGCCAAGTTTCTTCAGCATGAGGATACCACCGATACCGAGAAGAATCTCCTGCTTGAGACGGTTCTCCCAGTCGCCACCATAGAGGGCATGAGTGATAGGACGGTCGTACTCAGAGTTCATCTCGTTATCTGTATCGAGAAGATAGAGCTTCACACGACCTACGTTAGCCTGCCATACGAGGGCATGAACCATATAGTTCATGTAAGGAACATCAACAACCACCTGATTGCCGTCCTCATCGAGAGTACGGGTAATAGGAAGTGAGGTGAAGTTCTGAGCATCATAGTTCGCAATCTGCTGACCATCCATAGAGAGAGTCTGCTTGAAGTATCCAAAACGGTAAAGGAAACCGATACCGCACATATCAACGTTAGAGTCAGAAGCCTCCTTGATGTAGTCACCAGCAAGCATACCGAGACCACCAGAATATATCTTCAGAGAGTTATGAATACCGAACTCCATAGAGAAGTAAGCAACGGATGGACGGTTTTCATTTGGTTTTACATCCATGTAAGCGCGGAAGTGATCATAAACCGCCTTCACGTTCTTCATAATAGCCTTATCTTTCACGATCTCCTGCTTACGCTCGTAAGAAAGACGGTCGAGAAGCATTACTGGATTGTGGGCAACCTGCTCGTAGAGATCTTCATCGAGGCTACGCCACATTTCGCGTGCATCATAGTTCCAAACCCACCACATGTTGTGAGCGAGCTCATCGAGACACTGCAACTCCTCTGGGAGGGTTGATTTCACATTAAACTCTTTCCATACAGGAGAGTTTGCATAATCTGCTTTGATTTTCATAATGGTATATTTTAATTACTAATCACGAATTGCTAATTATATAAAAGTTAAGAGTCAAGAACGAAGAGTGAAAATTTTAATTAAACTTTTATTGTCAAAAGGCGATCAACACCCTCAATATGCAATACCAACTTAAATTATTCACTATTCACTTTTCACTTATTGCTTCGACTTCAGCGCAAAATCATACGCCTGCCAATAGTACTTGATGAACTCACTCCAGAGAGCTTTCTTCGAAAGTTTATCGGCATTTGAGCGAGCCTTCTTTACCTGAGCCTCAGTCATATTACTAAACTTGGCAACAGTATCCTTGATGACATCAGCCACCTCTGAATAGTTGTAGTCAGTACGATGGATTGTCTTAACGCCGTCCTCAATCTCGCTGTAAGCTCCCTTTTCAGAGTTTGCCCAGAGTCCGAAGCCTGCAAGGTCGGTTGTGATACATGGTACCTTGAATGCAACAGACTCAAGCGGAGTATAGCCCCAAGGCTCGTAGTATGAAGGATAGATGCTAAGATCAATACCGATGATGAGGTCGTAATAAGGCTTATTGATTATGCCATCATTACCTGTGAGGTAGCAAGGAAGGAAGATGAGCTTCACCTTGTCCTCCTTACGGTTCCACATATCGTTGTACTTCATCATACTGAGTACATTGTCCTGATCCATGTTGTGAAGCCAATGCGAAACCATAGGAACATCAAGCGCAGTATCGAATGTCTGTCCGCTATCATAGCGTTCCTTAAGATCCTCACGAGCATTACCTACCCATGCTGGAACCTGAACGAATGCAACTACATTCTTGCCTAAGCGTGAATCCCTATTAAGGCGGTTCATAGACTCTACGAACACATCAATACCCTTGTTGCGGAACTCATATCTGCCACTTGTACCAATGATTAAAGTATCATCATCAAACTGACAACCTGTCAAGCAGTTAGCAAGTCGAAGCAAAATCTGTCTTGCTTCCTTGCGCTTCTTGGTGAAGGTAGCAGCCTTTGGCACGAAGTCATTCTCAAAGCCATTAGGGAGAACAACATCAACAGGTCTGCCAATAAGTTCCTTGCACTCCTGTGCAGTAATCTCGCTAACCGTAGTGAAACAATCAACATTCATAGCCGTCTGCTTCTCTATTGAGTGCTTCGACTGCATATTGAGTTCCTCTGCCATCTGATCTCCGTTATAAGCCCAGAGATAATCATACAGAGGTTTGTTATTACCTGCGATGGAACGGCCTATTGAGGTGGCATGAGTTGTGAATATTGTGCCAATCTTAGGACAATGCTTCTTTATGTAGAGAAGTCCCATACCTGTCATCCACTCATTTCCGTGATAGATAACGTTCTTCGATTCGAGCTTAAAGAACTGATAGAAATTCTCCACTACCTTTGCAGCAGCGTATGAGAACATACTTGCCTCGTCGTAGTCACCATATCCATGAAGCGAATCTACTTGGAAATCCTCCCAGCACAGACCATAGATACGATCCTTTTCTGCATAAAAAGGCTTGAAATCAACGAGTATGGAAATTGGTTTGCCTGGAATATTCCAGCGACCTATTTTTACATTAAGACCTCTCTCTGCTGCCTGCTTGTGCCAATCGGCAAACAAACTGTTATCCTCCACGAAATATGGACTACCCTTCTCATTCCAGCAATCAGGGCCGATGAAGATGAGTTTGTCAGGCATAGCATCCTGCAAAGTCTTAGCCCTTGTGGAAAGTACAGCGTAGATACCTCCTACTTTGTTGCATACCTCCCAACTGCTTTCGAATATATAATCTGGTGTAATCATTGTATCCATAATTAAATTAACATAAAGTAGAGCATACTCTATACTCTATAACTCTCTAATAGTTAGATATATCTTTCCTATCTATTTGCAAAGATAATGTAAAAAAATCGAAAAAAAATCATTCTCGTTAATTTTTTAATCAAAAAAGACAGAATAATTGATTTATATTGTGTACCTTTGCAGGTGAATCAAACAATTTCAAGCAAAAAAAGCGATGAAAAGTACAATTCTCTCCATATTACTCTCTCTTATATGTTTTTCTGCATATTCCCAGAGCGATGCTCCTTTCAAGGCATACATATACAATAAGGAGTATAAAGTATATATGCGTATCAATCTCTATGATAACGACATAAAGATTCCTGGGCAGGAGATATTCGGTGAAATCGGCGGTTTTCTGCGTAGCGACGATGATTCCCGCTGTTGGATCATCACTTCTTCTGAGGTTAACGAGAAGAAGCACACCGCAAATCTCGAAATCATCAACGACTATGGTTCTGAGGATCTCACCGCTACCCTATCCTACAACCCAAAGGATAGCGTCTATACTCTCAAGCAGAATGTAGGTTCTACCATCAAGATTGCCCGCAACCGCAAATGGGTTAAACTCCCTTCCACTATGCAGTTTAAGCGGAAGTAAAACCTTCGCTTTAACTCTTATGTAGTTCTTATGCTAATCTTATGTTACTCTTATGTTGCTCTTATGTTGCTCTTATTGGGAATGGGAGTTACATAGGACTTACATGGGACTTACAACGAAGGTGAAAGGGATTCACTTTTTTCGAGAAACTCATTCGTTAATCTTGATGAGTTTCTCGAAATATTGATACATCCACTCCTCTATGTTTTCTTTTCGCATACTTCCATCACCATACATGCAGTAAAAGCCATCACGTAAAAGTTCTGCATCATCTTCAAGATAATAGACGTTCCTGAAAGCTTCATGGTAATTGGTATCAATTGCAGCTTGATAAAGTATCTTAAATCCTTTTTCTGAAGATATTTCTCCATTGACTACCTGATGGGCTATGCCTAAAGCATACTGATAATATGCATCATCATTTGAAAGATCAATCCCTAACTCTTGGGAAATAGTACAGACAAGTGAATTGAACTCAAAGATGTTCATATTCAAGTCCTCACCTGCAAATTGAACAATGCCAGGCGTTTCCATTCCATTCTCAAGCATTTCCAAAGCCCAACACTTCCAGTCTTTTGAGATGCCCTTTTGTTGTTTATAGTCAAACATGACTTGACTCGTAAGGGGCACCTTTTGTATGAGCACCTTAATCCTTTCATTTGATTTCGGATACCAAGCCACCATCCTATCTGCCACCAATTCTTTTGGTGCAGATTCACCCTGTCTTTTGAATAGATTTGTATTATTCTGCATAATAATTTACCTCATCTTCTTCGCTACCCACAACACCCAAGAGTCGATATTGTCCGTGAGTTGCTCTGGGTATGGCAATGGGATGATAACATCGAGTTTATGACCAGGATTACGTTCCTTGCAAGCCTCCTCGAAAGAATCAGGGACTGTCATCGGACAATTCAATTCTATATTGCTGTGGGGCAGACGGATAGGGATACAGTTGCCCGACTGCTCACAACCCATCGTTCGCTCCTTACCATAGACCTTTGCACGACAACCATTATGGCTACGCACGAACCCGACAGGAGTCTCGCCTGCACTGGCACTCTGGTTATCAACAATGATGGCTCCCTTGCGTACCAATGGTTCATACCTATCTGTTCCAGCTTCCAACTGGGACCATGTGATGAGGCTACCCTCTTCGGCTCTAAGGGCTTCATCATAGACAGATTTAATATGGGACACATTATCCATCTCTTCACACCACATCTTCAATACTTTTCTGTTCTCAAAGCTGTTTCGAATATAAGAATGTTCCACTTGTTTCAAACCAGTCGAGCCAAAAAATGCAGTAAACAGCATACTAAAATGGTCGCCACCTCCACCATTGCCACGCAAGTCAAGAATCAGGTACTTGCAGCCCGATTGCTTGAACTCATCAGCCTTTTTGTTCAACCATTCCCAAGTAG
>CAMKEM010000119.1 GCA_946411565.1 uncultured Prevotellaceae bacterium | reverse complement strand
GGCGACAAGAAAGGCAGCCTCATCGCTACCCGTCATTCTTTCTCTGCTCCTGATGATATCTACCTCGTAACTCCTCCAAAGGCAGTAAAGAAGAAGGGAGAAAAATCTCTCACCCTCTCAGCAAAACTTGCAACTGTGGCACAGCTCACAAAGGAGAACGAGCACATTCTTTCAAAGCTCTCACTGGGTAAGACTGAACAGCGTTGGGTAAAGACAACCGACGGCAAGGAAGAACTTGTATGGATTATCCTGCCATCAAACTTCGACCCTAACAAGAAATACCCTACCCTACTTTTCTGTGAGGGTGGCCCTCAGAGTCCAGTATCTCAGTTCTGGTCTTATCGCTGGAACTTCCAGATAATGGCAGCAAATGGATATGTAATCGTAGCACCAAACCGTCGCGGTCTGCCAGGCTTCGGAAGCGAATGGAACGAGAAGGTTTCTGGTGATTGGACAGGTCAATGTATGGACGATTATCTCTCTGCTATTGATGATGCCTGCACATTGCCATACGTTGATAAGGATAAGCTCGGATGCGTAGGTGCAAGTTTCGGAGGTTTCTCCGTTTATTATCTTGCCAGCCACCACAACAAGCGTTTCAAGGCATTCATCTCTCACGATGGTGCTTTCAACCTTGAGTCTATGTACACCGACACAGAAGAGGCATGGTTCTCTAACTGGGAGTATGATGATGCCTATTGGAACAAGGACGCAACTGCACGTGCAAAGAAGACATACGAGAACTCTCCACACCGTTTCGTGGATAAGTGGGACACTCCTATCCTCTGCATCCACGGTGAGAAGGACTACCGCATCAATGCCAATCAGGGTTTCGGAGCATTCAATGCAGCACGTATGAGAGGCATCCCAGCAGAGCTTCTTATCTTCCCTGATGAGAATCACTGGGTTCTCAAGCCACAGAACGGAATTCTTTGGCAACGCACATTCTTTGAATGGCTTAAGAAGTGGCTATAGCCCACTAATTGATAATTGAAAATTGATAATTGATAATTAGCAATCCCCCATCGCCTTCCTTCCCCCTTCCCCATCACGGGGGAAGGGACGGGGTTAGGGGTCTTTATATATGAACAAACTCAGCAACTCCCCAGCAGCACGCTGGACAGCCCTCACCATCGTATCAGTAACGATGATGTTCGGTTATTTCTTTACAGACGTAATGTCACCACTCGAACCACTTCTCACAGCCGCACGAGGCTCTGAGGACGGTCTTGGTCTTGGTTGGACATCAAGTGAATACGGATGGTTCTCTGGTGCCTACGGTCTTATGAACGTATGGCTTCTGCTACTCTTCTTCGGTGGTATCATCCTCGATAAGTTCGGAATCCGATTCACAGGTCTCACCTCCACCATCCTCATGCTTGGTGGTGCAATAATCAAGTGGTGGGCTGTCTCAACTGACTTCGGAGGTGCAACTATCTGGGTACCTTTCGGTGACGATGTACAGGCACAGGTAGCATACGCAGGTCTCGGCTTTGCCATCTTCGGAGTAGGCTGCGAGATAGCTGGTATCACCGTGTCAAAGATTATCGTGAAGTGGTTCTCTGGTCATGAGCTTGCCCTCGCAATGGGCTTACAGGTGGCACTTGCACGTATCGGTACAGCCCTTGCTCTTGGTGCATCCCTGCCTATCGCAAAGAAAATGGGTGATGTAAGTGCATCTGTCGGTTTAGGAGCTGCATGTCTCTGCATCGGTCTCATCTCATTCATTGTATATAATGTAATGGATAAGAAGGAAGACGCAGCATCAGCAGCAGAGGCTTCAGAATCTGAGGAAGGCTTCAAATTCAGCGATATGAAGATTCTCTTCCAGAACCCAGGTTTCTGGTGCATCACATTCCTCTGCCTTATGTTCTATGCAGGAGTGTTCCCATTCCTGAAGTTCGCCACAAAGCTAATGGTGTTCAAGTATGGCATTGACCAAGAGCTTGCAGGACTCATCCCTGCCATGCTCCCATTCGGCACTATCTTCCTTACACCATTCTTCGGAAGCATATACGACAAATACGGCAAGGGTGCAACCCTCATGCTTGCAGGAAGCATTCTCCTTACCGTGGTTCACGTTACCTTTGCGTTACCAATCGACAACTGGCTCATTGCCATCGTAGTAATGATTATTCTCGGTATAGCCTTCGGATTGGTTCCTTCTGCTATGTGGCCAAGTGTTCCAAAGATTATCCCGATGAAGCTTCTCGGCACAGCCTACGCCCTTATCTTCTATATCCAGAACATTGGTCTGTCAATGGTTCCAATGTGGATAGGCAAAGTAAACGACAAGAACACTGATGCGTCAGGATTCATCGACTATACAGAGTCAATGGCAATCTTTGCAGGATTCGGTGTCTTCGCAATCATCATCTCCGTGATGCTCATTGCCCTTGACAAGAAGAACGGCTACGGATTGCAGAAGCCGAATGTGAAGTAAAAGGCCCCTCACCCGTCACTACGTGACACTCTCTCCCCTAAGGGCGAGGGATGAGTTACCTTTTTATCGTAGAAAATAATTAACAAATAATATTTAATAATTTAAAATCCTTGCCTTTCATCTTCCCATGATTGAAGATACTAACTTCCTCCTCGCCCTCTGGGGAGAGGATGCCCACAGGGCAGGTGAGGGGCCGCAATTTAACTAACTATGTTTGAAGGACAACCTAAAGGTCTGTGGACCTTGGCATTAGCCAACACAGGTGAGCGATTCGGTTACTATACCATGCTTGCCGTGTTCACACTCTTCTTGCAAGCCAACTTCGGCTTCGATGAGAAACTTACAAGTACAATCTTTTCGAGTTTCCTCATGCTCGTGTATTTCCTGCCACTCTTCGGTGGTGCCCTTGCTGATAAGGTAGGCTACAGCAAGCTCGTAACCGTGGGCATATTCATTATGTTCGCAGGATATGTGCTCCTGGCCCTCCCTCTCGGAAGCAACTCTGTGGCTATCATCGCTATGGCAGGTGCACTTGCCCTTGTCAG
The DNA here is from genome assembly GCA_946411565.1 of uncultured Prevotellaceae bacterium. GTDB lineage: Bacteria > Bacteroidota > Bacteroidia > Bacteroidales > Bacteroidaceae > Prevotella. The sequence goes on along the minus strand of CAMKEM010000119.1, from coordinate 4,087 downwards.
CATCGGAACAGGCCTTTTCAAGGGAAACCTACAGGTAATGGTGGGCGATTTATACAATGAGGCGACCTATTCTGCAAAGCGCGATGCAGGCTTCTCCCTCTTCTATATGGCTATCAATATCGGTGCTATGTTCGCACCAACAGCAGCCATCAAGATTATGGAATGGGCACAGAATAGCCTCGGTGTAAGTGTGGCTGAATCATACCACTACGCATTCGGCGTGGCTTGTGCATCCCTTATCGTCTCTATCGCTATTTTCTATCTTGGCAGACCTACTTACCGTCAGGTTATCACCACAAAGGGTAAAGCAGAAAGTGGTAAGGGAAATGAGAATACAGCCGAGGAACTATCACCAGCCGAGACAAAGGAGCGTATCATCTGCCTATGCCTCGTATTCGCCGTTGTAATCTTCTTCTGGATGGCATTCCACCAGAACGGACTCACCCTCACCTTCTTTGCTCGCGACTATACCGCAACAACATCTACTGGTCTTGAGGCAATGCAGTTCGATGTAACCAACCTCGTAGCAGGCATATTCATCGTGTTCGGCTTGTTCTCAGTTTTCCAGGGCAAGACAGGCAAGGAGAAGGGAATCGGTGCAGCTCTCGTACTGCTTCCTTTGGCATATCTCTTCTGGAACTACACACAGCTCCCAGCCGAGGGTGTAAAGGTTGATGCCCCAATTTTCCAGCAGTTCAATGCTTGCTTTGTTGTAATGCTCACCCCAGTAAGCATTGCCATCTTCTCATGGCTTGGCAAGAAGGGACTTGAGCCAAAGGCACCTGTAAAGATTGGCTTGGGTATGCTCGTAGCTGCTGCAGCCTATCTCCTTATGACCATTGGCTCTATCGGTCTTCCATTGCCTGAATATGCAGCCGACGGTTCTAACCTCCACATGGCAGACGTATCGCCAAATCTCCTCATCGAGACCTACCTCGTTCTCACCTTTGCAGAGTTGCTTCTCTCTCCTATCGGCATCTCATTCGTAACGAAGGTAGCACCTCCAAAGTATAAGGGCATGATGATGGGTGGCTGGTTCGTATCAACAGCCATCGGCAACTTCCTTGTTCAGATTCCAGGCTACCTTTGGGGTAAGGACCTCACCATCGTCTGGGGAACTCTGATGGTAATCTGCATCGTTGCCGCTTTGTTCATCTTCTCTATCATCAAGAAGCTCAACAAGGTTTCATAGGATGTGTATGTTTATAGTTAGATCTTAACTTTCTTGATTTAATAAAACGCAGAGACGCAAAGGCGCAGAGTTTTTTCTTTGTACCTTTGCGTCTTTGCGTTTGATGAAATGTCAACTTTAAATTTATGAAGAAAAACAAGTACACTAATTTCCTTATTGTTACCTGTTACTTGTTACCGAGAGTGATTTTCGACTTTCGCTTCTTATCTTGTGTTTATTTTGCGAATTTCCCCTTGATTTTTCATAAAAACTTGCCGGTATCGGAAAATTTTACTACTTTTGCACCCAAATAAAGCATAAAAGCTTGCCGATAATGAAGTATATATCCGTTAGCGAATACGCATTTCTGCATGGTCTAAGTGAACGAACCGTGCGAAACTATTGCAGCAAAGGTAAACTCGAAGGTGCCTTTCTTACAGGAAAGACATGGAATATCCCAGAGGATGTGGTCGTAATAAAAACATCCTCTGACAAGAAAATTATGCCCTTGCTGAAGATGCTACGCGAACAGAAGGAAATGCACATGAAAGGCGGTATATATCATCGTACGCAAGTGGATCTAACCTATAACTCCAACCACATGGAGGGCAGTAAACTGACTCACGACCAAACCCGTCATATTTTCGAGACCAACACAATCGGGATCACAGACGAAAGTGTGAGAGTTGATGATATCGTAGAAACCGTAAACCATTTTCGCTGCATCGACAGTATCATAGATCACGCAACTGATATGCTTACAGAAAGCTATATCAAGGAACTACACCAAATGCTTAAATCAGGCACTCAAGACTCGCAAAAGGAATGGTTCCGTGTGGGAGAATACAAGCTAATGCCTAATGAAGTGGGCGGTATGGAAACATGTCTGCCAGAGAACGTACATAAGGAAATGAATGCCCTGCTAAAGGAATACAACGGCAAAAAGACCAAAACCTTTGATGACATTCTCAATTTCCACCAGAGATTTGAGAGCATACACCCATTCCAAGACGGAAACGGCAGAGTCGGACGACTTATAATGTTCAAGGAATGCCTTGCCAACAGCATAGTTCCATTCATCATAACCGAGGAACTGCGTCGTTTCTATTATCGTGGTTTACAGCAATGGCCTAACATCCCAGAGTTCCTACGAGATACGTGCCTTACCGCACAAGACAATTTCAAGGCGATAATGAAGTATTTCAGAATTGAAGAGTAAAGAACCAATCAAATAAACGCCATTACTTATGAAACTAAATATTTTCCTTTCCACATCAATTTTCATCCTTTTCCTTCTCGCATCATGCAATAACAAGGAAGAGAAGCAGCACGCATTACCTGCTCCGATGGAAGAGATTGACTCCACGCACATAAAGAAAAGTTTGTTGCGTGAGATAAAAGCCTTTGTTGACAAACAAGATTCATGCAAGACATTCGTTCTCTATAGCATGCAGTTCTACAAAATGAAGAAAGGAGCACATAATTATAACTGTATAGGATGTCGCGACCAATTCAATGAGTTGTTCTGTATTCAAGAAGCATACGATTTCCTTTTTGGAGAAGGAGAGTTCATAGTAAGAAGAAACTATCCACACAAGTATATTGACCTTAACGGCAAAATAGTCTTTGTTTCATCAGAGGATGATGCTTTCTACGACCAAGAGAAACTGAAGGCTATTTACAATAGCAGCACATTCATAGATGCAAACAGACAACTGGAAAAACGCTCTCTTCTCTTATATGATTTGAAGGATAGCTGCGAATCAATGGAATACCCACATCCAGACGACAGTATCTATGAATACCCACCAATGGATCCTCCTGCATTGGTAGTAAAAGTCAAGAGCCCTATCAAATTCACTGCACCAGATATATAAAATATCGGGAGGAATATTCTTCTTTGTTTCGCTCGTGCCTCGCTCAGAAATCTAAAGATAATCCGAGATTAAAATCTTGATGAAAATCGACAAGAAGCTCTGGAGGAGCGCCCTCTTTAGATGTCGGTCTTTCAGCCCTCTACAATCACGAGCGTAAGCCATTCATAGACAGAAGTTGTGTTCCGAGTAAATAGAGGGAGCCCTGTTTTAGGGCGTCCTTGGCACAGAGATATAACAAAACCACTACCCTGAATCAGGGTACTGGTTTTACCAGATTTCACTAAATAAAGCAGATTCCCAAATTGGGAATGATGTCAGCCGAAATTTCGCCCCACATATTTCATGATATTCAACTAGCTGAAATTTCAGCCCGTTAACTTTCTCACATACCGACATATTTCCCAGAGACGCTGGCAGTAACAGGTAACGGGTAACAATAAGAAATTTAGTGTAGTGCTGCTGCCTATTTTATTATTTCTATATATAATAAGGTATATAAACTCCTTAGAAAGATTCCGTAAAATTTGGGCGCACAAAAAATCCTTATTGTTACCTGTTACTTGTTACTGGTCGTGAATTCGCTTGTTTGCTAAAATCACCTAAAATAAAGATAATGAGGCTGTTATGCACAAAATATAGGCAGCTAACAGTCTCAATAACATAACAACAAGCATTAATTTAGGGGTGATTCTCCTTATTTTGTATGCTTGAAAAACGATGTAAAGATGCGAAAAATGCTCTGGTTTTCCTTTTGATGCAGATCCGTTGTACCTCCGTTCCAAATCCGTTTCAGGTTCGTTTCAGGTTCGTTCCAAGTCCGTTCCTTAGAATGGGAGAAAAATGGGAGTTACATAGGACTTACATGGGAGGTAGAAGGGAGGCAGAGCGGAGGCACAACGGAGGCAGAGCGGAGGCACAACGAAGGCACGACAGCGTTTCTACCCCTGCAGTAACAGGTAACAGGTAACAATAAGGATTTTTGTGTTAGCGTATCTCATTTCAGACATAGTACCCCCGTCTGGATATGCTCTGTTGGGTG
>CAMKEM010000118.1 GCA_946411565.1 uncultured Prevotellaceae bacterium | reverse complement strand
ACCCACCTAAATCAAATTTGCGTGCAAAATTAATATTTTTCTTGGAAAATAAGGATAAAATAAAAATAAATGTGTACATTTGCACCGAAAATTGTGTAAATTTGATGAGAAAAATTGTTTTTGTAGTCTTTTTTGCGTCATTGGCGATGCTCTTCATTGGTACAGGCTGTACTGAGAAGAAGACGACGCCTGAAGAATCCGTAAGTGTAGATTCTATGCTTGTTGATACGCTTGGTACAGACTCGATGGAAGCGTTGATAGAAGATGAACCTATGCCGGAGGCTGCTGATGAACTGTTTGATGATTTTATCTTCAACTTTGCAGCCAATCGTCGTCTTCAGAGTGAGCGCACCGACTATCCTGTTACTGTGGAAAAATACGGTAAGGTAGAGAAGGTGGAGAAGGCAAAATGGGGAATGGAGCATTTCTTCATGCGTCAAGGCTACTATACACTCGTCTTCAATAGTGCACGTCAGTTGGATGTGGTTAAGGATACAGCCATCGGTAGCGTGTATGTGGAAAAGATATCATTTGCAAAGAAACGGGTTGAGAGATGGATTTTTAATCGCGTGTTCGGTTTATGGAAGATGCAGGGCGTGAAGATTATGCCACTTGCAAAGCACGAGGATGCGGCTTTCCTGAAATTCTATAATATGTTTGTCAAGGATTCTACCTTTCAGTCGATATCTATTGCAGAATCGGTTAGTTTTTCTGGTCCAGATCCTGAGGATGACTTCTCTCGCATGACAGGCGAACTTATGGATGAGCAAGTGCCTATGTTCTTGCCTTGGATGCCTTCAGGAACGCTTTATAACATCCATTATGGTAGTGAGCCGTACCAACCTTCGAACACAAGAATCTTCGTGATACGAGGTATTGCTAACGGTATGGAGTCAGAGCTCACTTTCCAGAAGAGATCTGGCGCCTGGATGCTGACGAAGTTGAATACGTAAAGGGCGACACGGCCTCTCCCCCCGCCCTCCCCCGTAGGGATGGAGCCGGAGTGCGAAAGGTGTTCAGAGAAAAAATAGCAAAAAGTAAAGCAACTAATAAAAGAATAAAAAGATATGGCATACAATAACGATAAATTCAAGGATTCAAAAAATAAAAAGGGTGCTTCTTTGCGCAATACAACTTCCTCCCTACGGGGGAGGGCGGGGGAAGAGGCCGCTGGCGCTCCTGTTCTCAAAGACGGCTGGGCTGCCGATATCGCTGAGGCTGTTCGTGTGATGAAGCAAGGTGGTGTTATCCTCTACCCAACAGATACCGTATGGGGTATCGGATGCGATGCTACTAATGCAGAGGCTGTGAAGAGGGTGTATGAGATAAAGAAACGTGATGACTCAAAGGCGTTGATATGTCTTATCGACTCTGACAAGCGTATCTCACGTTATATCCGTAATGTGCCTGATGTGGCTTGGGATCTTCTCAATATCGCAACAAAGCCAACGACTGTTATCCTTGATAATGCCAGCGGACTTGCCAATAACCTTGTGGCAGAGGACGGTAGCATTGCTATGCGCATCACAAAGGAGGCATTCTCCAAGGAACTCTGCTATCGTATGCAGAAGCCTATCGTTTCTACAAGTGCGAATATAAGTGGCGAACCTGCTGCACAGAACTATCGTGACATTGCCCCAGAACTCCTTGAGGCTGTGGATTATGTCTGCAAGTCACGTAGAAACGAGCATGAGCCTCATGTGCCTTCAAGTATCATCAAGCTTGCAAGCAATGGTGAGGTTACGGTGATAAGGAATTAAAATCCCAAGAAAAAACTAGAATTTCCAGAAATTCCAGATAATCCAGAGAAAAAGGGTGAAAATTGATCAAATTATAGAATGGAGAGTGAAGAACGTATCGGACAGGCAGTTTACGCTTGTTCTTGCATTCTTTGTGGGTATGCTTGCGGCCATTGCAGCATTCATACTTCATTCTGCCATCCACTTCATACAGCATCTGCTTACCTCGGAGTTCAATATGAAGTCATTCAACTGGCTTTATCTTGTATTCCCTATCGTCGGTATCTGGCTAACTTCGCTCTTTGTGAAATATGTGGTGAGAGATAACATTTCGCATGGTATCACCCGAATCCTCTATGCCATAAGTACCAAGCAGAGCCGACTCAAGAGGCATAACTGTTGGTCGTCAGTCTTCGCCTCTGCCATAACCATTGGATTCGGTGGTTCCGTAGGTGCCGAGGCTCCTATCGTACTCACAGGTTCGAGTATCGCAAGTAATCTCGGACAGCTCTTCCGACTCAACAACAAGACGTTGATGCTGCTCGTGGGCTGCGGAGCTGCTGCGGCTATTGCAGGAATCTTCAAGGCCCCGATAGCTGGACTCGTCTTCACCATCGAGGTTCTGATGATTGACCTCACTATGGCGAGCATCTCCCCAATCCTCATCGCATCTGTAACGGCAACCTGTTTCACCTATATCTTCATAGGCAATGACCAGCTCTTCACCTTCACTCTCGACAGCCCTTGGGTAGTGGAGCGTGTTCCAAGCAATATCCTCTTAGGCGTGTTCTGTGGACTCGTAGCCCTCTACTTTATCCGTTCCATGACATTCTGTGAGAATATCTTCGGAAAACTGAAGAATCACAGCTACGCAAAGCTTGCCCTTGGAGGTATCATTCTTAGCACCCTCATCTTCCTTTTCCCTTCACTTTATGGTGAGGGTTACAAGGATATCAATATTCTTCTCGACGGAAGAACGCAGGCCGATTGGGACAAGGTGATGAATGGTTCCCTGTTCTATGGTCATGAGCATTGGCTTATCATCTATATTGGAATGATTATCCTCACGAAGTCCTTTGCAACTGCATCCACAAATGGTGGTGGTGGTTGTGGTGGTACCTTCGCGCCTTCACTCTTCATCGGAGCCTTTGCAGGGTTTTTCTTTGCACGCATCTGGAATATGTATGATATGGGGGTCTATTTCCCAGAGAAGAATGCAGCCTTGCTTGGAATGGCAGGTGTGATGTCAGGCGTTATGCACGCTCCTCTTACGGGTATCTTCCTCATCGCCGAACTCACAGCCGGCTATGATCTCTTCATGCCGCTGATGATTACTTCCGTAAGTTCATATCTTACAATTCTAATCTTCGAGCCTCATAGCATCTATGGTATGCGTTTGGCTCGTGAGGGTAAACTTATCACACACCATACTGACCGTGCTGTCCTTACTCTTATGAGCCTTGATAGTGTCATAGAAAAAGACTATGTGAGCGTGGATAAGGATATGGAACTTGGGCAGTTGGTTCATTCCCTTAGTAAGTCTGGTAGCAGTCTTCTGCCTGTCCTTGACCGTGCAGGCAATCTCCTTGGCGAGATTGACATGAACAAGCTCCGTCACATCGTTTTCCGTACAGAGCTATATCATCATTTCCGTGTTTCTCAACTGATGAGCGACCCACCAACACAACTCCGTCTTGGTGATCCTATGGAAGATGTCGTAAAGGCATTCGATCAGTATCATGCGCATCAGTTGCCTGTTATGGACGATATGAATCACCTCATAGGATATGTTTCTCGCAGCCATGTCTATGCGCAGTATAGAAAGATGGTAGCGGATTTGTCAAATGATTAAAGCCTACCCGAACCAACGACCCCTACCTGCCCTATGGGCATCCTCCCCCGTGGAGGGGGAAGAGGCTGGCGCAGTATGGGGATTCGCTAATACAATCAAATAAAATGTGTGTATGGAGAAAAGTAGAGATAATAATTTGCCTAATGGCAACAAAAAATCTTCTGAGGCTTCCGTTCTGCGCCAGCCTCCCTTCCCCCTTCACGGGGAAAGGGTGCCCGAAGGGCGGGAAAGGGGTCGTCATTCCTACCAGCTTGCCTACCCCGACCGTGTTGCAATCCTAAAAGAAAACGCTCGTAAGAATCGTTTAGTTCAGACGGATGCGGAGAAGGTGCTGTGGGAATATCTGCGTAGAAATGCATTAGGAGTACGTTTCCGAAGGCAATTCATAATCGGTGATTTCATTACTGATTTTGCATGTATAGAGAAAAAGCTTGTTGTGGAGGTTGATGGACAATATCACTTGACAGACGAGCAAATAGAAGAAGATGGAAAGAGAACATATCATATATCTCAATTAGGTTTTCGTGTAATACGATTCTCCAATGAAGAGATAATGACAGATATAAACAAAGTAATTTCAATCATAAAAACGAATTTAAATGAGCAATAATAAAGATATTATTTCAAACGAGGGTTCCGTTCTGCGCCAGCCCTCTTCCCCCTCCACGGGGGAGGATGCCCGTAGGGCAGGTAGGGGTTCTCTTGCCCCTTCACGGGGAAAGATGCCCGAAGGGCAGAAAGGGGTCGATGGTCTTCGTATTGTATTTATGGGCACCCCCGAGTTTGCTGTGGGTACTCTCTCTGCCCTTGTAGAGGGTGGATATAACGTCGTGGCTGTAGTAACACAGCCGGATAAGCCTGTAGGGCGACATGGCTCTGTGCTTCAGCCATCACAGGTGAAGCAATATGCACTTGAGCATAACATCCCTGTGCTTCAGCCAGTAAAGATGAAAGACTCTGAGTTCGTGGAGCAACTACGTAGCTATAACGCGGACTTACAGGTAGTCGTAGCCTTCCGTATGCTGCCTGAGATTGTATGGGATATGCCACGCTTCGGCACGTTCAACGTACATGCAGCCCTCCTTCCACAGTATCGCGGAGCAGCCCCAATCAACTGGGCGGTCATCAACGGCGAGACAAAGACAGGCGTCACCACCTTCTTCCTTGATCACGATATTGATACAGGCAGAATCATCAAGCAGAAGTCTTTCGATATTCCTGACGATGCAAATGTGGAGTATGTCTATGACGGACTCATGAAACTTGGTGCCGAACTTGCCATAGAGACCATTGATGCTATCATCGCTGGTAACGGTAAGGTTGAGTCACTACCACAGGAAGAGATGATTCCTGTAGGAGAAGAGTTGCATTCTGCTCCAAAGATTTTCAAGGAGACATGTGAGATTGACTGGAGCAAGACCGTTAAGCAATGCCATGACTTCGTGCGCGGACTCTCCCCTGTACCTGGTTCATGGACTAACGTAACCCTTCCCGATGGCCGTGAGACCGTAATGAAAATCTACAAGGCACAGAAGACCGACCGCAAGGCAGAAGCGCCAGGCACTATTCATGCAGAGAAGAATCACCTCTATATCTCCGCTTCTGACTATCAGCTTGAGATCCTTGAGGTACAGATTGCTGGAAAGAAACGCATGGCTGCTAAGGATTTCGTCAATGGATTGATACATTGATTTTATCAATTCCATTTGAAAGAGAATAGTAAATAACGTGAATTCGATGAAATAAAGGGAAGCGGATTTATCCGATTTATCTGAAGAGATTAATGCGATATTAATGTGTTATTATTCGCAAAGCTCATCAAGCTACGCAAGTCGTGATAATTAATGTAGGTTCGCAGAGCGAAAACATATAATGCCCATTAATACCACATTAATATCGCATTAATTTTATGCGCCAGCTATCAGATACATCGGATAAATCCGTTTCCCTTATTTTTTTTCAGTATAATCGCAAAGAAATCTTTTTATATGAAGATTCGTCGAACTCACTTTTCATTTTAGCTCTTCACTCTTTTATCTTTGTGGCTTTATAGGCTCTCCAAATTCAGAAGCTTCTGCATCATTCTGATCAAGCTTGAATACCATGAAAGAAGGAGTTTTCTTAGTGAGAGGTTTCCATACTCCATCTTGTGGACCATTAGGATTGCTATACTTCACGAAGTTTGACCATGCAGTAAGCATCTTTTCCGAGAGATCCCAGTCACCTTTTGTCCAAGGACGCCAGCAATATTTCAAAGACTTGAATACAAACCAAAGGTCAGATGAATGGAATGCTCCCTTCAATCGTGATGTAACTTCTGGATGTGAGCCGTCATCAGGAAGTGGACGGGCAAACTCGTATGCCCATGCCTTATTACCCCTTGCTTCCTGAATGCGACAGAACTCAGCGATACCAATGCTCATATCGCCCATATCGTGCATGGTGAAACCTATCATATAAGGAACATCGGCAAGCGTACCTTCCCGAGCTGCATCATCGAAACTCTTTGTGCAAACATAGCCATCAACGATAAGTCCCTGTGGAAGTGTTACGCGCTCGCTAGTTGCACCTGCATAGATGCTGCTAAGTGCGAAGATTGTCTCTGTGGATGCCTGACGCATCTTCTTTAGGTCGGTAAGACCAGCCCAATCCATTACCTTCTTTGTCGTTGCCTCTGCCTGAGCCAGAGAGAGAGGAACGAAAGGGCCAGCAGGAACAACAGCACCATCTTTCTGAACTGATACGCCACCAGCACTCATTATGATAGCTTTATGGAAGAGACCACGAGCCAAAGGTGACTCAACCAAAGCACGAGTACTACGACCGCCTGCACTCTGTCCGAAGATAGTCACGTTATTAGGATCACCACCAAACTGAGCTATGTTCTTCTTAATCCATTTGAGGGCTTCTATCTGGTCAAGAATGCCATAGTTACCAGAAACACCATGGGCACTTTCCTTTGACAACTCTGGATGACTGATGAAACCAAACACGCCAAGACGATAATTGATAGATACTAGCACAACATCCTTGTTGCCCCATTCCTGACCATCAAACTCAGGTTCGGTACCCCAGCCTTCGCGTAAGCCACCACCATGAATCCACAATGCCACAGGCAATTTCTTGTTTACGTCGCCCGGAGCCTTTGTCCATACATTGAGGTAAAGGCAATCCTCGCTATATGCAGCTTCCTTGCCATATCCCCATTCTGTTGTATAGCCACCAGGATAATGTACTGCCTGATATGAAGGATGCCCGAATGTATCACATACCTTTACGCCCTTCCACGGAATTACAGGTTGAGGCTCTTTCCAACGCAGTTCACCGATAGGAGGTGCTGCGTATGGTATTCCACGATATACATATACATCAGGATAGGCATCAGCCTTAACGCCCTGTATCTGTCCGCCTTCTATCTGAAGTATCGGACTTTGTGCCATTGAAAACAATGCCATAGACAGCATTGCTGCCAAGAAAAATATTTTTTTCATATAATGGAATTAATATATTAACAATAGTGCGTTAAATTAATATTTAATCGCTTCAAAATCAATAACTTATATT
>CAMKEM010000117.1 GCA_946411565.1 uncultured Prevotellaceae bacterium | reverse complement strand
ATGACAAAGAAAAACGCTTCTTTTTTTGTGCCTCTATGAATTATTTAGGTTAGGAGAAAGATTGGGCTTTCATAGGATTAGCAACAAGACAAAAACGCTAACAAATACAAGCAAATTCAAAGAAAATCGGAAAAAATGTCGATATTTTAAATCTTTTTCTAAAGTTTTGCGTCTTTAATAGTGAAGACAAACGTAAAACTATAAATCAACTCATTCTATGAAACGAGAAATCATATCAATATTATTATCGCTCATAGCTACCTGCTCTTGGGCACAATATCAAAACTCACAAACCTCTGACGAAAAGCAGAGAATCCCAATTAAGCCTATTGTAATTGAAGGTGATGTTAAGGGCATTCCTGATGGGACTCCTGTCGATTTGGGATTTCAAGTAAATAAATCAAATGAATATCGCCACGGTAATATTTTAGTTGATACAATAAGGAATGGAAAATTCCGTATAGAAAAGAAATTCATATTTAAGGATCTCGAAGATAGTGAAGATAATGAAAACTACATACTTGGTATTACAAATTTCGGTATGCCAATTTATGCATATCCAGGTTTAACGGTGAAGGTGACAGGCACTCCAGACAGAGATTGTTTAAACTGGCGTGCGGAGAGCGATCATCCTTTACAAAAGGAATTCAACATATACCAAGATTATAAAAAGAAAATGTTAGCTTCAATCAGGAAAAAGATACAAGAAGCATACGAAGCGGATAATGTTGATGACGAATTGGTGGAAAAGTTCAAAAGAGAAAAGGACTCTATCTATGTAGTTTCCTTGCTCGACTTTATGAAGGATAGAGAATGTAATTCTGTTTTTGCTATGGAAATATATGGAATGGCTTATTATGCTACTACGACGTTAGGCAGCGAGGAATTAAGCGACAGAATACGTAAATTTTTCTCTGAGAAAGTTACAAAAGAGTATAATGATAATCCACATATAATTCATGCAAAACGGCTTCTTGTTCCATCAAGTAAACATCTGCATGTAGGTGACAAAATGATGGACTTCACTTTTTATGACCGTGACGACAAGGTGCACAAACTTTCAGAGTTCGTGGGAAAGAAACCTGTTGTGATACAATTTTCTACAAAAGGCTGCGGTCCTTGTCATGCAGTAAGACCTGAGATAGAAGAGTTTTATGCGAAACACAAGGATGAGGTTGAGGTCATTACCATTTCTATGGATAATGAAAAGGCATGGAAAAGTGATGAGAAAGTAAGTTGGCAAGATTGGAATGATCATGCTTCCGGCTCAACCATAGGAGCAAAATTCCCTTTACAGGGATACCCTTACTATGTGATTATAAGTGCTGACGGGACAATCTCCTCAACCTTCCTCGGCAATGGGGAATTACTTAATTATTTCAAGACATTCCAGAATCCTCAGGCACAACAATCCTCAACAGGCAATCAAGCTCAACTTTATAGCCAGACAAAGGACTTCACGCTTTATGACCGTAAAGGTAATGAGCATAAGCTGTCAGAGTTTAAGGGAAAATATATAGTGTTAATGTTTGACTGGGAATCCCGCGAAATTCTTGAGGCGAAGACTACCCTTGACGGATTCTACAAGCGGAACAAAGACAAAGTTGAAGTAATTGCCATTTCTGTAGATGATAAGAATGTCTGGAAAAAAGAAAAATCTAAAGTGAGTTTTCACGAATGGAATGATTATAATTATGCAATTGACATGACCAAATTTTATGGGATAAATACTTTTTTTGTGATTATACATCCGAATGGTAACATTCTTCACATGTCCAAATATCGTTTAGAATCTTTCTTCAAGGAATTAATGGAGCATGTTCCCGATGAGGAAATAAAGAATATGCTTAAAAACAAGAAATAGAAATATGGTGTTGAGTTTCAATGCTCAACACCATATTTTTTTTGCGTTTACACTTGTTTTATGGTCGTTTTTCCATACATTATTATAAAATAGCGCATAAAAAGTGCATATTTTTTCCTTATATGAAAAAAATTATGTAACTTTGCAACTTGTTTTGAGGATAAACAAGATAAATGAAGTTTCGCAAGCTCATCTTCATTAGGTTATAAGGTTGAAAGGTTATTTGGGTTATCTGGTCAGCATCGTCATGAGCATTGTTCACAAGCTCACCAAGCTAAAGCAAGTCCGACCTGAGAACCTAAAACCTATAAACCTCAAGACCTACAACTTGAGCTATGCGAAAGTTGAACAATTAACAACACTTAAATACACAAACATCGTGGCAGATACAAAGTACATCTTCGTGACGGGCGGAGTGGTTTCGTCCCTCGGAAAAGGTATTATTTCGTCTTCAATCGGCAAGTTGCTGCAAGCTCGCGGCTACAAGATTACGATTCAGAAGTTCGACCCGTACATCAACATCGACCCCGGTACCCTCAACCCTTACGAGCACGGAGAGTGCTACGTGACCGCTGACGGTATGGAGACCGACCTTGACCTCGGTCACTACGAGCGATTCACAGGCATTCAGACAACCCGCGCTAACTCTATGACCACGGGACGTATCTATAAGTCTGTCATCGACAAGGAGCGCAGAGGTGACTATCTCGGCAAGACCATACAGGTTGTGCCTCACATCACTGACGAGATTAAGCGCTGCATTAAGTACCTCGGCACTAAAGGTCAGTACGATTTCGTTATAACTGAGATCGGCGGTACTATCGGCGACATCGAGAGTGCTCCGTTCCTTGAGGCTATTCGTCAGCTCCGCTGGGAGATGGGACGCAACGCCATCAATATTCACCTCACTTACGTGCCTTACCTCAAGGCTGCCGGTGAGCTGAAGACTAAGCCTACTCAGCACTCTGTAAAGGAATTGCAGTCAGTAGGTATTCAGCCTGACATCCTCGTTCTCCGCACGGAGAAGCACCTCTCTGACGGTGTCCGCATGAAGGTGGCTTCATTCTGTAACGTGGATCTGGAGTGCGTGGTTCAGTCAGAAGACCTCCCAAGCATCTACGAGGTGCCAGTAAGTATGCAACAGCAGGGACTTGACGCCGCCATCCTCCGCAAACTCGGAATACCAGTAGGCGAGACACCAGCTCTCGGTCCTTGGAAATCATACCTCGAGCGTCGTCGCAACGCTAAGGAAGAGGTGCATATCGGTCTTGTTGGTAAATACGACCTTCAGGACGCATACAAGTCAATACGTGAATCACTCCTTCATGCAGGTGTGTATAATGATCGCAAAACGGTTATCACATACATCAACTCTGAGCATATCACGAAGGAGAACGTAGCAGAGAAACTCGCAGGTCAGGATGGTATCCTCATCTGTCCTGGTTTCGGTCACAGAGGCATAGAAGGCAAGATTATCGCTGCTCAATATACCCGTGAACATGACATTCCAACATTCGGCATCTGTCTCGGTATGCAGATGATGGTTATCGAGTTCGCTCGCAACGTGCTCGGCTATCAGGATGCAGACTCTCGCGAGATGGACGAGAAGACTACGCATAATGTCATCGACATCATGGAGGATCAGAAGAACATCTCAAACATGGGTGGCACAATGCGTCTCGGAGCCTACGAGTGCGTACTCCGTCAGGGCAGCCGCACACAGACTATCTACAACGCAGAGGAAATCAAGGAGCGTCACCGTCACCGCTATGAGTTCAACAACCAATATATAAAGGAATACGAGCAGAACGGTATGCAATGTGTTGGTCGTAACCCAGAGTCGGACCTCATTGAGATCGTTGAGATACCAGAGCTGAAATGGTACATCGGAACCCAGTTCCACCCAGAGTACCAGAGCACAGTACTCAAGCCGCATCCGCTGTTCCTTGACTTCGTCAAAACATGCATAAACAAATAAAACTATAAATGGATAAAAACACTATCACAGGCTTTGTACTCATAGCCGCCGTCCTTTTCGGATTCAGCTGGTTCAGCCGTCCATCCGAGGAGGAGATTCGCGCACAGCAACAGCAGGACTCCATAGCTGCCGTAACAAAGGCAAAGCAGGAGAATGAGCGCAAGCAAGCAGAAGCTAAGAAAACTGAACAGGCTAAGGCTGTCCTTGAAAATCAGGACACTACGGTACTTTTCTACTCAGCCCTTAACGGCAAGGCACAGGACATCGTTCTTGAGAACGAGAAACTGGCTCTCACACTCAGCTCAAAGGGTGCTACCGTAAGCAAGGCAGTAGTAAAGGATTACAAAGACCGCAACGGCAACAAGGATGTAACCCTCTTTGAAGGCAGCGACCAACAGTTGAACTACACCCTCGTGGCTAAGCAGATGAACATCTCAACACAGGATCTGTACTTCACCCCTACTGCCCAGAGCAAGTCATCTGTGACTTTCGTGGCAAAGGCTGCTGAAGGCAAGACTCTTGAGATTTCATATACCCTCGGTAAGGATTACCTTCTGAGTTGCTCTATCAAGGCAAATGGTATGGCAGGTCTCTTCGATCCTAACAACTCTCAGATTAGCATCAACTGGAAGGATCGTGTGCGTCAGCAGGAGAGAGGCTTTACCTTCGAGAACAACCGTTCTGCCCTCACATACCACTTCTCAAATGGTGGTTCTGACGAGCTGAGCGAGACAAGCAAGGAAATCGACGAGGAGATTGACGAGAAGATTGACTGGGTAGCTTTCAAGAACCAGTACTTCTCTGCTGTGATGATCTCAAAGAACGACTTCGCAGACAAGGCAAAGCTCACTTCTATTCCTTACACAAAGGAGGACGGCAATGGCTATCTCAAGCAGTATGAGGCAAAGCTCAATACAGCGTTTGATCCATCAGGAGCAAATCCTACACAGTTTGAGTTCTATTATGGTCCTAACGATTTCCGTCTTCTTCAGGATGTAGAAGAGGGTTCAGCATTCGGCAAGGATCTTGAGCTTGAGCGTCTCGTATATCTCGGCTGGACAATCTTCCACTACATCAACCGTTGGTTCACGCTCTATCTCTTCGACTGGCTCAGAAGCATGGCAATCCCAATGGGTGTTGTGCTCATTCTCATCACCTTTATTCTCAAGGCTCTCACCTTCCCTATGGTGAAGAAGAGCTATATGTCAAGTGCAAAGATGCGTGTGCTCCGTCCAAAGCTCGACGAGGCAACAAAGCAGTATGACAAGCCAGAGGATCAGATGCAGAAGCAGCAGGCTATGATGCAACTCTATTCTGAGTATGGTGTAAGTCCGTTGTCTGGCTGTCTGCCAATGCTCATTCAGATGCCTGTGTGGATTGCGATGTTCAACTTCGTGCCAAATGCAATACAGCTTCGTGGTGAGTCATTCCTCTGGATGGATGACCTCTCAACATACGACCCTATCTGGGAATGGTCTTCTAACATCTGGCTCATTGGCGACCACCTCTCTCTCACCTGTATTCTTTTCTGTGCAGCAAACCTCATCTACTCATGGATGTCAATGCGTCAGCAGAAAGACAGCATGGTTGGTCAGCAGGCACAGCAGATGAAGATGATGCAGTACATGATGTTCCTCATGCCGCTGATGTTCTTCTTCATGTTCAATGACTATTCATCAGGCCTCAACTTCTACTACTTCATCTCATTGTTCTGCTCAGCAGCTATCATGTGGACTCTCCGCAAGACAACAAACGATGAGAAGCTTCTCGCAATTCTTGAGGCAAAGCGTGCAGAGAACAAGGCAAATCCTAACCGCAAGGTAAGCGGTCTTGCAGCTCGTATGCAGGCTATGCAGAAAGAGGCAGAGGAACTCCGCAAGAAGCGTGAGGAACTTGCAAAGAAGAACGCTCGCCTTAGAGGAGAGTAATACTCATGTACAATGTACCATTTACAAAGTACAATTTCTTACGCCACACGGCAAATTGTAAATTGTATATGGTAAATTGTAAATCGAAATTACACATATTCCGAAGACAAACTAAAAATCCAATATAAAAAGCCAAGCCTTCCTTTCATGGGAGGCTTGGTTAGATTAATATGATAAAAACACTGGCACTTAGCGCCCTTATGGCTACAATCCTTACTGCCACTCCTTCCGAGGCAAAAGTAAACATTGGTAAGAGTGACATAACCCTTCAAAGTAATCTTATGACTCCTGAAGCCCTTTGGGCTATGGGACGTATCGGTGGCGTAGCAGCCTCTCCCGATGGTTCAAAGATTGCATATACAGTTTCTTATTATAGCGTGAAGGAGAATGCCTCCCATACCGTTATCTATGTAATGAACGCTGACGGCTCTGACAACCGACAGCTAACTACCTCTGCCGATTCCGAGAGTGAACCTGCATGGCTACAGACAGCAAACGGAACAGTTCTCGCTTTCATCACCAATGGTCAGATATGGACTATGAATGCTGACGGCTCTAACCGCAAGCAGCTAACCAAGGACGAAGACGGCATAGAGGGTTTCAAGTTCTCTCCTGATGGAAAGCAGGTAATCATCGTAAAGTCTTTGCCTTTCCATGAAATTATCCAGAAGAATCCCGATGACCTTCCAAAGGCAACAGGTCGTAAGATAACCGACCTTATGTATCGCCATTGGGACCACTATGTAGAGTCTATTCAGCACCCATTCCTTGCTTCTGTTGCTGAGGATGGCACTATCGCTACAACCAATGCAAAGGATATTCTTTCAGGAGAGCCTTACGAGTGCCCAGGTGAGCCTTTCGGTGGTATGGAGCAGATTAACTGGAGTCCTGATTCAAAATCAATAGCATATACTTGTCGTAAGAAGATTGGTCGTGACTATGCCGTTTCTACTGATACAGATATCTTCCTCTATGATGTAGCTTCAGGCACAACACGCAACCTTTGCAAGCCAGCAGACTATAAGGCTCCTGCCATTGACTATACCAAGACTCTCGCAACACAGAGCGTGAACACATCAGCCAATACAGACCTAAACCTCGGCTATGATGTGAACCCTCAGTTCTCTCCAGACGGTACTTTCGTTGCTTGGCAGAGTATGGCACGTGATGGTTATGAGTCTGACCGTAACCGTCTTTGCATCTACACTCTCGCTGATGGCAAGAAGAAATACGTTACAGAGGCTTTCGACTCTAACGTGGATGACTATTGCTGGACATCCGACTCTCGCACCCTTTATTTCATCGGTGTATGGCATGGTTGCGAGAATATGTATCGCACAGACCTCAACGGTAATGTTGAGCAGATAACAAACGACTGGGCAGACTTCGGTTCTTTGCAGATGCTCGGCGACAAGAAAGGCAGCCTCATCGCTACCCGTCATTCTTTCTCTGCTCCTGATG
>CAMKEM010000116.1 GCA_946411565.1 uncultured Prevotellaceae bacterium | reverse complement strand
ATAAACAGCTACAAATTCAGAGATGAGAACCCCCTATGAATTATGCAGGTTAAAATACATAAAGAAAATGAAGAAAGAATATATAGAGCCAGCTATGCGCTTGGCAGAATTGAGACATAAACATCACCTTCTACAAAGTAGTGCAAAACAAAATATCTATGACTTGAGCCAAGATTCATTCGGCAAGTTCGATGGTGAAGATGATGAGGTTGATGAGGGTGATATCATTTAGTCTCTCCCTCGTAAACTAACGTTAGTTCGGTGAAATCTTAATAGACGCATCTCCGATGCTGAACTGACAATAATTGCCAATCTTACCAATCTTTTTCCAAAAAGAAATTTGGGCTTGCGCCCATGAATGTTTTTTAGAAAGTAAATTATAAGAAAATTATTCCAGTAAATTAATTTACTGATAAAATTTACTGCCCATTTCTTCGCAAAGCTCAGGCGCTACGCGGAATCCTTTCCAAATAATATACTCGCGTAAGCGAGCCTTTCTTATTGGAAAAAGATTGGTAAGATTGGCAATTATTGTCAGTTAAAAGCAGCTTGCTGCTTGCTATATAATTTTCTGTTTCCCGTGTTCAGAAAATTAATGCGATATTAATGTGTTATTAATGATAATTAATGTAGGTTCGCAAAGCGAAAACATATAATATCTCGTTAATACCACGTTAATATCGCATTAATTTTTTCTTCGAACTCACGTTAATTAACACAAAAAATGCTTATTATTCGCAGAAAAACACTATCTTTGCACTCGTAAAACAATTAACCTAAAACTAAAATGAATAAAAGATTTACTATCCTAACAACTCTTGCTATGCTTGGTTGTTTGAGTGCGTCTGCCCAACTGTCCTCTAATAAGGATAAGTTTCTTGGCAATATCACTACGACATACCAAGTGGATTATGGTAAGGAGAAGTTCTACACTCTCTGGAACCAGATTACTCCTGAGAACGAATCTAAATGGGATGCCATAGAAGGTTCGCGTCGTGGCAGTTTCAACTTTAGTGGTGCTGACAATGCCTACAACTATGCCAAGAACCACAATTTCCCTTTCAAGTATCATTGTCTTATCTGGGGCGCACAATACCCTGGATGGATCAATAATCTCTCTACCGAAGAGCAGTATAAGGCAATTGAGGAATATTTTGATGCTGTAAAGAAACACTATCCAGAGCTTCCTATGATTGACGTGGTGAACGAGGCTATTGCAGGTCATCAGCCTGCACCTTACAAGGCTGCTCTTGGTGGTGACGGCAAGACTGGCTATGACTGGATTATCAAGGCATTCGAGATGGCTCATGAGCGTTGGCCTGATGCTATCCTTATTTATAATGACTATAACACCTTCCAGTGGCAGAGGTCTCAGTTCATTGATCTTGTTAGGACTCTCCGCGATGCAGGTGCTCCTATTGATGCTTACGGATGTCAGTCGCACGACCTTACAGATATGGGTGAGACTGATTTCAAGAATGCTATGAAAGAGATTCAGGATGCCCTGAAGATGCCGATGTATAGCACGGAGTATGATATTGGTACATCTGACGATGCCCTTCAGCTTCAGCGTTACAAGGAACAGATTCCTTATATGTGGGAGGCTGACTATGTGGCTGGTGTAACCCTCTGGGGTTATATCTATGGCAAGACATGGACAACTGACGGTAACTCTGGTATCATCAGGGACGGTGAGGATCGTCCTGCAATGACGTGGCTTCGCGAATATATGTCAACTGATGCAGCCAAGAATGCCAAGAGTCCGTTCCCTGGTATGGTTAAGGAGGCTTCTGTCTATGTAAAGCCTGCTGCAATTGCCGTTACCAAGGGTGAGGCTGTGCCTGTGACGGTTCGTGCTCGTCTCAAAACAAAGGAAATTGATCATATTGAGCTTTATGTGAACAATACCCTTCAGGCTACTATGACTGAGGCTCCATATTCTACTGAATTTACTCCAGAGACTCCTGGTAAATACAACCTCAAGGCTATTGTCTATGCTAAGGATGGTTCTACATTCGAGCGTCTGTCTGGTGTTACTGCCTACGAGCCACGCTCTCCTTACAAGGAGATTGTTGAGATTCCTGGCACTATCGAGGCTGAGAACTTTGATGCAGGTGCAGAGGGTATGAGCTATCATGATTCAGACTCAAAGGATGAGGGTGATGGAAAATACCGCACAAATGGTGGTGGCGTGGATGTCGTTAAGGGTAATGGTGGCTATGCTATCGGCTATACCAACTCTGGTGAGTGGCTTGAATACTCTGTTGACGTGAAGGATGCTGGCACATACGCATTTGATGCAGTTGTTTCTTCAGGTGCAACAAATTCATCATTCAGCATTTCGCTCAACACAGACGAGGGCTTGAAGGAACTTACTGGCAGTATTGCTGTTCCATGTCTCAAGTCAAACGACTGGAATACATATTCTACTGTTCATGGTCGTCTTAACATTCCTCTTGAGGCTGGTAAGCAGATCATCCGTATAAATATCACAGGTTCAAGCTGTAATATTGATAAGATCAAACTCCAGCACTTGGATATTGATGACAATATGAAGGTGGCTATTGCTGCTGATCCTGCACCTGCTACTGTTAATGAGCAGACAACAATCGCTGTTGATGCTTCTTCTACAACAAGCACTATTGCCAAGGTTAATGTATATGTAGGTGATGTACTTCTGAAGTCTATCGATTCTGCTCCTTTCGAGGCTCAGTATAAGCCAACAGCAAAGGGTACTTACAAGGTTACAGCTGAGGCTGTTGATGCTGACGGCAAGACTTCAAAGGTTACAACCTATAATCTGGTAGTAAACAACAAGCGAGTTCCATACAAGAACAATGTTACTATCCCTGGTATTGTTGAGGCTGAGAACTTCGATAAGGGTGGTGAAGGCTTGTCATTCCACGATTCTGACTCTAACGATGAGGCTAATTCTAAGTATCGTTCAGATAATGAGGGCGTTGATATCAAGAAGGCTTCTAACGGTGGCTATGTTCTCGGTTGGACTTCTCAGGACGAGTGGTATGAATATACCGTTGAGGTTACTCAGGCAGGCAAATACACCTGTGATGCTGTTGTTTCTTCTGGTCTCTCTGGCTCAGGCTTCAACGTGGGCATTGTAGAGAATGGTAAGGTTACAAACCTCTGGAGAATGAGCGTTCCTCAGACAGGAAACAATAGTTGGGATACCTACAAGCCTATTAGCAATACAACTGCTAAGGAACTCAAGGAGGGTAAGCAGATTATCCGCATCTCTATCTATGGTGCTAACTGTGATATTGATAAGATTGAGCTTAAGTGTGTTGAGGCTACTGGTATCAACGAACTTAATGCTGATGCAGATAAGACTAACTCTGCTATCTACAACATCTCTGGTCAGCGTGTTGATGATAACTACAAGGGTATCATTATCATCAATGGCAAGAAGATGCTCCGTAAATAGTGTAAAGTATAAAGTGTAAAGAGTAATGTAGATTGCTTTTTCGATGAGAATCAATGGCTCGTCACATAGTGGTGGCGAGCCATTATAATTCGAGAAAATGATTGTACGCCATTACGTGACAGGCGGGCTGAAAGCCCAAAAGCACATAGCATAGGGCAACGCCCTATGTACAAAGCTGTTAGTATATTCGCCCTGTAAGGGCAAAAGCTCTAATATGAGGTAATGCTTTTGCCCCTTCAGGGCGAAATTACCAACATCCATCTTCCTAGGGCGATGCCCTAGGCTATGAGCTTTTGCCCCTTCGGGGCGCTATCGGGTGATTGCGGATAATCATAAAAAAACTAACCGAATATGAACTGGAAGGAAAATAACATCGCGGGATGTCGCAACATAATCACCATTATGCTCGTCCTCGTCGCAATAGCAGGACATGCACAAATACATTACCGACTGGAAGGGAACATTGGCAATACAGAATTTTCAGGGAAAATGATGGTCAGGGATTGGTTTACAAACAAAATCCTTGATTCCGTCAATGTCGTAAACGGCAAGATAGAACCGATAGAGGGTACTATCCCAGATTGTACAATTAGCATTCTCGATCGTAGTTCGCAGCCTCCTATCTATCCGGTATTCTTGGGCGGTGGAACCACACACATAGAGAATGTCTCTATTATGCTCGGTTTTAGTCCTATGCAAAGTGGTACGCCATTATGCGATGACTATGCCAAATACCTAAGCGTAGTACAACAGGCAAAGAGAGAGACGATGATGCGGAAACTATCAGGTGAAAAACGTGAATTTAACACGAAATTAAAAGCCGAGACTTCCCTACGAATATCGAATATGGCGAAAGACATCATCGCTCGTCACCACTCTGATGTGTTAGGCTGGTATCTCTTGTTTGTAGATGCCCAGATTTATATACAGCCTACGGATTGGCTTGCTTTGGCAGAGAAAATGGAGCCTTGGCTAAAGGATAAAGCCATGTATAAGACATACGAGCATCATAAGTCCATAATGGAGGCAGCAGCCCAGACAAGTGTGGGATGTAAGTTCGTGGACGTAGAAACAGAAGTTGACGGCAAGACGTTCAGACTATCTGATTATGTAGGTCGTGGCAACTATGTTGTCGTTGACTATTGGGGATCTACATGTGCGCCTTGCATAGCTGAGTTTCCCGATTTTAAGCAGATTCATCAGCAATACGCAAGCCGTGGATTGACCGTGCTTGGCATTCCTAATGACAAGGATATTAAGAAATCGCGTATGGCAATAGAGAAATACCAGTTGCCCTATCCACAACTGCTCAACACCAAAGATAAGTTCGCAAAGGCATACGGTATAGTCTCTATGCCATTAACGATCATCTTCGCCCCCGACGGTACTATCATCGCCCGCGGACTAAACACGGACGAATCGAAAGCGAAAATTAACGAGATATTCCCTGATAACAAATAATTTTTTGAACACGGAAATCACGAAACAAACGAAAAAAATTAATGCGAGATTAATGTGGTATTAATGCGGTATTATACGTTTTCACTTCGTGAAGCCAACATTAATTATCACGAATGTCACATTAATTTCGCATTAATTTTTTAATTGACAGGCAGCCTGAAAGGCTAACAAACTCATAGCCTAGGGCATCGCCCTAGGTACAAGGTAGTTAGTATATTCGCCCTGTAGGGGCAAAAGCATTTTTATGTTAGAGCTTTTGCCCCTTCAGGGCGAATGAATCCATTGGGTATTAATACCACAGGGCGTTCCCTGGGCTATGTGCTTTTGCCCCTACAGGACGCTCTACCGGCTAAATATAAAACCACAGATTTTCAGGATCTTAGGGATCTCAATCACGAGCGCAAGCGAGATAATCCCTTTAATCTGTGAGATCTGTGGTTCCCAAAAAGAAAATAAAATGGAAACGGATTTATCTGATTTATCTGAAGATAATCGCACGAACAACCATGCGGCAGCTATCAGATAAATCAGATAAATCCGTTTCTTTTTTAAAAACCGTTTCCCTTAAAAAATTTCGTTTCTTTCGTGTCCTCCGTGTTCAAAAAATTCTCTGCGTCTTTGCGTTGAAAACATTAACGTAATCCCTATTCCTCAAGGATGCGTTTCCACTCCTCAAAGCTATGCACATCGAACTTGCTCCATGCGGCAGCAAACTGATAGGTGTAGTGCTCTCCGGAATCAAGTGTGGCGATAGCGAGGATATGATCCTGCTCGTGTTTGAACTTAGTGGCTTTAGGGCATCTTGCACCTATGTAGATAACGCCATCTAAGCCGTCTTTCTTCACCATAGTCGGGTCTTGCTGATCGACATAGGCGATGTAGTGGTACTTCTTATCTGCATAGACTTTGGTGTTCTCCTTATGCACCACGATACCAACGGCAATCTGCATCTTACGGTCAAGACCTTCATACCAAACCTCGCAGGTATTGAAGCGATTACCCTTCTCCACGGTTATTATTCTGTGCTCGGTATAGTGAATGGAATCACCATTCTGGAGCTTATAGCCAACAGGCTTTAGGGTGACGTGCATCTTCAATCGCTCTGGCGTCTGCTCCATAAACTCGCATTTCTCCCAGCTCCAAGGGAAGATAATCTTACCGTCAGTATCGAGCAAGGCGGCAGTACAGCAACCGAGACTTGCACCTACGGCATAGCAGTCCATACCGTTGCCCCAGTCCTCGTGGAAAGACTTCATCTTCACGCCCTTAGGTGGCATGTGAAGACGATAGCGGAGGTCAACGATAGTATCGTGTGTGTTCTTTACCCAGATATCATATCCGAACAGTTTCTGTCCTGATTTCTGAACGGCAGGACCATACATGCGATAGGCGCACCACTCGTTTTCCCATGTGAGGTCATCCATGCGGTTATGGTATATCTTACCAAAGACTGATGCCTTCTTGGGAGCATCGAAGACGGGAAGGGCAAGCAACTGCTGCATCAAGGTCTTTGCCATTCGCTCATGACCGAGATCGTTAGGGTGAAGGCGGTCGGTATTGGCATCCTTGAAGAACTTGGCATATTCATCAGCCATAGGGTAGAGGCCGCAGAGGGCATTCATATCTATGACAGGCACAGCCCAGATGTTTGAAGCCTCCTTGACTGCATCTACATATTCCTTGAGATAGATGCCGCATTGGTTGGTATAGTCCTCGGAGCATTGCCAGTTCTTGTCGTTGGCATGGAAGTTCTGACGGTGTATAGGGGTGAGGAGCACAATCTGCTTGTCGGGGTACATGCGCTTCACCTTGTCGAGAGCGATATTGATACGTCCGCGATATGTGTCCTTATCCATACACATATACTGGCGCTTACGCTTGGTCATCGTCTTTGGCTGTCCATGACCGTACATCACCTCCTCCTCTTTCTCCGTGTACCATTCGCCTATCTTCACGCCGTTGTTATAGTCGTTTGTGCCCATGAAGATAAGGATTGCATCCACGGAATCGCCATGCTCTTTCATGCACTCCTCAGCCTGACGCGGGATATCATCCCACATACGCCCGCTCTTGGCATATACGTAAGGCGTTATGCCGAGCCATTCCTGAAGGAAGGTCCAGTATTTCTTCTTCGATGCCTTATTGCGAGGGTCGGTGATTGAGTCGCCGAAATAGGCTACGCGCTTGCCGGACCAAGGGTGAGTGGCCTCTCCCCCCGCCCTCCCCCGTAGGGAGGGAGCCGGAGTGCTAAATACCTTAGAGTGTATTGGCAATGAAAACCATAAAAACGATGTCGCGAGTATTATGAATAGTTTCTTATACATAGTCGGTTTTAGTTTAGATATGCA
>CAMKEM010000115.1 GCA_946411565.1 uncultured Prevotellaceae bacterium | reverse complement strand
TTCACGCAAGACAATCCTATCGGGTTGGGACGAAATGGGGAACGTGTTGCGAATACTCCGAGACGTTCATTTCCTCCCAGGCGTGGTGGACGAACGGTGAGACCTCTCTGCTCATGTTTGTTGGCTGAGAATCCCCAGATAAGCCATATATAGTCGAAGCCTTCAAGGCCACGAATGGCATCGGGAGAGGAATACTCAGGTTCAAAGACAATCTCGCCAATAAGGTCCTCTACCACACCACTCTGGCGCGGAATACCAAACTTGCTCGTCAATGGCGAACGGAAATATGCTATGGGTTTGATGTTCATAGTTTTGTATAAAGACTAAGGACTAAAGTCTAAGGACAAAGGCTTTTGACTTTTGACCTTTGACATTTTGCTATTGCAAAGGTACACAAAAAAACACTCACGGCAAAATCATTCCTCAGAATTATTTGTCGTGAGTGTATAATTTATCTCAAATACATGGTATTAGTAAATACAGACTATCTCCATTCCGTTTCGTGTATTATCCATTCCCTTTTTATTGAGATGAGTCTAAAAAAACTGTCAAATATGAATCTTTAATAAGCTTTCTCGTGAACACCTGCTACGGCTCTGCCTGAAGGATCGTTCATGTTCTTCCAAGCCTCGTCCCATTCAAGAGCCTTGGCGGTAGAACAAGCAACGCTTGCCTCGTGAGGAACTGCCTTTGCCGCGCTCTCTGATGGGAAATGCTCCTCGAAGATTGAGCGGTAGTAGTATTCCTCTTTGCAGAGAGGTGTGTTGATTGGGAATCGCTCTGCTGCATGAGCCATCTGCTCGTCGGTGACTGCCTTTGAGGTGATTTCCTTCAATGTGTCAATCCATGAATAGCCGACACCGTCAGAGAACTGCTCTTTTTGACGCCAAGCCACAGATTCTGGAAGCATGTCGGCAAATGCCTCGCGCACCAGTTTCTTCTCCATGACTGTGCCTGGGCAAAGCTTGTGCTCTGGGTTGAGAGCCATAGCCACGTCGAGGAACTCCTTGTCAAGGAAAGGCACACGACCTTCTACGCCCCATGCAGACAATGACTTGTTTGCACGAAGACAATCGTAGAGGTGGAGCTTACCAAGCTTGCGGACGGTCTCTTCATGGAACTCCTTTGCATTTGGAGCCTTGTGGAAATAGAGGTAGCCACCGAAAACCTCGTCGGCACCCTCACCAGAGAGTACCATCTTAATACCCATAGATTTGATAACACGGGCAAGGAGGTACATAGGGGTAGAGGCACGGACGGTTGTAACGTCATAGGTCTCTATGTAGTAGATCACATCGCGGATAGCGTCGAGGCCTTCCTGGATGGTATAGTTGATTTCGTGGTGAACAGTACCGATATAATCTGCAACAACCTTTGCCTTTGCAAGGTCTGGTGCGCCCTTCAATCCTACGGCGAATGAGTGCAGACGAGGCCACCAAGCCTTTTCGTTACCCTCAGCCTCTATACGATGGGCAGAGAATTTCTTTGCGATTGCAGAGGTTACTGAAGAGTCAAGTCCGCCTGAGAGAAGCACGCCGTAAGGCACGTCACACATAAGCTGACGCTTAACAGCTGCCTCAAGAGAGTCGTGGATTGCCTCTACGCTCTGCTTGTAAGAGAGACTTGCAGTCTCCTTGATTTCCTCGCCAGAGCAGTCGGTTGGCATCTTCTCCATCCATTCGCGGGTGTACCATTTCTTAAGGGACTTGCTATCGCTTGTGTAGTAGTGGCCAGGAAGGAATGGCTCGTACTCGTCGCAGAAACCTTCGAGAGCCTTGAGCTCAGAGGCGCAGTAAGTCTTGCCATCCTTATCATGACCTATATACAAAGGAATAACGCCGATAGGGTCACGACCAATGAGGTATTTGTCTGTCTCCTCGTCATAGAGGCAGAAAGCAAAGATACCGTTGAGCTTCTCGAAAATCCAAGAAGGATCCTCAATGCCCATACGCTTCCAGTCGCGATAGAGTGCAAGGATGACCTCACAGTCAGAGCCTGTCTGGAACTCATAACGGCCTTCGTACCATTTACGAATATCACGATGATTATATATCTCACCGTTGACAGCAAGCACAACTTTCTTATCAGGAGAAAATAGTGGCTGCTGACCTGATTCCGGGTCAACGATACTAAGACGCTCATGCGCCAAAATTGCGGATCCACCTTCGTAGATACCGCTCCAGTCAGGTCCGCGATGACGGATCTTCTGCGACATTTTCAATGCTTTCTTTCTGAGTTCAGGAGTCTGCTCCTGAATGTCAAGGATACATGCAATTCCACACATGGTTTTCTGAATTTTTCTTTAGTTGATTATAAGTTTGCTGTTTTTTTATATGTCTAAAGGCTAAGGTCTAAGGTCTAAAGTCTTTTGCCTTTTGTCTTTGTTATATGTTCAACGCTAAGACGCAAAGACACAAAGCTTTACTTTGTGTTGAATCTCTGTGTCTCTGCGACTTTGCGTTTTATTTTGTTTGATAATTGAGTCGTTGCCGACCCAATTATCAATAGTTTAATTTTCAATTCTCAATTTTCAATTTTCAATTGGGTTCGGCTTAGTTGTAGCAAGCCTCACCATGCTCATAGATATCAAGACCTTCTTCCTCAATGATTCTGTCGCAACGGAGACCATGGGTATATTTGATACCAAGGAAGATAATCATACCTGCTACGAATGCGAATGCAGCAACTGCAAGTGCACCGAGAGTCTGAACACCTACTGAGCACTCTGTACCGTTGATTGAAGAGTCACAGAAGAAACCTGTCATGATAGTACCGAGGATACCACCTACACCGTGAACAGATACTGCACCAACAGGATCGTCAATCTTGCAGACCTTATCAATGAATGCAACTGAGAGACACATAACCACGCTGACTACACCACCGATGATAGCACTTGAACCGATGCTTACGCAGTCGCAACCTGCTGTGATACCTACCAGTCCGGCAAGAACACCGTTACATACCATTGAGAGTGATGGCTTACCATCTACAATCCAAGTATATGCGAGAGCTGCGAGACCACCTACTGCTGCTGCCATGTTGGTTGTAACGAATACATGTGACATGCTAACTGCGTTGTCAAAACCTGTTGCTGCAACTGTAGAACATGGGTTGAAACCGAACCATCCTATCCAGAGACAGAACACACCGAGAGCACAGAGTGCAAGGTTGTGACCTGGAATAGCGCGTGACTTACCATCCTTGTCATATTTACCGATACGTGGACCGAGAACAATAGCACCAGCAAGGGCGAGAACACCACCGCAAAGGTGAACTACTGTTGAGCCGGCGAAATCGTGGAAGCCCATCTCTGAGAGCCAGCCGCCACCCCATGACCAGTGACCCTCGATAGGGTAAACTATGGCAGAAATCAGCATTGAGTATATGAAGTACATGGAGAACTTTGTACGCTCAGCCATAGCTCCAGAAACGATAGTTGCTGCTGTTGCGCAGAACACAGTCTGGAAGATGAAAGTACATTCTGCAGGTACGTTAGAGTCAGAACCAATAGCGAAGAAACCATCCCAGCCGATGAATGAGTTTCCGCTTCCGTACATTATAGAGAAACCAAGAATCCAGAACAGAACAGATCCGCACATGAAATCGCAGAAGTTCTTCATCAGGATGTTGGCAGTATTCTTTGATCGTGTCATGCCTGCCTCTACGAGAGCGAAACCAGGCTGCATCCAGAATACGAGCATTGCACCAAGCAATACCCAGAGGGTATCAAGACCGTTTACATAGTCTTTAGCTTCTTCCGCAACTGCGGCGAGAGGCATTATTGTGGAAAGTGTTGTTGTTATCATATCGTATCCCATCTTTTTACTCTTGATGGGTTAAGAGCTTTAAATTGATTGTGTTGTGTTTGTCCGTGTGTGTTTGCGTTGTTGTGAGCTTTACCTATTTACATTGTACATTGTAAATGGTAAATTGTACATCTTTTTATTTCTTGTCTGCCAGTACCGTGTCGCCATGGTCGCCTGTGCGGATAGAGTAGCAGTCGATTACGTCGCTTAGGAAGATACGACCGTCACCAACCTTGCCTGTGTGCGCTACGTTCATTATAACCTTGATGGTTGGCTCTGCGAACTGTTCACGGCAGATAATGGTTATCTTTACACGCTCAATCACATCAGTTGAGTACTGTACACCTCTGTAAATGCGCTCCTGACGGCTCTGGCCAATTCCGTGTACATCGTGGTACTCAAACCAGTCAATGTCTGAATTAAGGAGAGCCTCCTTAACATCCTCGAACTTTGTCTTACGGATGATTGCTTCAATCTTCTTCATACCTTAAACTAATTAAAATGTAAATATTTATGTCACTTTGTAACTTTCTGAGTGCAAAATTACTACATTTTGTCAATATTTCAAAGGTTTTGCTGTCACTTTGGGTTTAAGAAAATGTTCGATATTACTATTTGTAAAAACTTTTTCTGAAATATATTACAAATTGAAAGCATTGTGCCGCAAAAATGTTGCAAATTGTAAGTTGTGAGATTTTTTAATGCAGTAATGTCACTATTTGTGCTTGTTTTCCGACAAAAAGTAGTAATTTTGCACTCAGAAATAAACAAAAAGCAATCGAATGGAGAAATCGACTATACAATTTACCAAAATGCATGGCGCGGGTAATGATTATATATATGTTAATACATTATTATATAAAATAAAGGATCCAGCCAAAGCATCAATCGAATGGAGCAAGCCTCATTTCGGAATTGGTAGTGACGGGTTGATTCTCATAGGAGAGGCTACAGAGCCAGACGCAGATTTCTCTATGCGGATATTCAACAACGATGGCTCGGAAGCAATGATGTGCGGAAACGGAACGCGATGTGTTGCAAAGTTCCTTCACGACAAAGGATTGACCGATAAGAATCCAATCCGCCTTCAGACTCTCTCAGGCATCAAGGTTCTCAATCTCCATCTCAATGCCGATAACAAAGTAGAAACGGTTACGGTAGATATGGGAGAGCCAATCCTCAAGCAGCCGGCACAGTTCGGTGTTCATGGTGGAAAGGCAACAAACTGGGAACTTACAGCCGATGGTCATCAGTTTATCGGAACATTCGTTTCAATGGGAAATCCACATTTCGTGATCTTCCTTGATGACAAATACGAGCTGGATGCTAATCCCGATAGTGACAAGGAACTCTTTCCTCTTGATCACTTCGGACCGATTCTCGAACATCACGACGTCTTTCCTCAGCGATGCAACATAGAATTCGCACAGATACTTCCTGGCGGTACAATCCGAATGCGAGTATGGGAAAGAGGAAGCGGAATAACCCTTGCCTGTGGTACTGGAGCCTGTGCAACGGCAGTAGCGGCAAAACTCATAGGCCGACGCCCAAGCGAAAGCAACATCCAAATGGATGGCGGAACCCTTAACATCAAGTGGGATGAGGCAACCAACCACATTCTGATGACTGGACCCGCAGCTATCTCTTTCGAAGGAGAGGTTGCTCTTCCAGAGTAAGGTGTAAAGAGTAAAGGGTATAGAATAAAGAAAAAAGCAAACTTACAACCACGAAGTTAGAAAGGCCGCGCTTGGACTTTCATTACTTCAAAAAGAAAATTACGACATGGCATTAATAAACGAACACTATCTCAAGCTCTCGAACAACTATCTGTTCGCAGACATTGCAAAGAAGGTGAACGCCTACAAGGCCACACATCCAAAGGCAAAAGTGATAAGCCTCGGTATCGGAGACGTAACCCGTCCGCTCGTACCTGCTGTTATAGAGGCAATGCACAAGGCTGTTGACGAGATGGCTGTAAAGGCAACATTCCGTGGATATGGTCCAGAAAGAGGATATGAATTCCTCCGTGAGGCAATCATCAAGAACGATTTCCTTCCACGTGGTATCCACCTCGATCCAAGTGAGATTTTCGTCAACGACGGTGCAAAGAGTGATACCGGTAACATCGGAGACATAGTTCGTTGGGACAACTCAATCGGCATGACCGACCCTATCTATCCTGTTTATATCGACTCTAACGTGATGTGCGGACGAGCAGGAGTTTTCGAGAACGGATCATGGAGCAATGTCAACTATATGCCATGCACGGCAGAGAACGGATTCACGCCACAGATACCTGATCATCGTGTGGATATGATCTACCTCTGTTATCCAAACAATCCGACTGGCACGGTACTTCCAAAGGAAGAGCTTCGCAAATGGGTTAACTACGCACTTCGTAATGACACGCTCATCCTTTTTGATGCAGCATACGAGGCATACATTCAGGACGATGATATCCCACACTCTATCTATGAGATAAAGGGAGCACGTAAGGTGGCAATCGAGTTCCACTCTTATTCAAAGACGGCAGGTTTCACTGGCGTAAGATGTGGATACACGGTCATTCCGAAAGAACTATCAGCAGCCACTCTCGACGGTACTCGCATTGAGCTTAACCATCTCTGGGATCGTCGTCAGTCAACCAAGTTCAATGGCACCAGCTACATCTCTCAGCGAGCAGCAGAGGCTATCTACACTCCAGAGGGCAAGCAGCAAGTAAAGGAGGTCATTGACTACTATATGACCAATGCGGCAATTATGCATCGCGCACTCACCAACATGGGACTTGAGGTCTTCGGCGGAAGAAATGCCCCATACCTTTGGGTGAAGACTCCTAACGGCATGGAGTCATGGAAGTTCTTCGAGCAACTTCTCTACGGAGCAAGTATCGTCTGCACTCCAGGCGTAGGCTTCGGACCATCAGGTGAGGGATATGTCCGTCTGACGGCATTCGGCAATCGTGAGGATTGCGAGGAGGCAATGCGCCGCATGGCAGAGTGGATGGCAAAGTGAAGTTTCGCAAGCTCTACTTCATAGGTTATAAGGTCATAAGGTATAAGGTCAGCATCGTTAATGGCACTCCGACCTGAAAACCTTAAAACCAATAAACCTCCAAACCAGCAACTTGAGCTATGCGAGAGTTGAAAACGACAATTCAACAACATACACACACATAAAACAACAACGGTTCCCGCTGGGCAACCAGCGGGGACATTACAAACACAAAAGAAAGGAAAAAGATTATGAGAACATTCAAGGTAATGGCTCTTACACTCGCCGGAGTGTTGAGCGTAGGCGTAGCAAACGCACAGGATGAAGTAGAGGTTAGTGTAGGGGCTGATGTAGTAACCAACTATCTCTGGCGTGGTCAGAAGCTCGGAGAAGGAAGCATACAGCCAACTCTCGGTATTAGCTATAATGGTCTTAGCATTGGT
The DNA here is from genome assembly GCA_946411565.1 of uncultured Prevotellaceae bacterium. GTDB lineage: Bacteria > Bacteroidota > Bacteroidia > Bacteroidales > Bacteroidaceae > Prevotella. Next base: position 741 of record CAMKEM010000115.1, on the reverse strand, counting down.
GCTTGGGGTAGCTACGGCATCACAAATCCTGATGACACCAAGGAGTTCGACCTCACTGTTGCCTACACCACAGGCGGATTCAACGTCGGAATAACCGATTATTTCTTCACCGATCAGTATGATGGTACTAAGTACTTCAAATATAATGCTCACGAAACAGCTCACGTATTTGAGTTCAATGTAGGATATGATTTCGGACCTCTCTCAGTTCAGTGGTTCACAAACTTCGCTGGAGCTGACGGATACAACAAGGACGGTGAGCGTGCATACTCTTCATACATGGAGCTTGCAGCACCATTTAAGCTTGGAGGTCTCGACTGGAGCGCTTCATTAGGCGTAGTTCCATTCGCAACAAGTTTCTATTCTGACGCAGACGGTTTCGCTGTGACCAACCTCTCAATAAAGACAACCAAGGACATCAAGGTAACTGATACCTTCAGCGTTCCGGTATTCGGTCAGATCACAGCCAACCCAAGCAATGGCAAGGCATACTTCGCCCTCGGATTCACACTCCAGCCATAATTCGTAATTGACAATTGATAATTGTACATTGTAAATTGTACATTGTACATGATATCATTTGGTTAACTCATAAAAAATCACTAATTTTGCACTCGCAAACTTAGACCAAAAGTTATTTAAGGAAAAAGATCAACAAATTTTATAACTTTGCCCCTCAAAGCCTTTCCCGTTTGGGAGAGGTGGCAAGAGGCTCAATAAAAGATTAAGACAATGGCAAAT
>CAMKEM010000114.1 GCA_946411565.1 uncultured Prevotellaceae bacterium | reverse complement strand
GCGCCGATGGTACTGCAATGCAATGCGGGAGAGTAGGTAGCCGCCTCCTTTCAAACAAGAGAGCTTCAGAATCAGTTTCTGAGGCTCTTTTTTTTGTGGCCTACCCAGATCTGGAGGGCTCCACCACCCGAGAGAAGGAGTTTCTAGTTTATCTGGCTAATCTAGATGAGCTGGAGATTATAGAAAGTCTAGAAGAACTAGAAAATATAAGTATTCTGGATATTGAGATATACCAACTATTTTAGATATTCATCTTGAGAATGATAATGATATAAGTATCAAAAATATTCTTTTGTGTTCGTGCACAAATATTTGTGTTTAAAAACGTAAAAAATTATAAAATGTAATCATTTGCCTTTGATGAATATCAATGAACTATACATTTAATCATAATAAGTCTTAAAATCTTTCAAAGTGTCAGTTTTTTGCTGTAACTTTGCAGTCGATAAAGGTAAAAAATATCTTGTGTAGAAAATATTTTTACCACATTATGAATTGGAACCTGATGGAATGTGACGCTACACGATAGTTGCATCTGTCAAGAGTGCAGTGAGCCTGCCTCCATGAATTTATTGTTTATTGAATCATGAAGAGAGTGTAGGCAACGCAATAGCTACAAAACTCCCCATCGACGAGAAGACGCTCACTGCAAGAACTCAAGTTCCATAAACACTTTAGTTATGATTGTATCAAGGATTGCAAAGATTTTAGTTTTTACAGTATTAATGGTTTTTGTAGCCGTAAAGGCAAGTGCAGAAGAGAGTAGTGAATCAATGTTCGACTGGGAGCCTCTGATGGAAGCTATAACCCAAGTTGAAAGTGAAGGAAATGCAAAAGCCCAGAATGGAAATTGCTGTGGTGCGATGCAGATAAAGCCGATTCTCGTAGAGGATTGTAATTTGATTCTCCGCAGTAGGGGATCAAAGAAAAAGTACACGTTGAAGGATCGTTTCAATGTAAAGAAAAGTAGGGAAATGTTTGTACTGATTATGAGTAAGTACAATCCTACCAATGATATTGAGCGTGCCATCAGAATTTGGAATGGTGGTATTCGCTATACGGTCAAGGGTACGCAGAAATATTATATGAAAGTTATGGCTGCGTATAAGTCTTAGGAAATAGAAATAAATCGTAATTCAGATATTTCTCCAGAAAGATAATTGCTCTTTCTGGAGATTTTTTTTACTATTTTTCTTTGAAAAACCAAATATTAGTGTTATATTTGCACTTGGAAATCAAGAAATAAATAACTATAGCTTAAATAATAATGAAACAGAAAAAATTTATTCTCCAGGAAAATGAACTTCCTACACAGTGGTATAACATTCAGGCAGATATGCCTAACAAGCCACTTCCACCACTCAATCCTGCAACACATGAGCCTGTAGGCGTTGAAGACCTTGCTCATATCTTCCCACGCGAATGCTGCGTTCAGGAACTTGATACAGAGCACGCATGGATTGATATTCCAGAGGAGGTTCAGGAGAAGTATAGATATTATCGCTCAACTCCACTTGTTCGTGCATACGCACTTGAGGAGGCTCTTGATACCCCTGCACATATTTACTTTAAGAACGAGAGTGTAAACCCACTTGGTTCTCATAAGATTAATTCTGCTCTTCCACAATGTTACTATGCAAAGCAGGAAGGCACAACCAATGTAACTACTGAGACTGGTGCAGGCCAGTGGGGCGCTGCTCTTTCATACGCTGCAAAGGTATATGGTCTCGAGGCTGCTGTATATCAGGTAAAGGTAACAATGCAGCAGAAGCCATATCGTAGCAGTATCATGCGCACATTTGGTGCTGCTGTTACAGGTTCACCTTCTATGTCAACACGTGCTGGTAAGAATATCCTTACCGAAGATCCTACACACCCAGGTTCACTTGGTACAGCTATTTCTGAGGCTGTTGAGCTTGCTACTACAACACCAAATTGTAAATATACTCTTGGTTCTGTTCTTAACCACGTTGCACTTCATCAGTCAATTATCGGTCTTGAGGCAGAGAAGCAGATGGAGATGGCAGGAGAATATCCAGATACAGTTATCGCTTGTTTCGGTGGTGGTAGTAACTTTGGTGGTATCGCATTCCCATTTATGCGTCATAACCTCAAGGATGGCAAGACAACTGAATTTATTGCTGCAGAGCCAGAGAGCTGTCCAAAGCTTACTCGTGGTAAGTTCGAGTATGACTTCGGTGACGAGGCTGGTTATACACCACTCCTTCCTATGTACACACTCGGTCATAACTTCAAGCCTGCTAACATCCATGCAGGTGGTCTTCGTTATCATGGTGCTGGTGTTATTGTTAGTCAGCTCCTCAAGGATAATATGATGCATGGTGTGGATATTCCACAGCTTGAGTCATTCGAGGCTGGTACACTCTTTGCACGTACAGAGGGTATCATTCCTGCTCCAGAGAGTTGTCATGCTATTGCTGCTACTATCCGTGAGGCACTCAAGTGCAAGGAGACTGGTGAAAAGAAGGTTATTCTCTTCAACCTCTCTGGTCATGGTCTTATTGATATGCCATCATACGACCTCTATATCAATGGTGATCTTCGTAACTATGCTATCTCTGATAAGGAAATCCGCGATAATCTTAAGGAAATAGAGAAGTATCAGAAATAAGACTCGCTTGCGCGAGTTATGAGAAAGTAAATTAGGAGTAAATTAATTCAGTAAATTACAGAGCGACATTCGTCGCAAGGAAATTTTATAAGTTTCTTGATAATTTACTGAATTAATTTACTCCTAATTTACTTTTTTAACTACCAAGCACCGTCAGGTGCTTTTTCTGTTACGAATTATTCTTTTAATCCGATTCGTCTTAATACCCAAAGCTCATTCTCGAGCTTTACTTCATCCGTATTCTCTGCCTTTTCCTGACCGCCGAGCACATCATAGTAAAGATGTAGGGCTATGGCAGGCTTATATGTAAGGTCGTGGAAACGTCCTGAGAGGAAAGCCTTACGTTCGTCCATATATTCTTTCCAATCCTTGTTATCCATAGAGGCAAGAAGACTCTCGAACGTCATTTTTGATACGCTGTACATATTCCAAGTCTTTTGTCGCATAGCCTCGGCAGGATTCATGAAAAACGGTTCAAATTCTTTCTCGATGTCAAGAGGCTTTGAAGTGTCAACCATTCTCCATTTATGATCTCTTTTGAGAATGTTTCTGTCAATAGCCTCATATTTTATAATGTCGTGATAAGGAAAGCGGAAAGAGTTCACGTTTTCAACCACAAACTCCTTCATAAGTCCCTTACGCTCCATTTTCAGATACCCCTTGTATTCCGAGTTGTTTATATATGCCTGAAAGAAACTCTCCACAGGCTCAGAAAGCCTTCGGAGTACACTTAGCTGATCATCCAGTTTCTCAAAATCCCTATCAACAGCATCATCAGGATAGCCATTCATAAGGTCAAACAAGAGCATATAGGCATACTCGTCGTTGTTGGCAAGATAGCAGAAACGACCATTCAGAAAATCCTCACGAATTTTTTGATAGATATCTAGATCCACATACTCTATGAAGCTCTCAACCCTTGTAGGGCAAAAGAGATGCTTGTGATTCATCTTGAGATAATATGGATGCAAATGTTTCCTGCCGACGTGTCTCCACTCGTGATCAGGATCAAGGAATCTGAATGTTCGCATATTTTTCTTGTTTTATTAAATTTTCGCAAGTTTGCAACTTGCTCTGTTTAAGGAGTTAAAGGAGTACAAGTAGTTATGCTCCTTCGTCCCTTAAGTAGTACAAGACGATAGTTTTATCGTTAAATACATTCGTCTTGTACTTCTTGTACTCCATGTACTCCTTATACTCCTTGCAATAGGCATTTTCTATTCCAATTCAACAACGGTAATGCCTGCACCACCAAACTGAACATGCTCATCTCGTGCCGATAATACGTTAGGTACAGTATTGAGATATTGCCTTATCAGTTGTCGCAGAATACCATTGCCCTTGCCATGTAGGATACGAACCTGAGTAACGCCAACGAGAATTGCATCATCAATAAAGTATTGAACGGCATTCATTGCCTCGTCACCTCGCATTCCTCTCACGTCAATCTCCTGTCTGAAAGACGAACGCCTGTTGTCAATCGTCTCTCGCGTGGTCTTTTCAAGAGATACATTAAGGAGATTAGCGTGCTTGTTGGCAGAAGAAATATCTGCTGAAGACACAGGAGCATCTGCATGTTCAAGGCGTTCCGTCCTCATCTTTGTTCGCATATCGCCAAAGATTACAACAGCCATTTTTCCGTTGCCGTCTAATGAGTCTATCTTTCCGACAGATTTCGTGCCCTTGATACGTACGGTATCACCTTCTGCAAATACCTTTGCTGAAGCCTTACTTTCTGTCTTTGTCTCAGTAACAATCTGATTGTCAGACTTGTTGCCTTGTTTGTTCTCGGCAGCATCCTTCTTTTTCTGAGCCTTTCTTTCGCGTCTTGCCTGAATCTGGGCAATCTTTCTTGCGATAGCCTCGTCGTTGGCGGTAGAATCAAATTCGCTAACCTCTGCCTCGAATGCCTTGATATCCTCACGCAATTTGCGAGTAGCCTCCTTTTCTGCCTGAGCCTCACGAATTTCGCGAATGGTATTCTCTATACGTTTGTTTGCTTCACGAATTATTTCCTGAGCCTGTTCCTTGGCATGACGAAGAATAGCCTTACGCTCCTGTTCTACTTCCGTAAGACCAGTTTCGTATTTAGCGATGGTCTTCTCGATGTCCTTTTCTCGCTGATGAACAGCCTGACGCTTTGATTCCCAGTAACGCTTGTCTCGAACAATATCCTGAAGATACTTATCACTCTGGATATAGTCCTGTCCAACAATATCAGAAGCGACTTTTATTACGTCCTCTGGAAGTCCAATTTTTCTTGCAATTTCAATCGCGAAAGAAGAACCTGGACGACCAATTTGCAACTGGAACAAAGCCTTCATTTCGTGCCTGTCATAGAGCATGGCACCATTTGCTATACCCTCATGCGAATCGGCAAAATGCTTGAGATTCTGATAGTGGGTAGTGATAACTCCAAATGCTTTGTGCTCACAGAATTTCTGAAGAACAGCCTCGGCTATTGCACCACCAATTCCTGGTTCTGTACCAGTACCGAACTCATCAATAAGAATCAAAGTCCTGTTGCTTGCCTGACGTATCATATTCTTCATATTCATAAGATGTGAGGAATATGTAGAAAGGTCATTCTCAATACTTTGCTCGTCGCCGATGTCAATCATAATGTCTGAGAATACTCCGAAAGTACTCCTTTCACTGACTGGAACTGATAGACCGCATTGAAGCATATATTGTATCAATCCCGTTGTTTTAAGACAGACGGATTTGCCACCTGCGTTAGGACCGGAAATGATAAGGATTTTCTTCTCGTTCGTAAGTTTTATCTCCAAAGGCACAACCTTCTTGTTCTGCTTCTGAAGCGAGAGCTGAAGGAGAGGATGACGAGCCTCAATCATATCCACCAAAGGTTTCTTTTTGATAGTTGGCTCAATAGCTGTAATATATTCCGCAAGACTAACCTTCGCATTAACGAAATCGATCTTTGCAAGGAAGGTATATGAGTCGAGCATTTCCTTCCACCAAGGACGAATTTCTGCGGCTATTTCCTTCAGAATACGGATTACCTCACGTCGCTCATCGTTCTCCAATTCACGAACTTTATTGTTTGCTTCTACTACTTCAGCCGGCTCAATATAAACGGTTCTGCCTGAGGCACTTTCATCGTGCACTATACCGCGGATTTTCTTCTTCAAACCAGGGGCAACAGGAATAACCAATCTACCATCACGCAAGGCTGGAGCTGCATCCTTCTCTACCAGTCCTTCTGACTGGGCAGAGCGCAAAATTCCACTAAGAATTCGGGATATACTTCCTTCTGTCTGAGCCAGTTCCCTACGAATCCTTTGAAGGGTAGGAGAGGCACTATCCTTTACCTTACCGAATTTGTCAAGAGTCCTGTCTATGAGTCTGACAATTTCTGGGAAGGTAGCAATACCATCCGCCATACGATAGAGGGCAGGATATGTCTTGCCATATCCCAAAGCCTCTTTGGGTGTTAAAGGCTCTTCATTTTCAGAATCTTCTTCTATATTGTCGTTACGGACAATTTTGATAAGTGCATCTATAGTATCGAGAGATTTTTTTAGATTGAAAAGCTCTTCCTCTTCCATGTGCGTGCCTTCAAGTCGCATACGGGCGATGCTATCTCGCATATCGTAGAAGTATTGCAACGGAAGATCTTCGCGCTCTTCTTTCATCTTTCGAAGGTCGCGAATCTGACTTTGCCATTCCGTTATCTCGTCGGCATTATCAGAAAAGTGCATTTCACTAACCTGTTCTCTTCCGAGTGACGACTGGCATCGCTCGTTGAGTAGAGATCTAATCTCTGTAAATCCTATTTTCTGTTCGAAGTTCTGTGGGTATATCAATTTAATTACTAATTACGAGTTACGAATTACAAATTACGAATTACTTAGTTACAAATATTTGATATTAGCAGCAAGCTGCTTTAACTGACAATAATTACCAATCTTACCAATCTTCGCCCAATAATTTTCAATTTAATATTTTTATTGGCAAAAGATTGGTAAGATTGGTAATTATTGTCAGTTCAGCACCAAAGGTGCGTTTATTTGTAGTTTTCATCGAATTCACGTTATTATATATTGTGCGTACAAAGATACTCAAAAAGAAATGAATATCCAACGTGAATGAAAAAAAACTAATGATTTTTGTGAAAATATTTGGTTTCGTGCGCAAAATAGAGTAACTTTGCAGGCGAAATCATATAGACTTTTTGTTGTGAGTAGAAAATTCCTGTATATTTTGTCTTTTTTTATCACCAGTACTCTGGTGACGAGTGCCCGTACATATTTTGTCGCTCCTAATGGCTCTGATGAGTACAAAGGCAACAAGGCACATCCTTTCGCAACTATCAATCATGCTGTGGACGTTGCCCAACCTGGTGATACGGTATATTTCCGACAGGGAATATATCGCGTATCGGAATCTACTCCCGATCCTCATGATAAACGCTATAATATAATCTGTCATTTCACTCGTTCAGGTCGTGAAGATGCCCCGATTGTTTTTTCTGGATATAAAAACGAAAGGGCAGTTTTTGATATGAGTGCCGTTCGTCCTGACCACAAGCGAGTTGTTGCTTTTCTGCTTAGTGCCGACTATCTCGTATTCCGACAGTTGGAGATAACTGGTGTGCAGGTAACATTCGAAGGACATACCCAAAGCGAGTGTATCCGTTTTGAACGCGCAAACCATTGTGTGATAGATAATTGTTCTTTTCATGACGGAATGGCAATCGGAATATATATGATATCTGGCGGAGATAACCTTATCCTTAATTGTGATGCCTATAACAACTTTGATTCTGTATCAGATAGAGGGTATGGTGGAAATGTGGATGGCTTTGGTGCACATCTCAATTCCGCTAAATATACGGGTAATGTTTTCCGAGGTTGTAGGGCTTGGTGGAATAGTGATGATGGCTTTGACCTTATCAACTGTCTGGCTCCTGTCGTTATTGAGGATTGTGTTGCTTTCTTCAACGGCTATCGTCCTGGAACTATGACACGAGCAGGAGACGGAACTGGCTTCAAGGCTGGTGGCTTTGGCATGAAGCCAAACTCAAGGATGGTTCGTAGGGTAGAGGTGGCTCCTTGTCATGTGGTAAGGCGTTGTATTGCCTATAAGAATAAGAACAAGGGTATCTATGCCAATCATCATCTTGGGGGAGTGATGTTTGAGGATAATATTGCTATCTCAAATCCTCGCAACTATAGTATGATATGTCGTAAATCGGCTGAGGAGAATATTGATGTTCCTGGTTATGGGCATATCGTGAGGAATAATATCTCTATTCATCCATATAAGGAGGGGTATGATTATACAGATTATGATCCTGATAAGTGTAAGATGGAGAGAAATGTTACGGAGAAGACCATGAAGAAAGGCAAGACGCCATATTTCGATATGTCGAAATTTAATCCCGAGGATTATATTGTTCCGAGAAAGTAAATTCATTTCGATTTGACGAATTATAAATAAACGCATCTCCGATGCTGAACTGACAATAATTTCCAATCTTACCAATCTTAATCCAATAATTTTCAATTTGATGTTTTTATTGGCAAAAGATTGGTAAGATTGGAAATTATTGTCAGTTAAAAACAGCTTGCTGTTTGCCATATAAGCAATTCGTCGAATCGACGTTAAATTAGATTGGAGAAAGTAAATAGGGGAATCCTTTGGTCTTCCTCCGAAGATACTCCCTTATTTGTCCCTTATTTGTCCCTTATTTGTTCAGCATTTGTTCAGCATTTGTTCAGCATTTGTCCAGTACTTGTCCACTGTTTACTGGACAAATACTGGACAAATACTGGACAACGAATGGACATCGACTGGACAACGAATGGAGAAATAACGGAATTAGAAAGGAGGGGCTGCACCCTTTGGCTGAAAATAAATTACCAATAAATTAAATTCAGTAAATTTATATTAACGTGAATTCGACGAATTCAAAATAAAACGCATCTCCGATGCTGAACTGAC
>CAMKEM010000113.1 GCA_946411565.1 uncultured Prevotellaceae bacterium | reverse complement strand
TAATGATAGACAACTTACTTTATTCTAAAGTATATTCGTCGAACTCACGTTAATTATCATCAATAACACATTAATACCGCATTAATTATTTTGCTGCAAACTGCATGGACGGAACAAAAATTTCCGACGATGACCAGAAAATTTAATTCAGAAAATTATGTCACCATCCCGCCCTTCTTCTTTTTTTAACCTTTCTTTTTGCTGTTTCATTTTTTTTCTCTAACTTTGCATTCGCAAAATCGAAGACCGTGCGCCAGCCCTTTAGGGGCTGACAGACACTTTTGGCCAATAAATTTATACACAAATGGTATATAGTATTGAAAAAATCACCACGCTTTTAGGCGCGCGTCGCTATGGTGAGAAGGATAGCAACATCGCTTTCCTGCTTACAGATAGCCGTTCTTTGTCTTTTCCGGAAGAGACTCTTTTCTTCGCCCTCCAATCAGAGCGTAATGATGGACATAACTATATAGATGACTTGCATCGCAGGGGCGTGAGGAACTTCTGCGTTAGCAACTCCTACCCTATCCCAACAGATAAAGAATGGGAAGACACAAATTTCCTTGTCGTTCCATCTACACTCGCTGCCCTCCAGAGACTTGCAGAACGTCACCGTGACGAGTTTGATATTCCTATCGTGGGTATCACAGGCAGTAATGGTAAGACCGTGGTGAAAGAATGGCTGTATCAGTTGCTTATGCCCTCCATGCACGTTACACGCTCTCCGCGCTCCTATAACTCTCAGATTGGCGTGCCTCTGTCAGTATGGAAACTGCACGAGAGGAGTGCCGTGGGCATATTCGAGGCAGGAATAAGCCAGATGGGCGAGATGCAGCGTCTTGCAGATATCATACAGCCTACCATTGGCGTGTTCACCACATTAGGACAGGCTCACCAGGAGAATTTCCACACTCTCGAAGAGAAATGTCATGAGAAGTTCTTGCTTTTCAGCGATTGTGAGGTATTGGTATATCCACAGGATAATGACATTGTTTTCCGTGAACTCAGGAAATGCGATTTCAAGGGCGAGAAGCTTGGCTGGTCGTTTACCGACCCTTCCGCTGCATTCTATATTGATAAGGTAGAGCAGGGAGAGGCGGGGACGAAGGTGTATTATACGTACCAACAACCCCTCACCTGCGGCCCCTCACCCGTCCTACTTCCCCCCTCTCCCCAAGGGGCGAGGGGGGAAGTTACTAATGTGTCCTTAAACGAAACCTATGAGCGAGAAAAGGTAACATCCTCCCTCGCCCCTTGGGGAGAGGGGGTCCGTAGGACGGGTGAGGGGCCACAGGTGAGGGGTCATTCTTTCACCATCCCATTCATCAGCGAGGCATTTGTTGAAGACTCAATAGCAGCAGCCGTAGTGGCACTTCATCTTGGAATTACACCAGAACAACTTGAGGAGCGCATGCTGACGCTTGAACCTGTGGCAATGCGACTGGAGGTGAAGGACGGACAGAGAGGCTGTACGCTCATAAACGACTCTTACAATTCTGACCTTGCATCGCTCGACATCGCCCTTGACTTCATGCAGCGTCGCCCTGACCACAAAGGACGCAAGCGCACGCTGATTCTCAGCGACATATACCAGTCGGGCGTGAATGATGCGGAGCTATACAAAGAGGTATCAGAACTCGTAGTAAGCCGTAGCGTGGAGAAATTCATTGGCATTGGTAAGGCTCTGAAAAACTGTGCCGATGTCATAAAGATAGATGATAAATCATTCTTCGAAACGACAGACGAGTTTATTTCAAGTTCGGTGTTCTCATCACTTCACGACGAGGTGATTCTCATCAAGGGCGCACGTAGTTTCGGCTTTGACAGAATTACCGACCTGCTTGTGGAGAAGGTTCACGAGACAACGCTTGAGGTTAATCTCAACGCACTTGTGGATAACCTCAACCTCTATCGCTCTTTCATGAAGCCAGAGACAAAGCTCGTCTGCATGATTAAGGCCGACGGCTATGGTGCTGGTGCTGTGGAGATTGCGAAGACATTACAGGATCATCGTGTGGATTATCTCGCCGTTGCCGTTGCCGATGAGGGTGTAGAACTCAGAAGAGCGGGCATCACGGCAAACATCATGATCATGAATCCTGAAATGACGGCATTCAAGACCATGTTCGACTATGAACTTGAGCCAGAGGTATATTCATTCCGACTTCTCGATGCACTTCGACATGCAGCCCGAAAAGAAGGCATCACAGGCTACCCTATTCATATCAAACTTGATACTGGTATGCATCGTCTGGGCTTCCACCCTATCGACGATATGCCAAAGCTCATTGAGTATCTGAATAATCAGAATGCGCTCATCCCTCGCTCTGTTTTCTCGCATTTCGTAGGCTCTGACGGCGATAACTTCGATGAGTTCTCCGACTATCAGTTTGATCTCTACGAGAAAGGCAGCAAGGCTCTTCAGGATGCCTTCGAGCATAAGATTCTGCGTCATATCTGCAATACGGCAGGCATAGAGCATTTCCCTGAACGTCAGATGGATATGTGCCGTCTTGGTCTTGGTCTCTATGGCATTAACCCACGAAACAACGAGGTGCTCTCTAATGTCAGCACATTGAAGACTACCATTCTCCAGATTCGCCATGTTCCGGCTGGAGAAAGCATTGGCTACAGTCGTAGAACGATCCTTGAAAAAGACAGCATCATCGCCGCTATACCTATCGGATATGCCGATGGTCTTAACCGTCATCTTGGCAATCGTCATTGCTATTGTCTTGTGAATGGCAAGAAGGCGGAATATGTCGGAAACATCTGCATGGATGTCTGTATGATTGATGTGACCGACATCCCATGTCAGGAAGGTGATAGTGTGGAAATCTTCGGCGACAACCTCCCTGTGACTGTTCTCTCCGATACTCTCGACACTATCCCTTACGAGGTACTGACAGGCATCAGCAACCGAGTAAAACGAGTGTATTTCCAAGACTAAGGAGATATTAAGAAATTAAGAGATTAAAAGATTAAGAGATTTTTGAATACGGAATGAGCGAAAAAGCACCTTGCGGTGCTCGGCTTTCAAGAAAATTATTCACGATGGCCAGAAAATTTAACTCAGAAAATTTACTTTTATAATAGAAACGGATGTATCCGATTTATCTGAAGCTGTCGCATTAAGAACGTGATTGACAAAATCAGATACATCAAATAAATCCGTTTCCCATTTTTTTGAACACGAAAGACACGGAACAAACGAAACGTTCCGTGTCTTTCGTGTTTCTTGTGTTCAGAAATATTAATGCGATAATTACCAATAGAACCAATAGACCTTCTCCACTCGATCAGAAACTTCGTGAAACGTTTGTGAAGTTAATCGCTTATTGCCAATCTACCAATTTCAAACCATTGATTCTTGCAAAATGTTTTGTATTATGACTTACCAAAGTAAGATTGTTATACATTGCAACAGAAGCAACAAATAAATCCATGTGGTCAATAGGCATACCATTCTGACGCAGTTGATTCCTTGTCACGGCATATTGTCGATATGCAGGACGGATAGATAAGACATCAAACTCTTGCTCTATGCGCTCCACGTCAAGGAAATTCTTTGGATTGTTACCACGAACTGCGCCATAGAGTAGTTCTGCCAGCGTAATCTCCGAAATAAAGCAATTACTCTGACCTACAGACTCAATCTTTGTTATCATATCATCATTTCCACGAAGAACTTCAATGATAACATTAGTATCAAGCAAATATTTCCCCGCTCTTACCATGAACCTATCTCACGATCATTTAGAACACTTTCCTCACGCAACATCTGTGCATAGGAAACTGAATCAACATCATTTTCCCAATTACCAGAAAAGGCATTCCTTAATGAACTGCTACCAGTAGAAGCCTTTGTTCTACTCTTAGTAGGTTCAATAAGCTTATCTGCCAACCATTTGCGGTTCTTTGTGCTTAGTCCCAATGACTCTATATAAGTCCAGAGGGCATTCAATGCTACTGTTGTCATAACAAAACATTTTTATTTGTCGGCAAAGATACACATAATTTGGAAAATAACGCAAGAATTCTGTATTTTTCTTTATTTAGATAGTAAATTTCCTGTCGTGTATATGATTTATCTCTAAGTTACCACATTAAGAATGTGATTGACATAATCAGATACATCAGATAAATCCGTTTCCTTTTTTCGTACCTTCTATCCTCCAAAGTCATTTCCCAATACATGCCTCACTTTCTGTTTTTTAACTTCATTTTTAATAACACAAAATAGGATATACGACATTGATTTTGCAACTTAATAATACATGATCCCACACCTCCAGTTAGATTTATAGGAAGTGTGGGATATGTATCTATCGCTTGTCTGGCAAACCATATACTATCCAACGCTCTTTTGGATAGTTGTTCTTGATGATTAGCTTGTGTTTAGCGTAATCTGTTCTAACCTTGTCAAGAAGCACATTCAAGTGCTCCATCTTAGGAGCAAGTTCTGCGCGAATACGATCACATTCATCGCTGGCAGAAACCAAAGCTGCGATGGCCTGTTCCATAGCATCCAATTCCTGCAAGGTTGCACCACTACCTGTCTCACTAAGGTGTTTGCGCAAGCCTTGAATCAGGCTTCGACTCTTATCAATTTGCATTTCAATTGTCTTTGTCATAGTTTTTTGTTATTATGTTAAACGAAGCTACTATTGGGGCGTAGCCTGCCCTTATGCGTTTTGATTTCGTTTGATGCGTTGTGCCAGTAATCTTGCTCCCATGACTGGCCATGTAGGGAAACGACGTGCAGTATGACGTACTGTCGGTATATCCCAAAGCAGGAAAGCGAGCGAGAGAAAGGCTGCAATATATAGTACCCAACCATAGAGTTGCTTGATGGTAACAGCCATCATAGACGGTATGAAACCATTCATCCATATGCCAATGTCGAAAGGTGCAGAGGTGAAAGCTGGCATATCAAGGTAAGCCGTGTAGCGCAAGATATTGTCTGCCATATAATATCGCAATCCCCAGGCATAAAGCGCAGAACCGATGACACCACCAATATACATGTGCATGAAGTTGAACACCGATAACGACTGGAAGAAGTGCTCGAAGGTCATTATCTCATGCAAACTCCACATAAAGGCGATACTCAGTGTGGCATAGCCAAAACCGCGGAACACAAGTGGCAGACGCAACAGTTCGATGTTGATGTGGTCGGCTACAAGGAAGTAGAAGCCAGAGGCATAGAGTGTCACGGCAAGAAGTCCAATAGCTATAAGCTTATAGACATTGAACCGCCACACTTTCAGCCAAAGCCATGATACGAGGCAACCAGCCCAGATACCAGGCAATGACCACAATGCCAGTTCGCATGAGGTGAGCATTTCGTAGTTCATCACCTCTTCGTAGAATACCTCTTCAAGCACATGCTCTGATGCTAACAACCCTTCTACCACGGCTATAAGCAGAATAATCGGCATGAGGTGGCGGTAAGTCCACATTCGAGGCTCGTAGTAAGGTCGTTGCTTAGTCCACATACGATGGAGGCAACCGCCAAGGGTAATGAGTGAAGTACCTGTAAGCGTGCGTATCGTTGGTGAATGCCACCAATCGAGCCAGTCGCCATAATTGAATATGTAGGCTATCTGTAATCCCAATAAGCTCCAGAATGCTGCTCCCAACCAGTCTATGCCTTTGAGTGGTACTCGCTGTGGCATAGGACACCACGGACGTGTCAAGAATAGCTGGATAGTAACGACAAACATCATGAGAGCAATAACAAACCAATGGTAAGCGTGCCAATGCAGCGTGTGACCGAAGAAAGCACTATACCATGCCTGTATCTCGATACTCGTCAATAGTACTATGTGCAGACATGGAAAGAACACTCCCATATCGCGTGTTGGTGTCATCCATAACTGGATGTTTGACATATTCTCGAACGTACCCTGAATTTTCGCCATACCAGCTATGAAACACAACACCCACATTAATGGAAGGAATGTTGTCTGCGTGAAAAACCAGTTACAAACGGCAAGCACCAATGCAGAGGTGATAAGTAGCAAGCGGTTGGAAAATCTGAACTTCATACGGAAAAGCACGGGGAAGTAAATAGCCATACCCGCAAGGTTGCTGTAAAGGCACATAGTGATATCCTCGCGCATGATAGCACGTTCGCCTACCATCTCATTCAAAGCTCCCAGATATACACAACCAGCCAGTTGGAAGCAGAATGCTTGCACAACGTATATCCATGGTCGCAACCACTTAGGTACGAAGTCGCGAAACATGGGCATAGCAAACGGGGGTGGTGTAGGATGCAGACTCATATCAGTACATTATTTCGCATTCAACATTCAGTCCTGCACGTAATTTCTGTAAGTCCTGAGGCTTGTTTCTTTCGAGGCTGATGCGTACAGGCACTCGTTGTTCCACTTTTACGAAATTGCCAGTAGCATTATCTTGTGGAATAAGGCTGTAGGCACTACCAGTAGCATCTGAGATACGTTCTACAACTCCCTCATATTCCATTTCTGGCACAGCATCTGCCTTGATCTTAACCTTTGCACCAACTTTAATGTGTGGCAATTGAGTCTCACGATAGTTAGCTACGATCCAAAGATCCTTGCTGTCAACAATATCAACCATTGTCTGCCCAGGCTGTATCAATTGCCCTTCATGGATATTCTTTCGCCCAAGTACTCCGTCGGCGGTGGCAACAATAACGGTATATGATAGGTTCAAGCGTGCCAGTTTGACTTGTGCACGAGCCACATCAATAGCCGCTTCACTCTGTTGCAGATGATGTCCTTGCTCGCTTTTTGCCAATGTCATAGAATGACGGCGATGATTTGCAGCCTCGTAACGTGCACGAGCCGTAAGGTAGGCAGTATGAACGTTGTCGGCTTGTTGCTGGGTGGCACTCTGCTGTTCGAGCAGTTTCTGGAAACGTGCATCTTCACGCTGTGCATTATCCATAGTAGCACGTAGTTCCTCTATATTGGCATCTGTCACATCTATATTGCTTTGTGTAGTTTCCATGCCTGTATTGGTTGCGCGACTGCCAGCCTGAGTCTGTACCAAGCCTGCCTCTGCCTGAGCTAAAGCAAGACGAAATTCTGCATCTTCAATGATAACCAGCGTATCGCCTTTATGTACGGTCTGAAACTCATTGAATCTGATTTCCTTGATAAATCCGCCGACACGGGCATTTACAGGTGTTATATGCTGTTGTACGTGAGCATTATCCGTCCATTCTACATCTCCAAAATGTGCGAAATTCAAAATAACAACCGTTGCTCCAATGATAAGCAAGATGATAACTATGACGTTGTATGTCCAACGATAAACGATTCTTTTTTCCATTATAATGTATTGCTGATGTATTTGAGTTTATAATAGTTGTAAAGTAATGAGATTTGTGCATTGACCAATGCCATGTCGGCTGATAGTTTCATGCTCGAAGCATCAAGCATATCAGTAAGCAAAGCAAGTTGGTTTTGAAAACGGTTCTGTACCACATCATAATTTTGCGTAGCAAGCTCTACCTGTTTCAGCTGTGTTTCCACCTCCTTGAATGATGTAAGGAAATTTACATATCCAGCTTGAACGCTTTTCTCTACATTCTCGCGTGCCAGTACAAGCTGTTCTTGCGATTGCTGATGATGAATACGCGCATGGTTTATATTATGCTTATTCTTCCATAGACTTCCAAGATCGTATTTTAATCCGATGCCAACGAACCAGGCATTTACATTGGCATTGACAGGAATAAGATCGTTAGTGTAAGGACCGAATAGATTATCCTCAGCGATAAGTGCTAATGATGGAAGTGATGCCGCATTTGTCGTCTTTATCTTTTGCTCCGCCAACTGAATAGCAACATCAGCTTGTCTGATTCCTATGTTGTTTTCAGAAGCCATTTGCTGCCAATTATGCTCATTGGCAATAGTCTTTAGCGATGCAATTTCCTGATTTAGCTTCGTTGTATCTACGACAATAACTTTTTTGTCAGCCATGTGTAGCGTAGTGCAGAGCTGATGATTAATGATACTCTGTGCATCCTTTAGCTTTTCTTTTGTCAGTTGTAATGTCATTAGTTGCAGCTCATAGCGCGTGATGTCATTCTTCAGAACCATTCCCTGCTGACATCGAGCCTCCATGTCTTTGATTACCTTCTCTGTGAGTTGGATGTTGCGGTCAATAACCATCTGTTGATTTTGAAGTTTGTAGAGGTCAAGGTAGTAACCCGTTATGAGAAAACGTACTTCCTGACGGTTTTTCTCAACATCGAGTGTAGCCATTTGTTCTCCCAACTCTGTGATGCGAATACCTGCACGGATAGCACCACCTGCATAGATTATCTGTGAAACCTGTGCTGTGAAAGAGTTACCCCAATGAGGTGTTTCCTGACGACCATTCCTTACTTTCTGAGGCCCGATTCCTGCAATAATCACGTCTGTAGTTCCATTTGTAGAGAATCCTCGGCTCATTAACGTGGCATCTCCAATATAACTGCCACTGCCACTCAGTTCCACATTTGGCAGCATAGCATTCTTTGCAGCCATAACAGCCTCAGATGCAGCACGAAGCCCCGTTTGACTAACTACGATTTGCTGATTATAATGGTCAGCTAAATCATAGAGTTGTTGGAGAGATTGAGCTTTGAGTGGATTGAAAAAAATTGATAAAGATAAAAGGAATAATACAACCTTTGTTTTTTGTTTCATGTTTATTTTATGTTATCTTTTGAATGATGTCTT
>CAMKEM010000112.1 GCA_946411565.1 uncultured Prevotellaceae bacterium | reverse complement strand
CATGACAAAGAAAAACGCTTCTTTTTTTGTGCCTCTATGAATTATTTAGGATAGATTTATGCTTTACACAGGCAACTCTTAATTCTCTTCTCTGTTGTTTACTTGGTATTGTAATGGAAAATGTGTAAGAATACTTTTGTAAAAACAGCTATTAAGGGATGTGAGTCGTCATTTTTCGATTTGGTTGCAAAATTATTCAAAATAGTTGAATTGTCAAAATGTTTTCGCTTTTTTCTTCTGTTTTTCTTGTATTTTCGACACTTTTGGGGGTTAAATCGGTGTTATAGAACATTATTTCTGTTTAAAACGTGGATTTTTATTTCGTGCTTAATTGTTTTTCTTATTGACCACAGATAACACAGATTAAAGGGATAATCTCGCTTGCGCTCATGATTGACATCTGTGAGATCTGTGAAATCTGTGGTTGAAAAATAAAATTCTTTGCGTCTCTGCGTTTGAAAAAATGATATGAAATTTTGTATTTTATTTTATGCCATATTGGCAATTTTTTGGCATTGGGCCAAATTTTCTATTTGAATATGGGACATGTTCAAATATTTTCTTTAGATTAATGAATAGAAAATATTTATTGGAATGGTCATTCCAATAAATGGAAAATGGTTTTCAATAGACCTAAAATTGCCAATGTGGCATAAAATGAATGATTTAATACTCCGCGTCTTTGCGCCTCTGCGTTTAAAAAGAAATAATTAATGCGATATTAACGTGATATTAATGGTCATTATATGTTCTCACTCCGTGAGTAAACATTAATTTCCACGAATAACACATTAATGTCGCATTTATTTAACGAGGGCTTATCGTTGATAGCATATCGAATTTGACGAGGAGGGTGTGTTAATAAAGGTTAATTATACTTCTCTTGTTAGTATATCAACGATTTTTTTATTAACTTTGCACCAACTTTGTGAAAACAGAGATTGGTTTGACTTCATCATACCAATCTTAGCCATGGCAAAATATGAGCAAGCTCATTTTGCTCATCTGGCTTAAAGGATTGGTTCGGTAGCTCAGTTGGATTAGAGCAACAGCCTTCTAAGCTGTGGGTCCTGGGTTCGAGCCCCAGCCGAATCACTTTTATTGGATGTTTCCCGCACTGAATCGATGTAATGAGGGAAATTATGTGTTTCCCCTTTATCGTTAAGTTCTGACTACCAAAAAACAAAATCTATCCAAAATTTGGATTATAACCGTTGCATAAATGCAGAGAAGTCGAATAATTATATACCAGAATCACTACAATGACATAATTGTATGTCGTTCAGGGTAGTCTGTGAATAATATCGCGCATTGGCAACTAGCCAAAAGAGGGGAGAGGGACAGTATAAAATATTAAAACGTGGGTATTATGAAAAAATGTATTATTGTCGATGATGTTGCTCTTAACATCGTATTAGCACAAAAGATGCTGACCTCGCTTAAGTTGGATATGAGTAAGGCTGTCAATGGTCAGCAGGCGTGTGATATGATCAGGAATGGTTATGAGCCTGATGTTATGATCCTTGATCTTATGATGCCAATAATGGACGGTTTCCAGGTTCTTGAGGAAATCCGTAGCGGTAGATGTGGTAATAAGGATTTGCCGATAATAATCCTTTCTGCGCTCAACCGTGAGGAAGATATCAACCGTGCAATGTCGTTGGGTGCTAATGACTTTGTTACAAAGCCAATCATAATGAATCGTCTTGTAAATGCTGTAAAGACGGCGTTGGGCGAGTAATGTAGAATAAGCGAATGAGAAAGCTTTTCCTCCTGCTATGTATGATGCCTTTGCTGGCATTTGCACAGTTGGAGACAGATCTAGATAGTCCGACAGAAGATGTCCTTACAGAAGCTTTCGTCTGTGAGGATGTTATGATGGACGACCTTCTGAAAATGCTTGCCCGTTTTTCTGCTTATGTAGCCAATGGCTATTTGGAATGTAGTGAGCCGAATAGTCAGGGTGAGAATTGTGGTTGTTTTAAGGGAGAGAGTACCATGAATAGCAATGAGGCTGGTGTGCGTACAAATGCCGACCTCTCAATGATCTGCGCTTTTCTTGTTAAATATGCCCAGCCAAAAGGCATATCTTTGCCCTCGGGTGTCACATACGAGATGTTGAAAAAGTATGCCATGACATCCCTGACGTTTGCTTATTCTACCCACAAGGCAAACAAACTGATGACTTGTGCCGATGGCAAGTATTGGGGAAGCGTTTCTGAAAAAGATAATGTTTGGGAATCAAGCCTATGGGCTATGTCAGTTGCGTATAGTGCTTTTTTTCAATGGGAAGAACTGACAACCAAGCAGCGAGAATACATCAAGAAACTATTGGTGGCAGAATGCCAGTATGAGCTTCAGCGCACAGTTCCTACAGGATTCAAAGGTGATACGAAGGCTGAGGAAAATGGTTGGGAGGCAGATGTTCTTGCTGTTACATTAGGACTTTTCCCCGATGATTCCCTTGCTCCGATGTGGTTTGACAGGATGCGACTCTTTGCAATAAATTCATATAGTCATAGGAATGATGCAAAGGATGAAAGCATAATAGATCCGGGATATGATTTGAAGAGGGTGAAGGATCTGCATATAGCTCCAAATCTGTATGATGACTATACGCTTCAGAATCATAGCTATTTCCATACATCATATCAGAATGTAGTAATGCAGGAGTTGGGAGAGGCCGCTCTTGCACTTGAGTTATTTCAGGCAGGAGGAAAGAAAAAACATGTCTGGAAGACCAATGCCTTGATGCACAACTGCGAGGTGGTGCATGATCGTGTGCTTAGTTGGTTAGCCTTGGCAGATGGAGAGCTTGCAATGCCTAACGGTAATGACTGGAGTATGTTCCTTTATGATCAGATTACGTCATATTCCACACTTGCCTGTTTCCAAAGAGATCCAGACGCCCTTCTTCTTGAAAATCTTGCATATCAGCAGATAAAGGCACGTCAGACAACGACTGGAGATGGCTCGTGGTTGCTGAGACCTGATGTTCAGGCGCGTCGTATGGGAGTGCAGGCGCATAGGGTTATGATGACGTATCTCATGCACCTTGTAAGGCCTACGGCTAATATGGTGCCGACAAAGTGGGATGTGTTTCGAGAGCGTCATTCAAAGGCAATGCTGTTTCCTGACCAGAACATAGCGCGTGCCTATACCAAGGAACGTTTTACGACCTTCTCATGGTCGGAGGGCTTGAAAAGCTATACAGGCTATTTCACATCGGATAAGGTTGATAAAAATAAGATAGTGGTGCCTTATCGCAAGAATAACACGGGAAATATCCTCGGTTGGTATGATGTGAAAGGCAAGAAGACAAATGCTCGTCCTGTAGGGAAGGGAAAGTTCTATTTCCAAGGAAACGGCTATGTGATGAATGGCGAGCTGAAAACCAATGATTTCGCTCTCAGCAATCGTTTCTCGCTATATAGCACACCACGCAATGCGTTTATATACCTTGATTATGTAACGGCAAATGATTCCTGCGAGATAAGCGCAGAAAAGGGAGGTTTGCTTGCTATAAGTACCGATGAATTTACGAAGGATGAACGTACTTTGTATTATCACGAGCGTAAATCGGGAGGAGATAGTGAGAGTATCAAGGTTGTGCAGAGTGATGGTGAAGATATGGTGCTTCTGAACTCTGACTGGGTGAATATTGATAATGAGATAGGCATCATTGGGCAGAATGATAAGATGATAGCCTTTGGCGATAAGAGTACGGAGAATAGCATAATAACGGCTAAGTTGTATCCGATGTTCGCCGATAGTGCCCGTAGTGTTGGTAAGGGGGATATCGTGGCAAAAAGGAATTTGGTGTATTATGCCAATGTCTCGGCTATAGATGTGTGCTTGATGAGCCAGCGTCTTTGCCCTTTGAGGCAACAGTTGCCAGAAGGCTGGAATGGTGTTATTGCTCCTGACAGTCTTGGGGCATACCTTTTTATCAGTAACTTTGACGGCAAGACAACTGAGGATGCTCTTGAGGATGTGCAGTATCCTCTCACCAAGGATGGTGAGGATTGGGAGATGTGGGCACCTGTGTTTAACGTTGAGACATATATTGCTGATAGCCATTCTACTGCATTCTTCACGCTTGAGCAAAATCGTTCTTTCGCCCAGCCAGTTAATTTCTTCATCAAGGGCGATAATGTTATTGCTTTTTCTGCTTCAGAGACAATAGCCTATGTTACGGCACAAAAAAACACCACCATAACAATGGCGGTGTGTGTGGATAATATGGAGGATCTTGTCATTAAGAACGTCAAACTGAAAGCTGGTCAGACAGTCGTCATTATGGTGGAAAATGGGGATTTTGTCGTGGTGTGACCCCCAGCCCCCAAGGGGAAGTATTTATTTACCGTTTTTCGCTATGGGGCATAAGGAGCATGACTATCAAAAATTCCCCCTTGGGGGGTTAGGGGGGGTAATATCTTTCTCGCTGTCTCCGTAGTTATATTCGCTAATTCTTCATTGCTGACACCATAAGCCAAGGCGAGTTTTTCTATGATGAAAGGAATGAACGAAGACTCGTTTCTCTCGCCTCTGTGTGGGGCAGGAGCCATATAAGGGGCATCTGTTTCGAGGACAATTCTGTTTATAGGCACAACGGCGGCAAGGTCTTCTGCGAGATGACTTTTCTTGAATGTGGAGACGCCACCAATACCAAGTGCGAACTTATCAAATTGCAAAAGTTCTGTAGCTTCATGCTGATTGCCTGTGAAGCAATGGAAGACACCACCCGGCAATTCTTTTTCGTATCTGCGGATAATTTTCACCATTTCATTCTGAGCCTTGCGACAATGAATCATAAGAGGCAACTGTGTCTCAATGCTCCATTGCACTTGCTGCTCAAAGGCGTCAAGCTGTTCTTTCTCAAATTCGCGTGACCAATAATAATCAAGACCTACCTCTCCAATGGCAATCCAATTGTAATTGCCTATTTCTTGGTGCATCTTCTCTAATACCTCTTTATAGTCCTCTTTCACGTCTTCTGGGTGAAGTCCTATCATCGGGCGTATAAAACCAGGAAAGCGTTCACAAACAGCTTTCATAGAGGCAATAGAAGCATAGTTTATTCCAGGGACGAAAAGTTGTATGGCACCAGCCTCCTTTGCTCGTGCCACAACTTCATCAAGGTCGTCCTTGAATTCCTCTCCGTCAATGTGGGTGTGGGTGTCGATAAAGGAAACGGCACGGCCCCTCACCTGCCCTTCGGGCATCCTCTCCCCAAGGGGCGAGGAGGAAGTTACACTATTTTGCTTGTTGCTATTCATCAATTTTTTTGATTGAAAAAACTAACTTTTCCCTCGCCCCTTGGGGAGAGGATGCCCGAAGGGCAGGTGAGGGGCTGTATTTTTTACTTCTCCCTCTTCATCATCTTGGCTGCATACTCCCTGAGAGCTGTTTTCTTCTCTTCAGCGACGTTGACCTTGTCAAGAGCCTCGATAGCCTCGTGGTAGTATTCCTCCATCTTTGCCTTTGCCATAAGGTCTATACCGAGCTTGTTGTAGATAGCAGTCACGGCTGTTACCTTTTCCTGACGGTCAAATTCCTTGGCTGCAATCCAACGTGAGAGTTCTGCCTTTGTCTCGCCCTCAGCCTTGTTGAAGGCATTGATAAGCATATATGTCTTCTTGTTGCTTGTGATGTCACCACCGATAGCCTTGCCGAAAACCTTTGGATCGCCATATACGTCAAGGAAGTCGTCCTGAAGCTGGAAGGCAAGTCCCATACGCTCGCCAAAGCGATACAGAAGCTCTACGTCCTCCTTTGGAGCATCTGCCATGATAGCGCCTATCTTCATTGCACAGGCAAGGAGAACGCTTGTCTTGAGACGGATCATCTCAATATATTCCTCCTCGCGAACATCATCACGAGTCTCAAACTCCATGTCGTATTGCTGTCCCTCACCAATCTCCAATGCTGTGGTTGTGAAGCATTCAAGAACGGCAGGCAACTTATCCGCAGGGCAGTTCTGCATTCTCTGATATGCGAGTACAAGCATAGAGTCACCTGAGAGGATTGCCGTGTTGGCATCCCACTTCTTGTGAACAGTGGCATGACCGCGACGCACATCTGCATTGTCCATCAGGTCATCGTGCAGAAGGGTATAGTTATGGTATGTCTCCAAGCCGATAGCCTGTGGAAGAATAGACTCTGGATCATTCTTGTAGAGGCTGTACGACATGAGCATGAGCATCGGACGGATGCGCTTTCCTCCAAGGTCGAGAACATACTTTATTGGTTCATAGAGTGAATAAGGCTTGCGATCGTATGGCAAGTTTGAGAGGTAGGATTGGATAAGATTAAGCATGTTAATTACGAATTACTAATTACGAATTACCTATTTGCTGATTACGAATTGCGAATTAAACAAACTTGGTAATTTGTAATTCGTAATTCGTAATTATGTTAAAGCGTAAATGCCGCATTAAGCATGAGGCTTGACGAACTTACATGATATTTGGCGTAGGAAACACCGATAGAGAAATTGTCGAGCGTAAGACCGCCTCCGAATGACAATCCCGCTCCGTGGGTGCTTTCCTCAACATCGCCAAAGTTATCGCGAGTATTTACCTTCATCTCGTGTGCTCTGCGGAAGTTATATCCAGCAGAGAGGTATATCTGGTCGCTGAGCAGAAGGTCAGCACCAATAACCATGTGACGGAATAGGGCATAGTTCCAACGGGTGAGGTCAACGGCAGTCAGGCTTATGCGAAATGGTGTTCCGATGATGCGTTTTGTGGCACCTATCTGCAAATCAGCAGGCATAGATTCGTATTCCTCATCGTATGCCGATAACTGTCCTCCGAGATTCTTTGCCACTATTGAAGCAGAAAAGTCCTTTTCCTCGTCGTAATAGTTTAAGCCAAGGTCGATACCTGCAGCTGTACTGTTGTAATCGCCAATCTTTGAGAAGATGAATCGGGCAGTCACACCACCAACAAGGTTCTTGGCAAGAGGATATGACAGCGTACCGCTCAGGGCAAGGTCGGAAGCGTTGAACTCGCCGAGGATAGTGCCCTCGCTGTTGGTCTGCTTCATGCTGCCATAGTTGAGAAATTGCGCTGCCACGTCAATAGTTGCTTTCTCTCCTTGCATGAAGGCATAGCCAGCCGAGAACATATTAGAACCGCCCATGTAGTTCATATAGCCGAGATTCAGCGTCCTGTCAGAAACAGAAGCAAGTAACGCGGGGTTATGAATGGTAAGAGCGGCATCGTCCTCTATGAGGGATATGTTATCTCCGCCCAAGGCAGCAGCGTGCGAGCTTACAGGCAAGCGCAGGAAATTGTATATCGTCTGCGACTCCTGAGCATGTATAGCAAGCGAAAAAACGCCCCAAAGGAGGAGAATAAGAGCTTTTTTCATCCTAATTAAAGAAATTTACGGCAAAGATAGCATTTTTTTCCAATATCATTGCTAAATTTGCACTTGAATTTATTAAAAAACGTAATTTACCACTATTTTATTGTGGAAGTAAAGAAATCACATAAAGCAGATCTTGAACATTTACGTCCGTGGATGTTTCTCGGCGCATTTGTCGCTATGGCTCTTCTTTTCATCTTTGTGCTCGAAGTGCATATTGGTGGAAGGAGTGAGGATTTTGACGATTTCGACGATGATATTGCCATGGATCTAAACATAAAGCCGAATGATCAGCGTGACATGATTGCCGCTGCTGAGAAGACAAAACAGATAGAGCAGTCGGAGATTATAAATAAGGTGGATAATCTTTCTGATATTCCGCCTGAGATTCTGGATGTCGTGAAATTCCAGCCTGACGAGTCGGATGACGATGAACTTCTTGAGGAGGAAGAAAAGGAAGAGCCTATAAATCAGAATGCTGATGATCCTGAAACTCTCCGTATGGTTCAGGAATTGCCAAAATATCCTGGGGGAATGGTGGAGTTTATGAAATGGCTCACCAAGAACCTGAAATACCCTAATGCCGCCTTGCGCAGTAAGATACAAGGTAAGGTGATGGTAAGTTTTATAGTTAATACTGATGGCACAATCTCTGATATCAAGGTTGTGCAGAAAGCTCACCGTTTGCTTGATGCAGAGGCTCTTAGGGTAGCGAAACTTATGCCGAAGTGGGAGCCTGGCAAGGATCATGGCAAGGTTTGTCGTACTATGGTGGCTATACCTATTGTCTTTGAGATATAACACCATATCCGTATATAGTTAAAAGGAGTAAAAATATATATTTTTCTGTTTGTGTGCGAGCACAATGGTTGATATTAATCAACTAAATGCGGGATTTTTAATAAAAAACGTAAAATTGTTTGCGTACACAGAAAAATCATCGTACCTTTGCACTCGGAAATAAGAAACAAGCTCTGGCTTGCAGCCAACTTGCTTGATTCCCTTCGTGCGAGGTGCTTTGCACGTTGCATCGTCAAAAGGAAAAAAGGACATTTCCAATGAAAATTCAGAAAGAGATCTGAAAGGATATGATCCCGGAAACATTCCTGAATGACGATTATGAAAAGAATTGTTTAGGTTAGTAGAATAATAGATTTAGGTTTTAGTTATTAGGTTAAAGATTGTTTGACTCTTGGATAACATAAGAATGATCGCGAGATTGTTCTTTGAATTTAGAAAAGGATTTTAGTTAAACATATTTTTCAACACGCTACAGCTCGCGAAGAGTAGTAGCGTGTTTTTTTGTCTATTCATAAAATAAACGCATCTCCGATGCTGAACTGACAATAATTACCAATCTTACCAATCTTAGTCCAATAATTTTCAATTTTATTTTTTTATTGGTTGAAGATTGGTAAGTTACTATGTTTGCATTCGCTAACGGAGAGTACG
>CAMKEM010000111.1 GCA_946411565.1 uncultured Prevotellaceae bacterium | reverse complement strand
AAAGATTATCATATCTTTTTCTTAGACGATGCAAACTTAGAGCTATGCCTCCGTTGTAACTCCTATGTAAGTCCTATGTAAGTCCCATTTTCCTCCCATTCTAAGGAACGGACTTGGAAGGGATTAGAAACGGACCAGGAACGAAGGTACAACGGTTTTACAACGGAACTGCATCAAAAGGAGAACCAGAGCATTTTTCACGTCTTTTCATCGGTTTTCAAGCATTCAGAACAAGGAGAATCAGCCCGAAATTATGCTTATTGAGACTATCAGCCGCCTACATCCCACCCTCACATTTTACATAACAGCCTCATTATCTTCACCTTATACATTTGCAGCATACAAGCGGAATCACGACCAGTAACAAGTAACAGGTAACAATAAGGATTTTTGTGCGCCCAAATTTTACGGAAATCTTCTAAGGAGTTTATATACCTTATTATATATAGAAATAATAAATATAGGCAGCAGCTTAAACTAATTTTCTTATTGTTACCCGTTACCTGTTACCAACCGCGTCCTTCAGATTTTGTTTACAGTTTTGTTATTATTAAACTGCGTTTGTTGACATCGTTCTGAAATAGTTGTCGTATTCCTGAAAAGGTTGTCGGTATGTGAGAAAGTTAACGGGCTGAAATTTGGATTTATTTCGCAAAAGCTCATCAAGCTCCGCAAGTCTCCTTCGACCGCCGACCTCTTCGACGTTCAGTTGGTTGAATATCATGAAATATGTGGTTTTATTTTTTCGAACACAGATAGCACGAATTAAACGGATAGACAAGAAACTGTCAGGAAGACAGTACTATTAACGTCAGTTCGATGAATTCGAAACAAACGCATCCCCGATGCTGAACTGACAATAATTCTTCGCAAGGCTCAGGCGCTACGCGGAGTCCTCATAGTGTTGCCTTCCAGGCAATTTCAAGCATGAGAAAGTTGAACGTTAACTTTTGATACCTCCACCTACGCTCGTGATTTAAATCTGTGTTATCCCAAAAATCTGTGGTTAATAAAAAAGTAAAAAAAAATTCTTGTGGAGAGAGTGGATTCTCAGAATATTTGTGTATTTTTGCATCTGATGGTATTTTATGACATTAACTTAAAGCCCAAACATACTATTACAATTTATGAGAAAGTATCTACTCATTATATTCCTCGCCCTGTTTTCATTCTCTGCAATTCATGCGGAGATAGAATGGACTTTGTCAGAAGATGGTACGTTGACAATATCAGGAACAGGAGATATGCCTGATTATGGACATATTGGTGGTTATCCCTCAAATATAGATAGCGCTCCTTGGTATTCTCAAAGAGAGAAAATACATAATGTTGTAATAGAGAATGGGGTGAAAAATATTGGGAATTATTCATTCAGTCGTTGTTCGAGACTCGTTTCTGTCAGTATTCCGAACTCTGTGACGAGTATAGGTAATCGTGCCTTCCTTGGTTGCTGTAATCTCATTTCGATTGTTATTCCAAATTCTGTTACGGAAATTAAAAGCGGAGCATTCTGTGGTTGTTCTGGTCTCACCTCTATAACCTTTAAAGGAAACATGCCTCCTTTATTTGATAAAAATGTTTTTAAGGACGTCAATAAATCCATCCCCGTCCATGTTCCGGCAAATAGCATAGAGGCATATAAGGAAGCATTAAAAGATTATTTCGAAGAGGGATCTATACAAGCATTACAACGATAAGGATAGCCTCTTCTCTGCCCTACGGGCATCCCTCCCCTGCTCGGGGGCAAGGAAGAGGTTAGCCCTTCCAATCACGATTTAATCACGGATTTTATCTTTAGCGGACAAAAGGCGGTAACAAGTAACAGGTAACAATAAGGAAAATAGTGATTATGTTGGCACAATGACAAATGGCATTTTGCTGAACGATTACTTTTTTTTTGAGAAGATGTTTGAAAAAAATCACAAAACCTATCTGTTTTTCTATCTTTTTTTGTAACTTTGCACTCATAAATCAGAAACGGGCGTCAGCCTTCAAGAAAACTGATACAAACCTGTATTTCTATTATTAACTTTAGTATAATCAGACTATGGAACTAAACTTTCAAGCATGGTACACCATTGTTGTTGTGCTCGCCATGTTCATTTCTCTCTCATTAACAAAGATTCGCACGGAAGTAGCTTTCCTTGCCGTTATGGCTGCTCTTCTATGCGGTGGTGTTCTTGATGCGAAAACCACATTTAGCGGTTTCTCTTCAGAATCGGTAATCGTTGTCGGTGTGCTCTTCGTGGTTATCTCAGGACTTACGCAGACAGGTGTTCTCAACTGGATTGTGAAGAATCTCATGGGTACGCCAAAGACATTGACAGGCGCAATAACCCGACTGATGTTGCCTGTGGCTGTACTCAGTTCGCTACTCAGCAACACTACCGTTGTAGCCTTATTTATTAATGTGGTAAAGATGTGGTCGCAGAAACTTCACATCTCACCTTCAAAACTCCTCATACCATTGAGCTATGCTTCTGGCATGGGTGGTATATGTACCCTTATCGGCACACCGCCAAATCTTATCATTTCTGGCCTATATACAGAAGCTACAGGCATCAAGCTGAGCATCCTCACCCCTACCCTATGCGGTCTTTTCTGCCTTACCGTGGGAGTGCTAAGTATGATAGCCATGCAGAAACTGCTTCCTGAACGCAAGTCGCCTATGCACTCATCAAACTCCGACGACCTGCACGTAGAGCTTATTGTTCCTTCTACTCACCCAACCATTGGAATGACGGTAGAGGAAATGGAACAGAAATATGACTGCAAGAATGCTCCTGTCGCTGTATCAGCCATACAACGTTATGACAAGGAACTCGTATGTCCTGTAGCTTTGGATGAATTCATCATGGGAGGCGACCATCTCCATGTCATCGGCACTCCGAAGAACATCCTCAGATTCGTAAAGGAATCTGGAATGCAATGCCCTAACCTTGAAGGCATCCTCGAAAATGAGGCTATGGACAGCGAAAGAGGCACTTCAAAGAAAGGCCTCCTTGCCACCTTCATACTAATTGCTATGGTTGCCCTCTCTGCATTCAAGATACTGCCATTGCTCAACAGTTGTCTCATAGCCGCTGCTATCATGATCGGCACACAATGTTGCACATCCGCACAGGCGATGAAGTCAATCGACTGGAATATCATTACTGTATTTGCAGGAAGCGTATGTATCGGCAAGGCGATTGAGCAGACAGGCATAGCTCAGGCAATAGCAAACGGATTACTTGAGGTATGTGGCACTAATCCGTATGTCGTACTGTTCTGTATGTGCCTTGTGGCTACATTCATCACCGAATTCATATCAAATACGGCTGCTGGTGCAATGTTCTATCCAATCGCCATGTCGGCAGCAACAGCCCTTGGAGTAAATCCACTTACATTCTGCGTAGCCTTGATGATAGCAGCAAGTTCAAGCTTCGCCACACCAATAGGCTCACCTACCCACACACTCGTGTATGTTCCAGGCGGATATAAATTCAGCGACTTTATGAAAGTTGGTCTCTTGATGAACCTCATCATCCTCTTCGCGAATATATTCATCACGACAATAGTGTTCCCATTGTAAGTCCGATCTCAGGAACGGACTTACAACTTTACTCTCCTTAGCCTACCAATTATCCAATCTCAAGAAAAATGGCTTTTTCCAAAGAAAATCTCAGAAGAAAACGAATTAATGCGTATTATTCGGATTTTTTTAGTAACTTTGCACTCGAAAATTTGAAATGGACACCACTCTGCGAGTGACCAGTCCTATTTTCTTCGTGCGCGCTCGTGCACTCGAAAATTGGAAACGGACGCCACTCTGCGAGTGACCAGTCCTATTTTCTTCGTGCGCGCTCGTGCACTCGAAAATTTGAAATGGACACCGCTATATGAGCGATAAGTCCTATTTTGCACCCCAGATATTGGGATAACATACAATCACCAACACAAACGGCTCAATATAATAAAGGTACATAAACGTTATGATGCTAAAAAAGACAAAAATCGTTGCATCGATTTCTGATTTGCGATGCGAGGTTGATTTTATTCGTTCCCTCTTCGAAGCAGGAATGAATGTAGTTCGTATGAACACCGCTCACGGCACTCGTGAGGGTATGGACAAACTTATCAATAATGTGCGAGAGGTAAGTAACCGTATTGCGATTCTTATTGACACTAAGGGTCCAGAGGTGCGTACAACAAAGATTCAGGACGCAGATCAGATAGAATATCATATAGGTGACAAGGTTCGTATCGTAGGAAATCCAGACCTCCTAACCACACGCGAACAGATTGCCGTTAGCTACCCAAAATTCGTTACAGACCTCAATAACGGCGATGATATCCTCATCGACGATGGTGAGATGGAGCTTAAGGTAATTGAGAAGACAGACGAATATCTTCTCTGCGAAGTGCAGAATGAATCTACTTTAGGTTCACGCAAGAGCGTTAACGTACCAGGTGTTCGCATCAACCTTCCTTCACTCACAGAGCGCGACAAGGAGAATATCAAATATGCTATTGAGCGTGACATCGACTTCATCGCTCATTCATTCGTCCGCACCAAGCAGGACGTTCTCGACATCCGTGAGATTCTCGACGAGTATGGTTCTGACATTCAGATTATTGCAAAGATTGAGAATCAGGAGGGCGTTGACAATATTGACGACATCCTTACCGTTGCCGATGGTATTATGGTGGCTCGTGGCGACCTCGGAATAGAGGTTCCTCAGCAGCGCATCCCAGGCATACAGCGCGTTCTCATCAAGAAGTGCGTTCTTGCCAAGAAGCCTGTCATCGTTGCAACACAGATGCTTCACACTATGATCAAGCATCCAC
Organism: uncultured Prevotellaceae bacterium; assembly: GCA_946411565.1. Lineage (GTDB taxonomy): Bacteria > Bacteroidota > Bacteroidia > Bacteroidales > Bacteroidaceae > Prevotella. The sequence continues at coordinate 4,085 of CAMKEM010000111.1, read as the reverse complement.
GTCCAACACGTGCGGAGATTACCGATATCGCTAACGCTATCTACTATCGTACAGATGCTATTATGCTCTCAGGAGAGACTGCATACGGTAAGTACCCAGTAGAGGCTGTTCAGACAATGACAACCGTTGCTGCACAGGCTGAGGAGGATAAGCTTACCGATAATGACATCCGCATCCCACTCGAGGAAAATCCAACTGTGACTTCATACCTTGCTAAGCAGGCAGTAAAGGCAACATTCGCGCTTCCAATCAAGGCTATCATTACCGATAGTTTCTCAGGTCGCACGGCACGTAACCTTGCCGCTTTCCGTGGCAAATATCCTGTACTCGCTATCTGCTACAAGGAGAAGACGATGCGTCACCTCGCCCTCTCTTACGGTGTAGAGGCTATCTTCATGCCAGAGAAGGCTAACGGACAGGCTTACTATTTCGCAGCTCTCCGCAAGCTCCTCGATGACGGCGTTCTCCAGCCAACCGACATGGTGGCTTACCTCAGCGGTGGAAAGCAAGGCACCCACACCTCATTCCTTGAGATCAATCAGGTAGCTGACGTCCTCGAAGCTGGTATGGATTATGTGCTTCCTAACAGAAGACGCTATCTGTAGTTTAGGGAAAGTATAAAGAATAAAGAATAAAAGCTTAGAATAAAAAGGGACGGTATCCTCACAGGATATCGTCCTTTTTCTGATTTCATAAAACAACTTTTTTCTTAATAATAATAAAAAAGAACTTGAGTTTTCAGTTTTTTGTATATCTTTGCAACTCGTAAACTCAAGCCATTCAATGTCTCTCAAAAAAGTACTATACATTAACACAGCATTCATCATCCTGATACTCACGGTAGCAGGCTTTTTCGTCATCTGGGAAATGACAAGAGAGGTCGCACCTCCCCTACTGAAGGAGAAACCCAGATACGTAGAACAAACATGGCCAGAGGAGGATCTGCTTGCCGACAAGGAATATTCCGAATTTTTCGACGGCATCGACATTTCCGTATATCAAGGCAGGATTTTCTGGGATGAGCTAAGCCTATCCAAGCACAAGCCCAGGTTTATCTATGTAAGGGCATTTGGCAAGGATGCGAAACCAGATTACGCCTATCATCACAATATAGAGATGGCTCGTAAGCACCAAATCCCAGTTGGTAGTTATATCTTCTTCACCATGGCACTATCAGCTCAGAGCCAGTTCCATGACTTTATGTCAATCGTGGATCTACCATTACAAGATCTACGTCCGGTGATTGATGTTGAATCGCTAAGTACAACACCAAGAAACATTGAGCATCTCAAAGATAGTGTAATGCGCCTTGCAAAGCTTATCGAGCAGGAAATCGGCGTCAAGCCCATTATCTACAGTAACCAGCGATATTACAAGAAACACCTCGCCCCTGCCTTCAACGACTATCCGCTATGGATAGCCCACTACTCTCACGAGCCCGACCTCCCAGAAATACGTCCTATCCTATGGCAACGCTCAGAAAGAGGTCATGTAAAAGGAATCTGGACCTATGTGGATCTCGACAATTTTATAAATGGAGCCAACATGACTTCCATCCTATTGCCGAAAAAGAAAGATAGATAATATTGTAGATTATAAAAAACAACAAGAAAGTATGAAAAAAATTTTATCATTAGTAATCGTAATTGCAGTCGTATTAGTTGCAGTTATAACTTGTCCTGACAAGCAGGCACACAAGGATGCTGTCATGGAAGAAATGAACGGTGCTATCAACTCCGCTATTAGCGACAAGGTGGGAAAGTTAGATTCAGGCTTAGGCAGCAGCCTTTCCAAGATCACATCCAAAGTGACCTCAAAAGTTCTTGGCGCAGCTTTTGAGACAGCAATAACAGTTGACAACTATTTCGTGTTCAGCGTTGGCAAGATTGATATTGACGACAAGCCAAAGACCGTATCTATAGGTGCCTTTGGTCATGTGTTTACCACTTTTGATGCAAACGACCTTTAAAATACAGTAAAATTCTTATGGTGAGTTCTGAAATTGCTTCATTAGAATTCAAAGCAAATTTCAGGACTCACCATCGTAAAAAGCGAATAATTTGAGAAAAGCTCACACTTTTCAGCAGAAAATACGTTTTTTGAAAGATTTTTTGAAAAAAGTCGAGAAAAAATTTGGTAGTTTCACGAAAAGTTACTACCTTTGCATCGCAATTCAGAAATCACTCAACTGATGCACTTCGAAAGAAGTTCTGGAGAGATGGCAGAGTGGTCGATTGCATCGGTCTTGAAAACCGACGTACTGAGAGGTACCGGGGGTTCGAATCCCTCTCTCTCCGCTTAGAACTCAATCAAGAAATTGGTTGGGTTCTTTTTTTGTTTGGTAGTATGAATGATTTTGTCATACCACCAAATACTACAAAATTGGTTCTAAACATACTTATCTATCTTAAAACCAATTATTTACCAAGAACCAACAAGTTCACCAAATATCTGAAACCAATGCAGAACCACCATTCTGTCCATACAATAGGGGAATGGTGGCAAACATTGGGATATTGGTGGATTTTTGTGTCAAAAATGTGACCAGATGGCTTTCTCAATTTGTGACTGTTTATCTTATTTTATAAATTGCTGATAATAAAGTATTTAACACAATGAAATTGAGATTTTTTTGTAGAAAAGTAAAAACTTTGAAGGATGGAAGTGTCCCAATAGAGCTTTCAATCTGTATAAATAGCCAAAGAAAGGTGATTTCTACTGGTAGAAAGACACTTTTAGCTTTATTTAACTCCAGAACAGAGGAAATAAAGGGTGATGAGGATACAAACAAGTATTTAACAGCATTGAAAGCAAGGTTCTTTGCTATTGAGACATCATTGCTGAATAGTGGTATCTGTGTAAACATTGACACTATCATGGATGTATATAGGAATGGAACTCAGGAAATAACCATAACCATCCTACAAGTATTTGATATGCACATTGAGTACCTTAAACAAAGGGTGGAACAGAACTTGATAACAGATGCAACTTTGTACAAATATCAAATCACAAAAGATTATCTTGCCAAGTTTATAAAGACAACTTATAATACAGATGATGTCTTTATAAGAAATATTACCCCCTCCTTTGTAGAGAGGTTCTATACCTACCTTCTATTGTATATGACCAACAATACTGCTATTCAGAAGATGAAGCAACTCAAGTGCATATTGAGGATAGCAATAGATGAAGGGTATATACAGAAACTCCCCTTCAAACTAAAACTGAAAAAGGATAAGAAGGAGGTCATCCCTCTTACCCTGCAAGAGGTTAATGTTATCAAGAACACCATTATCAACAACCCAAGGTTGGAGAAGGTTAGAGACCTGTTCATCTTTGAGAGTTTTACAGGACTTGCTTATGCAGACTTGATGAGTTTATGTAAGAGTGATTTCATTACAGATGAGGAAGGTAATGAGTGGATAGTGAAGAATAGACATAAGACCAAGGTTGTCTCTACCATTCCCCTACTCCCTATAGCAAAGGATATATTGGTGAAATACAGATATAACCTCCCTAAGATAAGCAACTGCAAGTACAATAGCTATCTGAAAGAGGTAGCTAAAGAATGTGGTATCAACAAAGTCTTGCATACCCACCTTGCCAGACATACTTATGCTACCTCACTTCTAAATGCAGGACTTGACATGGTTTTAGTATCAAAGTGTCTGGGACATGCTAATTCCAAGATAACAGAAAGTACTTATGCAAAAGTTCTTCCAGATACAATCATGAAGAAGATGAATGAAGTAAAGAAAAAACTAGAAGAAGAAGGATTCTGATATCCTCTATCCTCACAAGTCCACCAATATCCCAATGTTTGCCACCATTCCCCTATTGTATGGACAGAATGGTGGTTCTGCATTGGTTTCAGATATTTGGTGAACTTGTTGGTTCTTGGTAAATAATTGGTTTTAAGATAGATAAGTATGTTTAGAACCAATTTTGTAGTATTTGGTGGTATGACAAAATCATTCATACTACCAAACAAAAAAAGAACCCAACCAATTTCTTGATTGAGTTCTAAGCGGAGAGAGAGGTGACAAGACCAGACTTGCTATCTCTCAGATACTCAACCAATT
>CAMKEM010000110.1 GCA_946411565.1 uncultured Prevotellaceae bacterium | reverse complement strand
ATCCACTGTGAACGCTTGATGAGGTAGTGGTCGAGAGTCTTGAGCTCCTTGCAAACGTCGCAACCTGCAGCAGCACCCTCAGCGATCATTGGCTTGAGGATAGCAGCAAGACGCTTTGTCTCGTCAGCATCCTCGCGCTTCTCGATCCACTCAGCAGCAGCAGCCTTGAACTCAGCTGGAGTCTTGTCAGAGTCGATGAGCTCCTGGAAGAGCTTAGCAACGCGCTCCTTCATCTTCTTGTTACCGATTACCATACCGAGACCAAACTCACAGAAGTCCTCGAAGAGAGAGTTGTCGAATGCTGGACCCTGTCCCTTCTCGTTGGTTGTGTAAGGAGTAGATGGGATAGAAGCAGAGTAGATTGAAGAACAACCAGTTGCGTTAGCGATGATCTCACGGTCACCGAAGAGCTGAGAGATGAGCTTAACGTATGGTGTCTCACCGCAACCAGAACATGCACCTGAGAACTCGAAGAGTGGGGTAGCGAACTGAGAGTTCTTTGGATTTGCCTTGATGTCGATAAGGTCCTGCTTTGTGTGAACCTTCTTAACGAGGTAATCCCAGTCCTTAGCGAGCTTCTGCATATCCTCTGCGTCTGGGTTGTAAGCAACCATCTTGAGAGCCTTCTCGTTCTCGCCAGTCTCCTTGTTCTTCTTGCCTGGGCAAACGTCGGCACAGTTGCCGCAACCGAGACAGTCGAGTGGAGATGGAGCGATAACGAAGTTCATGCCCTTGAATGCTGCTGGAGCCTTGATCTCCTGTGTAGGAGTGTCGATGCCAGCAAGCTCGTTAGCGTCGAGTACGAATGGACGGATAGCTGCGTGAGGACATACGAATGAACACTTGTTACACTGGATACAGTTCTCTGCATTCCATACTGGAACGAATGCCTCAACACCGCGCTTCTCGTAAGCAGCAGTACCGTTCTGCCATGTACCGTCAACTGTGTTGTGCTTAACGAAGTCAGAAACCTTGAGGAGGTCGCCTGCCTGTGCGTTGATAGGACGAACGAGTTCCTTAACGAATGCTGGTGCATCGTCTTCCTTAACTGCGTCGTCAGCGAGGTTAGCCCATGCTGGATCAACAGCGAGCTGCTTGTACTCACCACCGCGGTCAACAGCAGCGTAGTTCTTATCAACAACGTCCTGACCCTTCTTGCCGTAAGACTTAACGATGAACTTCTTCATCTGCTCAACAGCGAGATCAACAGGGATAACCTCTGTGATGCGGAAGAATGCTGACTGGAGGATAGTGTTGGTACGGTTACCAAGGCCGATCTCCTGAGCAATCTTTGTAGCGTTGATGTAGTAAACCTTGATGTTCTTCTCAGCGAATACGCGCTTTACCTTGTTAGGGATGAAGTTAACGAGCTCATCACCCTCGAAGATTGTGTTGAGGAGGAATGAACCGTTCTCACGGATACCACGTGTTACGTCGTACATGTGCAGGTAAGCCTGAACGTGACATGCAACGAAGTTAGGAGTTGTGATCTGATATGTAGAGCGGATAGGCTCGTCACCGAAACGGAGGTGAGAACATGTGAAACCGCCTGACTTCTTAGAGTCGTAAGAGAAGTAAGCCTGACAGTGCTTGTCGGTGTTGTCGCCGATGATCTTTACAGAGTTCTTGTTAGCACCTACAGTACCGTCGGCACCGAGACCGAAGAACTTACACTCCTGGATTGACTTGCCACCGAGAGCCATCTCCTCTACAACTGGGAGAGAGAGGTTTGTAACGTCGTCAACGATACCAACTGTGAAGTGGTTCTTTGGCTGTGGGAGCTCGAGGTTGTTGAATACAGAGATGATCTTAGCTGGAGTTACCTCAGCAGAGCCGAGACCGTAACGGCCACCAACGATCAATGGACGGTTCTCTACATCGTAGAATGCTGACTTAACGTCGAGGTAGAGAGGCTCACCCTCTGCACCTGGCTCCTTGGTACGGTCGAGAACAGCGATCTTCTTAACTGACTTAGGAACAGCAGCGAGGAGATACTTAACAGAGAATGGACGATAGAGGTGTACGTTAACCATACCTACCTTCTTACCCTGAGATACGAGGTAGTCGATAGCCTCCTTAGCAGCCTCACAAGCAGAACCCATGAGGATGATTACGTTCTCTGCGTCCTCAGCACCATAGTAGTTGAAGCAGTGGTAGTCACGACCAGTGATCTCGGTCATCTTCTGACAGTACTTCTCTACTACGTCTGGGATATTCTCATAATATGTGTTGCTTGCCTCACGGTGTGTGAAGAACTCGTTAGGGTTCTCAGCAGTACCACGAGTTACAGGACGCTCTGGAGTGAGGGCACGGTTGCGGAACTCCTCAACATACTCCATTGGAGTGATAGCCTTGATATCCTCCATGTCCATAACCTCGATCTTGTGATACTCGTGAGATGTGCGGAAACCATCGAAGAAATTGATGAATGGAACCTTTGTCTCGAGAGTAGCGAGGTGAGGAACGGCTGTAAGGTCCATAACCTCCTGAACAGAGCTTGATGCAAACATAGCGAAGCCAGTCTGACGGCAAGCCATAACGTCCTGGTGGTCACCGAAGATACAGAGTGAGTGTGAAGCCAGTGTACGAGCAGAAACGTCGAATACACATGGGAGAAGCTCACCTGCGATCTTGTACATGTTAGGAATCATAAGGAGAAGACCCTGAGATGCAGTGTAGGTAGTGGTGAGAGCACCAGCCTGCAAAGAACCGTGTACTGCGCCGGCAGCACCGCCCTCTGACTGCATTTCCTGTACGAGAACTTCCTGTCCCCACATGTTCTTACGGCCACGAGCTGACCAGTCGTCAGTGTGCTCAGCCATAGGAGATGATGGGGTAATTGGGTAGATAGCAGCTACCTCAGTAAACATATAGCTTACGTGTGCAGCAGCCTCATTACCATCACAAGTGATAAACTTTTTTTCTTTAGCCATTTTGTTATAAGATAAAATGTTAACTATAAATGTTTTGCTTTTTTTCGTTTATAATTTATGGAATCAAGGTATTGCGTTTGTTCGCTTTCTAACTATCAAACATTATTCTTATCCCTTTCATCCATATATCTTCTAATATAAGAAGCCAAGTAGCCACAACGGTATGAGATTATCCTTGCCCACTTCCGTATTGTAGCGTATGTATGTAATGTCGGAATTGTATCTTGCCTTGCGATCTGCGTCAGCATTGCAAACACGGAACCTACGATTGCCATCTATAATATAATAGGTATCGCGCTGGCTCTGGTTTACTTTATGATCTTTCCACATAGTATTCACGAAGAATGTCTCCATCTTTGTCTGCAAATCTACGTTGATAGGGTAGATGGCAGAAAGCAGGTTGGAGTTGTGGAGCATAACTTTCGTTGGCTTCTTCGGAAATTCCTGACCTACAGGGTATATGATGTTGATAAGTCGAGCATCTGCAAGATACTTGATGTAGTTCATCACCGTTGCGCGTGATGTTTCAACCTCATGTGCCAATTGACTGATATTTGGTGCCTTCGGACCATCCACAGCAAGAAGGTAGAACAGTTTCTTGATCTTTGGTAGATACTTCAGTTCAATCTGCTTGATGAGAAGGATATCCACCTCTGTTGTCATATTCATGCTCTTGAGTAGGTTTTCCTGATAGTCAGAATGCTCACGATAGAGTGGATAGAATCCATGCTCAATGTATTTCATGAAGAACTGTGCAGGACTAACCTTTGGCAGTATGTCCTTTACTAGGTGCTCATGATTGCGGAGTATCTGGTCAAGTGTATATGACTTGAAATTGTTCCCCGTCTCAATATTCAGGTATTCACGAAAAGAGAAACCACGAAGGTTATAGCTTTTCACTATACCGTTAAGTTCAGGATTCTCATCCTTAAGACGCATTACGCTTGAACCTGCAAACACGATCTGAAGCTCTGGGTAAAGGTCGAAACAACGTCTTAACTCAATACTCCAATCGCTCTGCTTATATACCTGATCAATTAGAAGAACACGTCCACCACGACGATAGAAATCACCTGCGAAATCTGCTATTCCACGTCCTTGAAAGTAGAAGTTGTTCATGTTGATATATAAACAACGTCTGTCGTATGGACCATAGTTCTCTTTAGCGTACTGTAAAAGAAATGTTGTTTTTCCTACACCGCGTGTGCCCTTTATGCCAATCAAGCGATCAGTCCAATCAATTTCGTCCATAAGACTACGACGAAGATTCGTATTGGTGTGCTCGACCAGATATGAATGTGTTCTAAAAAATACCTCCATTCGCGATGTCTTTTCGTGATTTAAGTGCTACTTCAATTTTTAACCATGCAAAAGTACTCATATTTTTGCAAATTGCAAACTCAAGGTGGCAAAAAGTACTCTATTTTTACATTTTTTAGCACTTGTTGGTGGTTTTATACGATATTTTTCCTTACCTTTGCGGTGGAATTATAAATGACAAATGGAAAATTCACCTTAGAAAATAGAAAAATGTACTAAGGTACATGAGGGCTCCACATAGTCCCCGCTTTTCCAAAGTCTAAATTGTACATTGTAAATGGAAAAATGCAAATAAGCAGATGACAATAAGAATTTTTAATCCAGAACACGATATTGCACTTGCATCAAACATCGAGCGTTTTACCGCTCCTCATGCTGGAAGACAGTTGCGTAGCGACCTCTGCTACCTTCCTGCTCTTTGGGCAGATGAGGGCGATGTGGTGATTGTCGATGATATAGATTTCGCAGAGTCTGCCTATCGCAGGTTGAAAGTCGAGCGGAAACCATCTGTGGAGTTCTGCACAATGGAACAGATTGCCCATGTGCTAAGCTCTACTAATATCGCACCTGTTATTGATGCATGGGGATGGGATCTTGCCATACGCTTCCAACTCCTTTCTTCAGGTGTGCCGGGAAAAAAACTTCCAAGTAAAGATGCTATGCAGGAACTAAGACGACTTTCTGGCAGACAATGCACTACTATTGTCCTTGAAAATATACGCCGTGGTATTGAAAGTGAAACTTGCGGCAAAAGCACTTATCTCGTTGATTATGATGGGTTTTGTGATTTGCTGCAAAACGACAAAAGCATAGTAGTAAAAGCACCTTGGAGTTCTAGTGGTAGAGGGGTGCGTTACTTCCTTGAAGGAGAGCGAAACGAGAATGCAATCAACTGGGTTAGGAACACAATCCGTCTTCAGGGAGGCGTTATGGTAGAGCCTTTATATAATAAGGTAAAGGATTTCGGAATGGAATTCCGTCGCGATGCAGAGGGTAGGGTACACTATCTTGGTTTGTCCCTTTTCAATACAATCAATGGTGCTTATACTGGCAATCTCCTTACCACAGAGGCTGTAAAACGTGATATGATGAGTAGATACATAGATCTCGCTCTCCTCGATAATGTCACAGCTCGCCTTGAAACCGAACTAGCTTCGTTGTTCTCTACACTCCCTTCCGAACCTGCAATTTCTGATCTCCACTTCGGAGTTGACATGATGATAGTGGCAAAGAATGGTACCTCATATATGGAAAATGACAAATGTGATGGATTTCTCCTTCATCCATGCGTGGAAATAAATCTCCGTCGCACTATGGGACATGTTGCTCTCGCCCTCAGTCCTATTGATGATATCAAGCAGGGAACTATGGCAATAAACTATGACTCAAAGCGTTATCATTTAAAGCTAAAGTACAACTATATGTAATATTTTGTATAATGCGACAAATTGCCATGCGGTCCTACTAAGTACCAATTCTGATAGGCGATAGACAGGACAATCTATAGTTCGTTTGTGTGTTAGATACTAATGGTTGGCTATAATGCATGTTGCAAAATAACAAATATTTATGTATTTGGGCAGTTTATGATAGAAATTTGGCCATATTAGAAGAAAAAAATGTCTATTATGACGTATTTCTTGCAATGAAATGCAATTATTAGCTTTTTTTTATTATCTTTGTAACAGAATTCCCCATCTTACTGCATGAAACACAATGCTATGTGGATTTTATTATAATTACCGCAAGGTATGATTTGAGTAAATGTACAAGTAAATCCGTAAAAACAGATACAATATGATATTTAAATCTTTCTGGGAACGCCTTACAAAGGAGAAAGGCAACATGAAGGTTGACATGGAAAAGAACATGGACTATTACAATCATGCGATTGAATCTAACCCTTATGATTCTGCCGCATACGTTAGTCGTGGCCTTCTAAAAATAGAAAATGGTGATACGGATGGTGCCATGAAGGACTTTGACAAAGCTATTGGCTTGCATCCCGATAGTGCATTAGCATATAATAATCGCGGTCTTTTGAAATCAAGAATGAATGATTTTGATGGTGCTATGGAAGACTATGAGCAAGCTATTAAGTTATCTCCAGATTTTGCACTCGCATATTATAATCGAGGCATTCTAAGAAAAACAATTGGTGATATTGATGGTGCAATCAAGGACTATGATAAATCGATTGAATTAGATCCAAATAGCGCAGGTGCATTTTGTGCACGTGCCGCTATAAAAGCAGAAATGAGTGATACCGATGGTGCAATGAATGACTATGACATGGCGATTAAGGCTGATTCACATCATGCGCTCGCATATTGCAACCGTGGCAAACTAAAGGTGGAACTGGATGATTTGAAGGGAGCTATGAAAGACTATGACAAGGCTATTAAGCTAGCTCCTGAATATGCACTCACATATTGCAATCGTGGTAATCTGAAATCACTCACAGGTGATATTAATGGTGCTATGAGAGACTATGATATGGCTATAGAATGTGATCCTAATGATGGAGTTTCTTTTTATTGTCGTGGCATTCTGAAAGCCCAAATGAATGATAACGAGGCTGCAATGGCTGAATTTGACAAGGCGATAGAGCTGAATCCTGGTTTTGCACAGGCATATTATAGTCGAGGCATACAGAAATTCTTTAAGAATGAAATAGAAGATGCCATCAAGGATATTGATGTTTCGATTGAACTTGCTCCTGATTATGTGACAGCATATATTAGTCGTGGCTCTCTCAAATTAGAGTTGAATGACAAGGAGGGGGCAATGGCTGATTATGATAAGGCCATAGAATTGGAGCCAGACAATGCTCTTGCATATGGTAATCGTGCTAAATGCTATCAGAAGATGGTAGAAAAGGAACCTGATTCCGTGAAGAAAAAGGAACTGAAACAAAAGGCAAAGGAAGATGAAGCGAAAGCCAAATCCTTGAAGATATAAGTAAATAAGGCTCATGCATGGTGCATGAGCCTTATTTTTGTTAATGAAGTTTTAGACTTCTATTGTGATAGTGTATTTTGCCTCAAATGATTTGTATGGTGAGAGGCATTGCATCCAGTCCTTGTCTTCGAAGTTTCCACAATATTGGGCTCTATCTGCACGTCCATACCAAGGTTCAATACAAACAAATGGGGCATTTTTCTTTGGAGGTGACCAAAGTCCGACCAAAGGAGCATCCCAAGAGAGTGTTAGATAAGGTTTCTTGGCATTATCGCAAAGAGTAACCTCATGCACCTGATCATGCTCAAGTACAAGAGCATCGTGATTGAAGGTTTCGGTGGTAAGAGGCAGATAACCTTCTGATACCTTAAGACTTTGTTTCTTCTCTATATCCACACAACCGCCTTCTGTGATGAGAGTACGAACTATCTCCGTTGGATTTTCTGGGAAATAGAAAAAGCCTCTGTCATCGTTCTTTGCGAGTTCCGCATTCATGGCTTCAACTCCATTCTCGATCGTTTCATCAGAAAGAAGAGGCCAATAGAATGCAGGATGAGCACCAATTTGGAAATACATATCCTTATCCGATGGATTCTCTACCTTCCAAATCACAGAAATGCTCTTCCCCTCAATCTTATAGCCAATGCGGAGAATGAAAGGGTAGGGGTATTTGCCTAAAGTTTCCTCAGATGATCTCAACTCATATTCGAGATAATCAGTTTCCTCCTTAATAAGTTGAAAGTCCATATCTCGTGCAAGTCCATGCTGTCCCATCTGGAAAGTTTCACCATGCGATGTGTACTTACCGTTCCATACGCTACCTACAATCGGGAACAGTACGGGAGAATGGCGTTTCCAAAACTCAGGATAAGCTCCCCACAGATATTCCCTTCCGTTGCATCTGATGCTCGAAAGCTCTGCACCATGCTCTTCAACGGAAATCTCCAATATACTATTTGAAATTTTCTTCATCTTTTTTCAAGAAACAAATAAAAAGCCCGACACCGCAATATATTGCAGATGCCGGGCACGCGGTTTTATAGTTTGTTTTATGATGGTCTAATTACAAACCAAGATCTTTCTTGATTTCCTCTACACGAGCATCTGCCTTAGCAGTTGCAGCAACATAGTCACCGTCAAACTGTCCTGGAACTGGAACCTCGCAGTAGAACTTGATCTTAGGCTCTGTACCAGAAGGACGAACACTCACCTTCAGACCGCCCTCTGTGAACCACTGGAGTACGTTGCTTGTTGTTGGCATCTCGAAGTCAGAAACAACACCGTTGTCTGTGCGCTTTAATACCTTGTAATCCTTGATGGTAACAACCTTGCTTCCTGCAATAGTCAGAGGTGGGTTCTGACGGAAGTTCTCCATCATAGCCTTGATTTCATCTGCACCAGACTTGCCTGGCTTAACAACATTGATAGTCGTCTCCTTTTGGAAACCAAACTCCTTATAGATATCGAGGAGAAGGTCGAACAATGTCTTGCCCTGATCTTTTGCCCATGCAGCAATCTCACAGATCAAGCAGATAGAAGCTGGAGCGTCTTTATCACGAACTTTGTCGTATGGCAGATAGCCGAATGATTCCTCACCGCCACCGATATACTGACGCTTGCCCTCATTCTCACGGATGCGGTATGCAATCCACTTGAAGCCTGTGTATTCATCGAAGCACTCTACGCCGTTTGCCTTCGCAATCTTAGCTATAAGCTCAGATGTCACGATAGTCTTAACCATGAAGTCAGATGGCTTGAGCTGTCCGAGAGCCTTCTTGTTCTTGATAGTGTACCAATAGAACATGCAAGCGGTTTGGTTACCATTGAGAATCTGCCACTCGCCCTTGCCATTACGACAAACGATAGCCAAGCGGTCAGCATCAGGGTCAGTAGCCACCACGAGGTCAGCATTCAGCTTTGTGCCGAGCTTGATACCGAGAGTCATAGCCTCTGGGTTCTCTGGGTTTGGAGAAACAACAGTTGGGAAGTTGCCGTCAACAACCATCTGCTCTGGCACTACGTTGATGTTCTGGAAGCCCCAAGAACGGAGGCACAATGGAACGAGCACACGACCAGTTCCGTGCATAGCAGAATAAACGATGTTTAGATCCTTGTTGCGGAGAATAACATCCTGATCTACCATACCCTCCTTAACTGCCTGCATATAGTCGAAGTCCATCTCACC
>CAMKEM010000109.1 GCA_946411565.1 uncultured Prevotellaceae bacterium | reverse complement strand
CTGCCGATCAGAAGAAGGAGCTTGGTATGAAGATTAACGAACTCAAGCAGTTCGCTCTCGATAAGATTAACGGACTCAAGGAACAGGTTGCAACAACAGAGACTGTTGCCGACGACCTCGATCTTACCCGTACTCCCTACCCTATCCAGCTTGGCACACGTCACCCTCTCTCTATCGTGAAGAATGAGATTGTGGAGATTTTCCAGCGTATGGGCTTCACATTGGCTGACGGTCCTGAGGTAGAGGACGACCTTCACGTGTTTACAAAGATGAACTTCGCTGCTGATCACCCAGCACGTGATATGCAGGACACATTCTTCGTAGAGCAGAGTCCGCTCAACGATGTAACGAAGAACATCATCCTTCGTTCTCACACTTCAAGCGTACAGGCTCGTGTAATGGAGCAGGGACAGCCACCTATCCGCGTTATCTGCCCAGGACGTGTATTCCGTAACGAGGCTATCACAGCACGTGCACATTGCTTCTTCCACCAGATTGAAGGTCTTTATATCGACAAGAACGTATCTTTCACCGACCTCAAGCAGGTAATGCTTACCTTCGCACAGGAGATGTTCGGTCCTGATACAAAGATCCGTCTCCGTCCAAGTTACTTCCCATTCACAGAGCCATCTGCAGAGATGGATATCTCTTGCCATATCTGTGGTGGTAAGGGTTGCGGATTCTGTAAGCATACTGGTTGGGTAGAGATTCTCGGTTGCGGTATGGTTGATCCTAACGTACTCGAGCTTTGCGGTATCGACTCTAAGGTATATTCTGGCTACGCATTCGGTCTCGGTGTTGAACGTATCACAAACCTCAAGTACCACGTTTCCGACCTCCGTATGTTCTCAGAGAACGATACCCGCTTCCTTCAGGAGTTTGAGGCTGCAAACTAAAAATAGAAGAAAGGCAAAACAAGAATGACAATAAAGCCGCATCCGATAGTATCGGGTGCGGTTTCTTTGTTGTAGATAGGAAGTAAATCCGATGAAAAGCCCTTTATATTAACGTGAGTTCAACAAAAATATTTTAATCTGCATTTATCGGAAATCACATAGAAAATATGTCGCATAGCTTGTCAGATACATCAGATAAATCCGCATCCCTTAATTCCCACGCAGCTCCTATGTTCCTCCCTTGTAACTCCTATGTAAGTCCCATTTTTCTCCCATTCTTAGGAAGGGACTTGAAACGGTTTTGAAACGGACTTGGAACGGACCTGAAGCGAAGGCAGAGCGAAAGGAGAACAAGGAAATAAAGTCGGGGATTCTTGTCCGATAAAAACAAAAAGGCATGGAACATATTTCTACATTCCATGCCTTTCTTTAGCTATAATCGTCTAAAGTCAACTTCATAGTCAATTTCATTGTTGTGGATTCGCTTTACCCGATACCAATTAGTGGGAATCACAAAACGAGGAGCATCGGGGGTGTAAAGTTCTAAGATATGAATACCTTCGGTGGACTGTTCCATCCTTATATTGTATATATTACGTTTCGTTTCATCATTACGAACTGAATATTGCAACAATTCTCTATTGCTTTCAATATTACCCTTTTCCAAGTCAGTTTTTAATCTCGCATACGTCTCAAGTTCAACTCCTATTTGAGGATGTTCAATCGCATAGTTATTCAATCGATTATAGAAATCAACTGCCACGTCTATACGACGCTTATCCTTTGCAGGAATAAAAAAATGAACTCCTGTTACTGACGACGCTGCCAGAGAATCACGATCACGTCCTATCCATCTCCATTTCAAACAACATTCAGAAGAACTTAAATTCATTATCTTTGGAATGCCCACTCCTTTATCCCACTCGTACTTGACATCATACCTATACACATTTTTCTGTTCGGCAATGAATTTCTTCAAGAATTCTCGAACAGGTCTGACATCATCTGACTTTATCACTTTTTTACAAGGTTTCAATACGTTATATGTAAAACATATATATTGAAATTCTTTTTTGTTTTTTTCTTTTTGTTTGTGTTTATTCATGGATATTAGTTCCTGCGGATTATTCCCAATTGTAATGCTGTATTCCAAAGAATCACCAGATTGATAGCGACTACTTTCCTTGGCTTTTTTGCACAATTTCTCGCATACTTCCGGCAGAGTTCTTAACAAGAAGATATGATTAAGTGTAGATGAATCTTTTACTTCCGTGGTATCCACACCAACACTTATAGAATGGAATTTTCCATAATACGGAAACAAATCATTAGGGTTCGCCAAACCTACATAGTACTCACCCACAGAATCCTCTGTAAAATATAAAGTACGAAGCGAAGACATACCCCTATTAGACATACTATCAATAAGCTCATTCATAGTCTCTATCTGGTGTTGCAGACTATCTGTATTTGAATCTGTACTTTTTTTAGTACAGGAGGCTATGCTGATTACAGCAACCATTATCATTAGAATGTTCAATGTTTTCATATTCCTCAATATTAATGGGTGATTTTTTACGGATATAAGCAGCAAGCCTTTCTCCTTTTTCCTTGATTTCTTTCTGATGAGCGTAAAAGGCATCCCTTCCGTTTTGCGCACCCTCATATTGCACTATACGCACTTCTTGCGTTTTGGCTATTTGAGGTAACTGTGGGGGTGGCGTTTCCGAAGGTTGCCTATGGAGCGTAAACAACAGGAGCACACTTGCAGCAACGGCAGCAATAGTAGGATATAGCCACACACGACGGCGTTTTGGCTTCGACTCTTGCTGCTCTATACGCAGCATCAAACGGGCGGTGAAGTCATCCGGGAGTTTCATTCTCTCGGCAGCTTCTGTCTTACGCTGCACGGCACGGCGCAGGCCTCGGTCTTTATATTGTTCTGTTTTATTCATTGCTTTCAATTGTCTTTATGATAATTGCCAATTTCTTACGTAACCATTGCAACCGCGAACGGAAATAACTTTCTTCATGCTCCATGATACTGGAGATTTCGCGTATAGGGCGGTTGTCAAAATAATAGAGACTGAGCAGCATCTGGTCGTCAGGATTCAGCATTCCAATAGCTTTTTCCATAAGTGCAATGCGATCAGGAGCGGTATCATCAAGCAAGGCATCTGTCTCATTGTCAGGAATAGTATTGAACCATTGTTGATCCACCTCGACTGTCGGTATTGATTTCCTACGCTTTCGATAGTGCTTCAATGCCGTATGATAGGCTATGCGCATAAGCCACGTAGAAAAAGAGGCTTTTCGGGCATCATAGCGGTGAAGGCTCTGGAACGCCTCCAAGAGAGTATCCTGTGTGGCTTCCTCGGCTTCTTCTGACGAAGGAATCAGACGAGCAACCATGTGTAGCACCTGCTCAGCATAGCGGCCTGCAAGTTGGCGGAACAACATCGTGTTGCCGTCAAGGATGCTACGGATGAGTTCTGTCTCATCCTGCATGTTTTTTGGTGTATCGTCTGTTCTCTGTTCCATTCGATTGTTGTCTCTATCTATATATTACCACGTTTTGGGAAAATATATAATCCCAATACCATTTTTTTATGATATTGGGTAAAAATTTTACAAACTTCTATAACTTGTCTTTATAGCTGCAAGCTGCTTTTTACTGACAATAATTGCCGATCTTACCAATCTTCAACCAATAATTTTCAATTTTATATCTTTTTTATTGGTAGAAGATTGGTAAGATTGTGAACTTGCTTTAGTTTGATGAGCCTTAGCGAATAATTATTGCCAGTTAGCACCAAAGGTGCGTTTATTTTTACTTATTTGAACTACGATTTAGGTTTATAAGGGCGCATAATAAGCTATGCCCTTCCAAGCATCTTCGCAATCTTCATCCTTAGTTTCTGAAGTTGCTGCATCTCTGATATGAACGACATGTATTTCTCCGCATCATTAGAGCATAGTCCCATTTCCTGACGAACAAATGCCAGTTTCTTCTCTATGTACTCAAAGCGGACATCGAGCAAGAGATGATCCAACATTCCTTTCAGACGCTCCTGCTCAAATTTCAACTGATAGGTCTTCGTCAACTGCACAGGATCCTCAGTCAGTTTGATAGCCAACTGACTTATCTCATAATCTGCATGGAACCTGAAATATTTCTCTGCATTGAAATTTTCATCTCCAGAATGTTCTACAGCCTCCTTAAGTATCTGGGTATGCAGAGGGTTGTCAAATGTGAGATTGTCATTTCCGAGGTCAATCTGTGCCATCTGAGCCACATTCAGAGAGACAGTCTGTCCGTCAGTAGTCTCTACATTCTCAAGAATAATCTGTTCGCCATACTTGATGACGAACTGGATAAGGAGTTCCTGGACGGATAGGTCTTTAGTTATGGGTGCGAGGCCTCTCCCCCCACCTTCCCCCGTAGGGAGGGAGCCGGAAGGCACATAACCATTTCCCTCTAAAGGAGTATTAGAGGGGTGAGGTTGCGAGAATGCTTCTGGTGGCAGGAATGCATCTGGTGGAGGAGCATCGAAGTAAGGATCGTCCTGAGGTGTTGCCGACGGAGTATTGGGAGCAGGTGACTGTGGCTGTTGAACAGACTGCTGTCCTTCCCCTCTCTGCGCCGTACGTCTGTTGCGTTCCTCTTCCTTACGCTGCTCATCACGATAGTTACGAATGAAATTGTTCATCGTGGTGAGCAATAGCTGTTCACTCAAGCCAAGACGCGAAGAACACTCCTTAATATATGTGGCACGCACAATCTGGTCAGTTATCATACTGACACTCTTCACGATGGAGTTTATAGCCTCAGAACGCTTAATTGGGTCTGTGACACCTTGCAACAGCACCCTTGTCTTAAACTCGATGAAATCAGTCTGATGTTCCTCTACATATTTTCTGAAATCATCAGCCGTATGTTTCCTTGCAAAACTATCAGGATCATCACCGTCAGGCAACAACAGCACCTTTACGTTCATGCCCTCGGCAAGAAGCATATCCGTACCACGAAGAGCGGCATGGATACCTGCATCATCACCATCATAGAGCAGTACGATGTTCGAAGTGAACCTATGTAGAAGATGAATCTGATGCACGGAGAGAGCTGTACCAGAGTTGGCTACCACGTTCTCTATACCACATTGATGCATTGAGATAACGTCAGTATATCCCTCCACCATAAACACGGAATCCTCCTTGCCTATCGCCTTCTTTGCCTGATAAATGCCATAAAGTTCGTGATCTTTATGATAGATAACGGAATCAGGCGAATTGACATATTTCTGATTTACGCCCTTAGTACGCTGATCGAGCACACGACCACCGAATGCCACGACATTTCCGCTGACATTAAGCCACGGGAAGATGGCACGACCAGAGAATCTGTCAACCAGTTCGCCCTTGTTATCCTTATAGCACAAGCCTGTCTGCTCAAGGAAAGCTACGTTATATCCCTTCTCCTTCGCCTTGCGAGGCATAGCATATCTATCGGCAGGAGAGAAGCCAAGTCTGAACTTATTTATGATATCATCCCTGAAACCACGCTGACGGAAATACTGCATTCCCACGGCACGACCATCCACATCATTATGCAGAATGTCCGTGAAATATTCTGCAGCCCAGTTATTGGTGATGAACATTCCCTCTCGCTCCGTCTGCTGCTTACGCTGCTCATCCGTGAGCTGTTTCTCCTCAATCTCAATGCCATAGCGATTAGCAAGCCAACGTAGTGCCTCTGGATATGTAAGCTGTTCGTGCTTCATCAGGAAGCCCACGGAATCACCACCCTCACCACATGTAAAGCATTTGCAGGTGCCGCGAGTAGGAGACACATAGAAAGACGGTGTCCTATCATTATGGAAAGGACACAACCCCTTGTAGTTTGAACCAGAACGCTTCAAACTAACAAACTCAGAAACGACATCCACGATGTCCGCCGCTTCCTTGATTCGTTCTATGGTAAGACGATCGATCATACAACCCCTTCCTGCCCTACGGGCATCCTCCCCCGTGAAGGGGGAAGAGGCTAGCGCAGTATGAGCCTCTTATATTTAATTATTACTTTTTATTCTCCTAATGCTTTCCGCGTTCCTATCGTTCTGCGCCAGCCTCTTCCCCCTCTATGGGGGAGGATGCCCGTAGGGCAGGTAGGGGTTGAAATATACTAAAATTCACACTCCCATAGCTCCTATGCTCCACGAAGCAAGGATGCTGTGAAAAGTCATTCTGCTTTCCGTGCTCGAATACGAAGACACCATCATCTGCAAGCAAGCAATTACCTGTCTCTGTTCCAAGCACAAGGTCAGGAATCTTTGGAAGGTCAGGCAATGCGTATGGAGGATCAGCAAAGATAAGGTCATACTTCCTTCTGCACGATTTCAGAAACCTGAACACATCGCCCTTGATAAGCGAGCAACGATCATCGCCCAGTTTCTGAAGGCATTGACGGATGAAAGCCGAGTGTTCACGATCAAGCTCCACGCTCGTCACATCCGCACAACCTCTTGACAGCATCTCAAGAGAAATGCTACCCGTACCGGCAAACAGATCCAGAGCCGAGATTCCCTCGAAATCCAGATAGCCATTCAGCACATTGAAAATATTCTCCTTGGCAAAATCCGTCGTAGGTCTTGCCTTGAAAGTTCTCGGCACATCAAAGTGCCTGCCTTTATATTGTCCTGTGATTATTCGCATAAAAAAAACAACAGTCTAACTACGACCCCCTACAGCCCCTCACCTACAGCCCCTCACCTGCCCTGCGGGCATCCTCTCCCCAAGGGGCGAGGAGGAAGTTACCTTTATTCGCTTGTGAGGAATCTCTTGAGGGTTCATTACTAACTTTTCCCTCGCCCCTTGGGGAGAGGGTGTCACATAGTGACGGGTGAGGGGCTGTAGGTTCGGAAGTTTTATATCATCAAATCATACTCCATCCCCTCTATCATTGAAGCAGGAGCACGGTTAAGGTCAGCCGTAGGATTAAGGGTATAAACCCTGCGGAGATATGATTTCAGTTTCGTAACAAGCCATTCCATGTGCTCACTCTTGCCAACCAGATGCAGCTCATCATCCTCATCGCTAAGGGCAAGCTGTTTCCATGCAAAGAGCAGATAATAAAGAGCATCGTGAGAGTGAGTAGCATCAAAGGTATTGGCAAACCTGAACCTGCGCTGCTGAAACGAGAACACATCCACCTTGCCATCGTGAAGATACGCATACAACTTACGACGCTGACCAACCAACGTGCTGCGACGATACAGATGCGTCCACACAGGCTGCATCACGTTCTGAACCCTCACATCCGCAAAGTGATCCTGCACCACAAGCTTCAAGTCCTTGTTTACTCCAAAGACCGCCACCGCACTAAGGTCGGGTATCACATTCGCCACCTTCTCCTCGTGCTCCCTACCCGTAAAGGTATGGTTGTAGAGCGTATCTACGTCGAAATGCTCCTGATCCATATACTCATCGATAGGAACAAGAACCACAGGACTCACCACCGACAACTGTGCACGGTCGTCACGCTCCCTCAACAGTTCCAGTTCGCGGAATGCAGTACGCAGATTAGCCGCCATCGACACACCGCTCTTCACCGTGTAAGGCTGATACTCCACCGTGCCATCCACCCTCGGAAGGAAGAACGACATAGTGCCATAACCTACGCGAATAGTCACACGAGGCACAATGCCACGCCTCACCACACGCTGAGAAGATACCTTATTTTCAAAAATCTCACTCATATTTTTGCACAGCAAAAAATTATTTCTTACCTTTGCGGTATATTTTGGTGTTTAGAGTTTAGTGATTAGTGTTTAGAGAACAAATCGCCAACATCTACCACCCAACACCCATCACCAAAGTTTCGAGTGCTTCCTCGCACGAAGTCAATAGGGTTAGTCGCTCGCAGAGCGGTGCCCGTTTCAATTGACGAGTGCAAAGTTAAGAAAAAAAGAGATAATTAAAGAATAAATCTCAGAAAAAATAAGTGAAGATACACGAATTTATATCACTCATCCTCGACAGATTCGGTTTCGAGCCAACCACCGACCAGATGAATGCCCTTGAGTGTTTCGGGCGTTTCCTTGCCTCACGCAACGACATGCCCATGATGCTCATGCGTGGTAGTGCAGGTACTGGTAAGACCTCGCTCGTCTCTGCAATGGTGCAGACGCTCGTGTCCCTGCGTCAGAAAGTCGTTCTCATGGCACCTACTGGTCGTGCGGCTAAGGTATTGTCAATCAGCAGTTCGCTCCCTGCCACCACCATCCACCGCAAGATATACCGCCAGAAGGCATTGCTCGGCGATTTCAACCTCAACGACAATCTCCACACCGACACGCTCTTCGTAATCGACGAGGCATCCATGATATCTTCATTCTCCATGAGCGAGACAGGCTTCGGAAGCGGCAATCTGCTCGATGACCTTGTGCAGTACGTGTATTCTGGTCGCAACTGCCGTATGCTGCTCATTGGCGACACGGCACAGCTACCACCAGTCGGCGAGGACGAATCGCCAGCCCTCATCTCCGAAGTGCTCTACGGCTATGGTGCCACTCTCTATGAGTGCGACCTCTCTGAAGTACTCCGTCAAAGTAGTGAATCGGGCATCCTGCACAATGCCACAGCCATCCGCAGCCTCATTCAGTATGAAGAGGCAACAGAGCTTCCAAAGCTACGGTTTCGTGGTTTTTCTGATATTATGTCATTGCCAGGAAATGAAATTATCGACACGCTATCCAACAGCTATTCAAAGGTGGGTATTGATGACACGATAGTCATCACCCGAAGCAACAAGAACGCCACCATGTATAACAACGGAATACGTGCGCAAGTGCTCGACCGTGAGGAACTCCTTGAGCGCGGCGATCAGGTAATGATAGTAAAGAACCACACGCTACCCCCCCAAAAAAACTCTACCCTCTCTAAATCCCCCCTTAATGACGACTTCCTTTCGCGTTCCGGCTCCCTCCCTATGGGGGAGGGCGGGGTTAGGGGCCTTTCTAGCCCTTCCTTCATCGCCAACGGCGATAAGGCGATAGTAGTCCGTGTGCGTAATTTCCGAGAGCTATACGGTTTTCATTTCGCTGATGCCATATTGCGTTTCCCTGACTATGACGATTTTGAGCTTGACACAATAGTATTGACCGACACCCTTCAGTCGGATTCCCCTGCCCTCACACAAGAACAGAGCACAGCACTCTTCAAGGCGATAGAAGAAGACTATGCCGACATACCCCGAAAGGCAGACCGTCTGAAAGCCATAAGGGAAGACTCCTATTTCAACGCCTTGCAGATAAAATACGCATACGCTGTCACCTGCCACAAGGCACAGGGTGGTCAATGGTCACATGTGTATATCGACCAAGGCTACATGACCGACGATATGCTCACCCCCGACTATATCCATTGGCTCTACACCGCCATAACGAGAGGCAAGGAAAAAGTCTATATGGTGAACTGGACGGAGAAGCAGACACTCTAATTAATTTAACGTGAGTTCGACGAATTGCCTAGATGGCAAACAGCAAGCTGTTTT
>CAMKEM010000108.1 GCA_946411565.1 uncultured Prevotellaceae bacterium | reverse complement strand
GCACTCAGAAAATCAAAGACCGTGCGCCAGCCTAATGGGCTGACACGCACTTTTTTCTTTCGTGCGAAGAAGCACGCAAAAGCACCCAATGAAACAGAAGATGATAACCATAATAGGCCCTACGGCATCGGGAAAGACAGCTCTCGCCGCCCATCTCGCAGCTTCCTTTATTGCAGAAGGACAGCCAGCCGAGATTATATCTGGCGATTCCCGACAGGTGTATAGAGGCATGGATATAGGTACAGGAAAGGATCTGTGCGACTATGAGGTCACACTAACTAACACCCCAACACCCAACACCTTAAAAATCCCCTACCACCTTATTGATATATGCAATCCGGGCGAGAAATACAACATCTTTGAGTTTCAGCAGGATTTCCTCAAGGCATACGAGAACATCACTTCGCGTGGTGCCTTACCTATCCTATGTGGCGGTTCTGGCCTTTATGTAGAATCCGTTATACGAGAATATCACCTCTCACCTGTTCCAAAGAACGAGGAACTGCGTGAAGAACTAAGCCACAAGTCAATGGCAGAACTCACGGCTATTCTCATGGATCTTAAGGAGAAGAACAATTCCGATATGCACAACAAGACGGATGTGGATTCTCCGCAGCGTGCCATTCGTGCCATTGAGATTGAAGCTTACAACCTTGAGCACAAAACAGAAGACCGCTATTTCCCTCCTATCGAGACTACAATCATAGGCGTTGACATCCCTCGTGACGAGCGCAGAAGAAAGATCTCTACCCGACTAAAGAACCGTGTGGATGAGGGTATGGTTGACGAGATAAAGCGCATCCTTGACTCTGGCGTAAGTGCCGAAGATTTGATTTACTACGGACTTGAATACAAGTACGTTACGGAATACGTCATAGGCAAGCGTTCATACGAGGATATGCTCAAGGAACTGGAAATAGCCATACATCAGTTTGCAAAGCGACAAATGACATGGTTCCGTGGCATGGAAAGACGTGGATGCAAGATAAACTGGATTGATGCCATGCTTCCGATGGAAGAGAAAGTAAAAGCAATTAGGGAGATTGTACGATGAAAACAGGATTGATATATTGTCCGAAACGCGAGGGTTTCAAATCGCCAGAAAAGCGATGGAAGAAGATAGCCGAATGCCTCGAAGCTAACGAGATCACATACGATCTCGTTCAGAGCGAGAATGCCCAGAGCGTGGAAAGACTCGTCTCAATGCTCATCCACAACGGATATGACAATATCATAATCTGTGGTGGAGATGCAGCCTTGTGCGATGCCGTGAACTGTCTGATGAGAGAAGAGAAAGACGTTCGTGAGCGCGTGGTATTGTCGGTTATCCCTAATGGTTTGATGAACGATTTTGCAGCCTTCTGGGGACTTACCGAAAAAGACATAAAGCACGCTGTGGAATCGATTGCAACGAGACGCATAAAGAAGGTTGATGCTGGTTGTCTTATCTATACAGACAAGGAAGGAAATAAACAAAATAGATATTTTCTCAACTGTGTGAACATCGGTCTTGTGGCTGGCATTCAGCGTCTTAGGAAAGAGATGCGAAAAATATTCTGGTCAAGAAAGATTTCATACGTATTTTCACTCATCCTTCTGCTCTTCCAGCGTATGTTCTGGAAGATGGAATATACTATCAATTACGAAACGGAACAGCACAGGGTAATGACCATGTGCATAGGTAGTGCTCTGGGCTTCGGGCAAACCCCTAATGCCGTTCCATACAATGGTATGATAGACGTAACCGTAATGCGAAATTCTGCCTTTACACAGATTTTCTCAGCCATTGCCCTATTCCTACGTGGAAAGATTCTGAATCATAAGATGATTCTTCCATACAGATGTCACGATATCACGATTAAAGTGCCTAAGAGTACGCCAGTAAGCATCGACGGCCATGCTTTCTCTGACATCAACACATCCACCGACCCTATGAAGATAATCGTAGAACAGGAAGCGATTAACTTCATTATTGAGAAGTGATAAGGCTATGGAATTTAAAGAAAAAATCAAGGATATATTATTAAACATAAGCATGTTAGCCTATGCGGCTTCGTGTATTCTTCCATGCCTCACAACAAGAACCGAAGTGCTAATAGGATATCAATGTCTATTGTCAGGTCCATTCACCATTATCACAGACATTGGGGCATTCTTAATATGGAGTTCAAATATATACTATATAACAATTATAGTAATGCTCTTTAAAGGCAAGGATGTGAAAATAATACTACCCACACTTTCATTTCTTTTGTCATTAGGCATGATATTCCACAGATATCTAAACTATGACATAGAAGTTCCCATAACAAATTTCAACATAGGCTATTATCTCTGGGTTTCAAGCCATTTGCTGCTTTTAGTAGTTTGCATACTTAAGAAATCATGTATTAGTGATCCCTCCCAAGCAAGTCAATTGTAGTTCCGTAATAAATCCGTTACAAAAAGTAACCAAACTCGGTGAAGGTCCGTTCCCAGAACGAACAAAGAGCGGAGGTTCACCGAGTTTGGTTCGGAAGAAGAGCGGAGGATGAGCGGAGGCAGAGCGAAGGCACAACGAAGGGAAAACGAAAGAAAAGCGAAAGAAAAACGCAAGAAAAGCGCAAGGACAATTCACACAAAGATGCAATTCAAGCGTAAACATACGCAGACACAAATATCAATAATATCCGAAACGAGAAGCCCACATCTTAAAGCCTTTGTAAAGCGAAAGCTTGAAAATGTTACAATTATGTTTCAAACATAGTGGAATTTTGTTGATTTTTGGAAAATAATCTGCTTTTTATTTTGAAAAGCAGATTATTTTGTTTACTTTTGTAGATGATTTCATACACCCTCGTGCCTTTGGCATTATCGGCTATGGAATTTCCCTAAATCGCAACCTGAAGTTAAATACATTATATACCTTAATATAGCAACTATGAGTTATCTCAAATTTGAAAAAGCTCAGATGACCAACTTGCAGGAGTCCCTGCGACGCGAACTATTGTGTACGAATCGCTCGGGGGCTTACTCATGCAGTACCGTAGTTGATTGCAACACACGCAAATATCACGGGCTGCTCGTTGTCCCCGTTCCAGAGATCGACGGAGAGAACCACGTTTTGCTCTCTTCACTCGACTGCTCTGTGATACAGCATGGTGCCCAGTTCAATCTTGGTGTGCATAAATACGAAAGCGGAGTGTTCAGCCCTAACGGACATAAATACATCCGCGAGTTTACACTCGAAACAGTTCCAACAACAATCTATCGTGTAGGAGGCGTGATTCTCAAGAAGGAAGTTGTCTTCCAAGTCTATTCAATGCGCGTTCTTATACGATATACCCTCCTCGACTGCCATAGCGCCACCACTCTGCGCCTGAAGCCTTTCTTGGCTTTCCGCAGCGTGAAGAACTGTATGATGGAAAATAACAACATCAAAAGGGAATACGAGGAAATTGAAGGTGGTATCAAGACAAAGCTCTACGAGAACTATCCAGACCTCTATCTCCAGATTTCAAAGAAGAACAAGTTCATCTTTGATCCACACTGGAACAAGAGTCTTGTATATGAAAAAGAGCAGGAGCGCGGATATCACGGAGTAGAAGACCTCTATGTTCCTGGCTATTTCGAGATACAGGCAAAGAAAGGCGATGAGATCGTGATTTCTGCGGGTATCGAGGAGATAAAGCCAGCCACTCTCAAGAAATTGTTCAATGAGGAAGTTGCCCTTCGCATACCTACCGACAATTTCTATCATGCACTCGTAAATGCAGCTCACCAGTTCCATGTTCGTGTAAGCGATACAGAACGCTATCTGCTTGCAGGCTATCCTTGGTTCAAGGTTCGTGCACGAGATACGTTCATTGCCCTCCCAGGTCTCACACTTGCCATTCAGGAGAACGATTACTTCGAGCTTGTAATGGACACAGCGGCTAAGAGCATCAGAGACTTCATGATTGGCAAGCCACTCTCAAGCCTTATCCATGAGATAGAGCAGCCTGACGTGCTCCTTTGGGCTATATGGGCTATTCAGCAGTATGCCCACGAGGTTGGCAACAAGCAGACATACAAGAAATACGGTCAGTTGCTTATCGACATACTCAAGTTCATTGAAAGCAACAAGCATCCTAACCTTGAGCTTAGGGAAAACGGCTTGCTCCACATTGAAGGACGCGAGAAGCCAATGACATGGATGAACAGCATAGCCAATGGCCGTCCTGTCGTTCCTCGTACTGGCTATGTAGTTGAGATTAACGCCCTCTGGTACAATGCTTTAAAGTTCTGTGCAGAAATAGCAGAAGCTCATAAGGACAAGGAGGTGGCAGCCGACCTCGAAGCACGTGCTGCCATTGCCAAGGAGTCATTCCAGAAGATTTTCATTACGGATAGTGGCTATCTCTACGACTATGTAGAAGAAGGAATCGAAGACCTCAGCGTCCGTCCGAATATGATATTCCCTGTGGCATTCGACTATTCTCCACTTGAGCCAGAGCAGAAGAAATCAGTTCTCGACTTCTGTACCCGTGAGCTCCTCACACCAAAGGGACTCCGCACATTGTCACCAAAGTCAGGTGGATATAATCCGATGTATGTAGGTCCACAGACAAAGCGCGACTACGCCTACCATTCAGGCACAGCATGGCCTTGGCTCGGTGGTTTCTATATGGAGGCATATCTGAAACTCTACAAGCGTTCACGCCTCAGCTTCCTGCAACGCCAGATGATAGGCTATGAGGACGAGATGCAGTATCACGTATTAGGCTCTATCTCCGAGCTATTCGATGGTAACCCACCATTCAACGGACGTGGTGCCTCTGCCTTTGCAATGAACGTGGCAGAGATTCTGCGCACTTGGAGATTGATTGACCAGTATAATTAATTTACCATTTTACTATTTACTATGTACTATTTGTTTACGACCTACTCAAAAGCCGAAAATCAACGAGCTTCGAAAATCTGTCTTCTGTAAGGATAAAAATAATAGTACATAGTCAAATAGTAAATGACACAATGAACTTATGAAAGTATTAATGTTCGGATGGGAATTCCCTCCAAAGATATACGGTGGACTTGCTGTTGCCTCCTATGGTATCACCAAGGGCCTGAGTCTTCAGGGCGACATTGAGACTACCTTCTGTATGCCAAAGCCTACGGGCGAAGAGGAGAAATTCCTCAAGATAGTGAATATGAGTCAGGTGCCAATCGTTCACCGCGATGTTCTGTATGATGACATCAAGGATCGTTTCATTGGGCATACTGCCGAGGATTACTATCGTTTCCGCGATCATATCTATGCAGATTTCAACTATATGCAGGGATTGGATGATCTCGGCTGCATGGGGTTTGCCGGTGGTTATCCAAGTAACCTGCACGATGAGATAAACAATTTCTCTATCATTGCAGGCGTTCTGGCACGCTCAGAGCAGTTTGATATAATTCACGCTCACGACTGGCTCACCTACCCTGCCGGAGTTCATGCCAAGATAGTAAGCGGAAAGCCACTCTGCATCCACGTTCACGCAACTGATTTCGACCGTTCTCGCGGTAATGTGAACCCAACGGTATATTCCATTGAGAAGAACGGAATGGATAATGCCGACTGTATCATGTGCGTATCAGAACTGACACGTCAGACCGTCATCAACCAGTATCATCAGGACCCTCGCAAGTGCGTTGCCATGCACAATGCCGTCTATCCTCTCTCACAGGAATATCTCGACATAGTGCCTCACAAGAATCCTAACGAGAAGATCGTTACGTATCTCGGTCGTATAACCATGCAGAAGGGTCCAGAGTATTTCATCGAGGCTGCAAAGCTCGTGCTCCAGCGTACCGACAAGATTCGTTTCTGCTTTGCAGGTTCAGGCGATATGATGAATGCGATGATAGAACTTGCTGCTGCATACGGCATTGCCGACAAGTGTCATTTCCCTGGTTTCCAGAGAGGTAAGCAGGTATATGAGTGCTACAAGAATTCAGATGTATTCGTCATGCCTTCGGTTTCAGAGCCGTTCGGCATCGCGCCGCTTGAGGCTATGCAATGCGGTTGCCCAAGTATCATTTCAAAGCAGTCGGGTTGCGGTGAGATCCTTACTAATGTCATAAAGGTTGACTACTGGGATATCCACGCTATGGCGGATGCCATCTATTCTCTCTGCATGAACGAGAGCCTCCACAACTACATTGCCGAGGAAGGCATCAAGGAGGTAGCCGGAATAACATGGGAGAAGGTAGGACTGCGCATTCGCCAATGCTACGACCAACTTCTATACAATGGATGGTTCAATAATGAGGAATATCTTGCGAATTTCATAAAATAGCCCACCCAAAATTCAAGGAGTACCAAGGAGTACAAGGAGTTCAAGGAGTACAAGACGAATGTCTTTCTACTCCAAGAAAAAAGATAAAAAGCTATCGTCCTGCACTCCACTCGAAAAAGTGATAAAACTATCGTCTTGTACTCCTTGCACTCCTTGTACTCCTTTTACTCCTAAAAACAACAAAAATATTCACCACAATGAAAACAATATGCCTTTACTTTGAGATACACCAGATAACACATCTCAAGCGTTACCGTTTCTTCGACATCGGTACTGATCACTATTACTATGACGACTATGCCAACGAGCGTAGTATCACGTATATTGCAGAAAACTCATACATGCCGGCTCTCACCGCCATGCATGAAATGACAAAGGAGCATCCGGGCTATTTCAAGGTTGCCTTCTCCCTCTCAGGTGTTGGTATGGAGCAGCTTGAGCTTCACGCTCCACAGGTGCTCACAAAGCTTCAGGAACTCAACGAGACTGGTCAGGTGGAGTTCCTTACCGAACCATATTCTCATGGTCTTGCAGGTCTCATTAATGAGGAGAGTTTCAAGCGTGATATCGAGAAGATGTCAAAGAAGATTGAGGAGTATTTCGGCAAGCGTCCAACCGTGGTGCGCAACTCATCGCTCATCTATACCGATGACATCGGCGCACAGGTGGCATCCCTCGGATATAAGGGTATGCTCACGGAAGGCGCAAAGCATGTACTTGGCTGGAAATCACCACACTACATCTACAATTGCAGTCTTGCTCCTAACCTCAAGCTCCTGCTTCGCGATGTTAATGCTTCTGATGATATTTCACTCCGCTTCAACAACTCATCATGGGAGCGTTATCCTCTCTTTGCTGACACATACATCGAAGAGATTGCCAAGTGCCCAGAGTCAGAGCAGGTTGTGAACATCTTCATGGAACTTACCGCCCTCGGCATAGCTCAGCCTCTTTCAAGCAATATCCTTGAGTTCCTCAAGGCTCTCCCTACCTGTGCTAAGCATGCAGGACTTGAGTTCGCTACCCCAGGCGAGATTTGCGACAGATTTGAAAGCGTAGGTGCTCTTGAGGTTCCAGAATCACTCTCATGGGTTGACGAGGAGCGCGACACCTCTACATGGCTCGGAAACCAGATGCAGCGTGAGGCTTTCAACAAACTCTACTCTGTTGCTGACCGTCTGCACATCGCCAACGACCCTGCCCTACTTCAAGACTGGGATTATCTTCAGGCATCAAACAACTTCCGTTTCATGACCACGAAGCCAAGCAACTGCAACATTGATCGTGGAATCTATGACGGACCTTTCGACGCCTTCACCAACTATATGAACATCCTCGGTGACTTCATCAGTCGTGTGCGTGCTCTCTACGGAGGTATCGATAATGATCAGTTGGAGCAGATGCTCACCACTATCACTAACCTCGGTAAGGAACTTGATGTGAAGGAGAAGGAGATACAGCGTCTCCAAACAAAGCTCTCTAAGCTCGATCCTGACAGCGCAACTCGTCAGCCGGAGAAGAAGCCAGCCAAGAAGGCAACGGCAAAGAAGGCTTCTGCCAAGCCTAAGGAGGCTGCTAAGGCTGAAGAGAAGAAAACTACTCAGAAATCAGAGAACCCTAAAGCTGAATAACGCACTTACTATACTAACAACACTAAGAGGCGCTCCGAGAGGAACGCCTCTTTTTCTTTTATTGCTGTCCGCAAAAAATATTTCAAGAATGAGAGAATTTCTTTTTTGAATTAATACGAATTTGAAAAGTGCTACCTAACATGAATTCGACGATTTTTCATCTAAACAGATTTCTTTATGATTATACTGAAAGATAATAAGGGAAACGGATTTATCTGATTAATCTGATAGCTGGCGCAGTAATCTTTCCGCGATTTATTTCAGATAAAACAGATAAATCCGTTTTCTTTTTTTATTAACCACAGATATCTCGGATAACACAGATTTCAATCACGAGCGCAAACGAGAATATCCCTTTAATCTATGCAATCTGTGGTCGAAAAACTGGGGTGTAAGCGACCATTCTCTCTCATTAATTCCTACTACATCAGCCTTCTCAAATTCTTGATAAAAACAGAACTTGTACAGCATAAACCTTTGATATTATGTAAGATTTAGGCATGTTTTCATTAATGTCCTAATTAACGTCGATTCGACGAATTGGCTATATGGCAAACAGCAAGCTGTTTTTATTTTAATTTCATCGAATTCATGTTAATCTATCTGAAAGGGGGTGAACGAAACGTTCACCCCTTGTTTCTGCAAGACGGTGAACGAATCGTTCAGCGTCCCAAAAAACTCTTATATTCCCTACCCTCTCCCTATTTTTCCTAACAGTTATATGTTAGATACATTCCAAAAACAGACAAAAGAATATGCAATTTGGCAAGGGAGTTCTAAATCGGAACGTCCTTTTGGCACTTAAATCGAGAAAAATGCGTATTTACACGAGACGGTGTGGGTTGAAACCACAGCGTCATCAAGAAAATGAATACAGAAAACTTTGAAAAAATAGGAAATTCCGTTTCATCCGTGCATTAAATATTAGTGAAATCAAGTAAAAAAAAGAGTATTTATGACCAATCGTAAACCATCATATTACAAGAGTTGTTAGATGTACCCCCAACAGAAGGCTCAGAATGGCTACCTAACATATATCCGTTAGAAAAAATAGGGACACCCCCTCCCCCCCTTATAACTTCATAATATAATATAATAATATATATTATTATATTATATTATGGCTATAGATCACCCACATATACCCTGTGTGTGTGTTTTCTAACGGATATATGTTAGATTGGGGTTATTTTAATATCCTTCCGAAAATATAAGTCTGTGTATCAACACTTTACAAGCACAAAACAAACTTTTCTCGGAACTAACATGTTTTTTCTT
This sequence comes from uncultured Prevotellaceae bacterium, assembly GCA_946411565.1. Classification (GTDB taxonomy): domain Bacteria; phylum Bacteroidota; class Bacteroidia; order Bacteroidales; family Bacteroidaceae; genus Prevotella. The sequence goes on along the minus strand of CAMKEM010000108.1, from coordinate 308 downwards.
CGCATTTCTTTCTGTAACGAAGAAAATTGTTGTAACTTTGCACTCGTCAAACCGAAGGACGTGCGCAAGCCTTTGGTCTGACACGCACTTTTGACTGCGTGCGAGGTGCAGCGCACGTTGTCACTCGGGAATCAGGTGATAGGTGATGGGTGTTAGATGTTGGGTGATAGGATGATGGCGGGGTGTCCTCAAACTCTAACCACTAACCCAAAAACTCTAACCTTCGCTTTAAGTCCGTTATGCCTCCGTTGTGAAACCGCATTCTATGTTAAATTCCAAGTAAATTTCTGTTTTTAACTATATATTTA
>CAMKEM010000107.1 GCA_946411565.1 uncultured Prevotellaceae bacterium | reverse complement strand
AGCACTTAAAGGTACTATTTTTTGTCGACATGACAAAGAAAAACGCTTCTTTTTTGGTGCCTCTATGAATTATTTAGGCTAATATGGTGCTTAACTGACAATAAACTTTAAACAGGGCTTGCGCCCAGAAATGTTTAGAAAGCAAATTATCAGTAAATGAAGCCTGTAAATTAAAACCAGAAAAGTTTTTAACGCAGAGGCGCAAAGACGCAGAGAGTATTATGAACATGGAAAGCACAAAAGAAATGAAAGTTTCGTTAGTTCCGTGATTTCTGTGTTCAAAAAATAAAATCTTTGCGTCTCTGCGCCTTTGCGTTTGTATTTATTTTGTTGGAGGATTGGTAATAATGGGAATTTTGTTGTAGTTTGATGAGCATTAGCTAATATTTTTTTCTGTAAAAAGCAGCTTGCTGCTTGTAATTTATCTAATATCGAATTAGTAGAAATGCTCATTATAACTATTTGTAAATAAGTTTGTTTGCAAATATGCAACAAAGATTCGCACTATTGCGCAAATGTAAAAAATGTTGCATGATATAAATCACAAAGTTTATGAAACATGAGATTTTGCGTAAACCGTATTTTCTTCATACCTTTGCACTCGGAAATAAGTGTAATAAATTTATGAATTTAGGGGAACGAAAAACTTTTTGATGATTTGGGGAACAAAGAATTAGACGGTATATGGCTAAAGGTAGATTAAGATTGTATTGAAGGGGGTAACAAAGGGACAAGATCAGCGTCATAGCAGTAATGCTTGATGTTGATCTTGTTCTTTTATTGTTGTCGTTAAAACGACGAATTTCACTATTGGCAGCAAGCTGCAAAACATGTTTTCGTTCTGCGAACATACTTTATAATAAGAAAATATTTGAATATGGGACATATTCAAATAGAAAATTTGGTTCAATGCCTGAAAATTGCCAATGTGGCATAAAATAAAATATTAATCTAAAATCTTGGTTAAAATTCGAGTTGCCTTTTATTCATTTTATGCCATATTGGCAATTTTAGGTCTATTGAAGACCATTTTCCATTTATTGTAATTATCAATCCCCGATAGGGTGGGGATATAATGAAGGCATTCTCCGAAAGCCGAGGTACGAAGCTTACGAGGAATGCCTTCATTATAGCACCAAAGATCTCATAAGAGGACTGAATAATTACAATAAATATTTTCTGTTACTCTTCACAAAAGACGCATTAATAGAATCGTGCTATTTCATCCAATGGTCGGTGTTGTGGCTGCTGAGGTTCTTCTGCTCTGTATCCGAGAGAGATAACAGCCATTACGGTTTCTTCGTTTGGTATGCTGAGAAGTGAACGGAGTTCCTTGGCGTCACGAAGTCCCATGATAAGGGTGTCGAAACCCATAGCACGAGCTTTGAGCACGAGATATGCATTGCTTAGACCATTGTCGTAAGCTCCCCAACCGTCACCTATTTCATTTGTCTGCTCGCCTTGGAAGAATCCAGACTTTGAACGCTCGAATGTAGATACTATTAATACAGGTGCACCAGCAATCTTTTCCTTGTTAGGACCAACCAGTTCTGCAACAGCCTTTACCTTTTCAGGGGTTATAGCCACATAATACTTTGTTGGCTGCTGATTTGCCCATGAAGGAGCTTCTTGGGTGGAAATAAGCAGTTCCTTGACCTGTTCTTGGGTGATGGTTTTACTTGCATCATAGTTGCGAACACTACGGCGAGTCTTAATCACTTCATCAAAGGAAGGGGACGTGTTCTCGCTTGTCTTAGGCTCAGACTTTGAGCATGAGAATAGCATTGCCATAAATGAAGCAATACATAATAGATTAACGATTTTATTCATATTTGTTATTTTAGGTAGTTGGATATTAATGTAAATTCGAAGAATTGATCAATCACGATATAAAGGATTTTTTCAAGATTCTACCAAAGATTTTCTTCAGATATCTGAAGGAATTTGCGACTGAAATCCCTTAAAAATTCTCCTCCTAATATATTATTGTTGATTTTATCTTGATTTTTCTTTATATTTTAAAATTCAAGCTGATAATCTATTCTAAAATGTTGGAAGGAAAAAATATCATTTCGCTCGTTCCTCGCTCAGAAATCTTGATAAAATCAGAGATTAAAATATTGGTGAAAATCCGTACTACTGAAATTTATCAAACTATTTTTATATCAATACTTCAACATCAGTTCCTGAATGTTGAGTTTTGTGGACGTGTCATCCAGTTCTTGAATTCTGCTGCCCTGTTCTTGCTTACGAAAAGAGGTTCAGGCAATTCTATCGGTAGTCGGAGGAGAAGACGACTATCGAACCAGATGACAATCTCAAGGATACAATCGCGTGCTACGATATATTGCTTGTTTGCACGGAAGAAATGCGCAGGATCAAGAGAACCGATGATAGAATCAAGTGAACGATTATAGTCTAATACGCTCTTGTTCTTTAGATATACCTGCGTCTTTCTGTCGGTGCTGTAGATACACGCTACATCCTCGGTATTGACAGGAAGGAGCTTGTCTTTGCTCGGAATAAGCAAAGTCTGCTTGTAGTCGCCTGATGCCTTCTCGCTTGGGCGTAGTTTCATCATCTGTTCGAGATATGCAACAACGTCAGACTTGCTCCATCTCTTGAACTTATCCAATGCTCTGGTAAGCTCAACGGTCTTGATAGGCTTAAGCAGATAGTCGATGCTGTTTACGGTAAAGGCATCAAGGGCATATTGGTCGTAAGCGGTTGTGAACACGATAGGAGTCTGTATGTCTATCTGATCGAATAGGGTGAATGCCGAACCGTCACTCAGATGGATATCCATGAATATAAGGTCGGGGGCTGGGTTGGTACTCAGCCAACGAACCGTTTGCTGTACGCTTTCCAATACGTGCAGCACTTCTATTGAAGAATCTATTTCTTTGAGCATCTCCACCAGATTCTCGCTGGCGGTAGTCTCATCTTCTATGATAAGTACTTTCATTTCTTAATTCTATGTTTTATTATGCAAATATAATCTATTTTATGTAGATGGACATATAAAAGTCTGTTAAAACGAAAAAATCGTTTGTGATGATGATATATTGTCAACTACATTATAGATAAAGGACAAGAGGATGGATGTCCTTGTCTTTTTCAATTTGTGGCAAAGATAGGGAATTTTTCTGTTTTTTCATTATTTTTCCTGCAATTTTTGCTTTTTATTTCAGAAAAAGATTATCTTTGCATTTATATTTTAAATTTATGCAATTACTATGATGAACGAAATTTATACTCAGATATGCTCTTCGGAGGTCAATACCATTGGAGCAATATATAAGCTGTTCATAAGTTTGTTGCTTGGAGCTGTTATTGGTTTTGAGCGTCGGCAGAAGGGACAGGTGGCAGGTATGCGTACATTTGCCCTTATCTCCATGGGGGCTACGCTTGCCATGCTTGTGTCTATCTATATCCCACAGGAATATATGGGACTAAAGAATGGAGATCCTGGTCGTATAGCAGCACAGGTCATCTCAGGTATCGGTTTTCTTGGTGCAGGAGCCATAATCCAGATGAAAGGCTCTGTTAGAGGTCTTACGACAGCCGCAGGAATATGGATGACAGCTTGTATTGGTTTGGCGGTAGGTGCAGGAATGTTTGTCATTGCCACATCTGCATGTTTCCTTATTATTGCTATCCTAAAGGCGTTTGAGTTCTTTGAAAAGATATTCCTTAGAGGGACTGAGCAGAATGTGATAAGGCTGAAGGTGGGAAGAATTGTCAAGGATGCGAAGTTTTACCATGAGTATTTTGAGAAGTACAATGTTCATGTTTCGTATCAATATCTTCGATATGACTATACGGAAAACTTAACCACGTTCAACTATATCGTACGAACGGATGATCGTACAGATTTCGTGAAACTCTTTGCCGAGATTCATTCCTTGGGAGATGTAATGTCGCTTACCTTGACGAATGAGGTGAATAATTAAAGGGAAGTTCGAGGAAATATTATAGTTTATAATCCAAATAGACGCATCTCCGATGCTAAACTGACAATAATTTCCAATCTGCACAATCTTAGTCCAATAATTATCTTTTGATTAAATGTCAAATCCCTTGTAAATCCAGAGTTGGGATTTGCAAGGGATTTGTTTGTGAGAATATGAATGAAATGAGAATTAATCAATCTCTTCGTCTGCTTCATAGCCACCCATCTCGCGGATAGCGTTCTTCAGCATAGTGTATTGCTGATAGAGGTGATTTACTGCCTCTTCACCCTTGGTGTAGTCGTGCATTGGAGACTTAAGGTAGAAGCTGAGGAAACGCTGAATACCGTACTTGCCTGCGCGTGCTGCAAGGTCAGAGAGCAAGCAGAGGTCGAGGCAGAGTGGGGCTGCGAGGATAGAGTCACGGCAAAGGAAGTTGATCTTTATCTGCATTGGGTAACCCATCCAACCGAAGATATCTATATTATCCCAACCCTCCTTATTGTCGTTGCGAGGAGGATAGTAATTGATACGTACCTTGTGGTAGTAATCTGTATAGAGGTCTGGCTGATCCTCTGGCTTGAGGATTGTTTCGAGCGTAGAGAGCTTTGATACTTCCTTTGTACGGAAGTTGGCAGGCTCATCGAGTACGAGACCGTCACGATTACCAAGGATGTTTGTTGAGAACCAACCGCTGAGACCGAGACAACGAGTGCCGATGATAGGGGAGAAACCTGATTTTACGAGGGTTTGACCAGTCTTGAAATCCTTACCGGATATTGGCATCTTGGTCTTTTCTGCCATTTCCCACATAGCAGGGATGTCAACAGTTGTGTTTGGAGCACCCATAATGAAAGGAGCGTTTTCTGCAAGGGCTGCATACGCATAGCACATAGATGGAGCTATGTTCTCGGTGTCGTTAGCCTTCATTGCTGCCTCAAGATGCTCAAGGGTGTCGTGTACCTCCATATTTACAGGAACGTAAATCTCTGTAGATGCAGCCCAAAGTACAACGATACGAGCACAATTGTTCTTTGCCTTGAAATCGCGTATATCCTGACGAAGAGCCTCTACCATTTCCCAACGTGTCTTGCAGTCCTTTACGTTGTCGCCCTCCAGACGCTTAGCAAAGTTCTTGTCGAATGCAGCCTTCATAGGAACGATCCGCTCAAGCTCATTCTTAACAGGATTGATATCCTTTTCCTTGAGCACCTCGCAATACATGGCACTCTGGTATGCATTCTGTGGATAAACGTCCCAACAGCCGAAAACGATATCCTTTAAATCGGTCATAGGAACGATATCCTTATAGTGGAGATATTTCTTGTCAGCACCTTTGCCAACACGAATTTTGTCATATTGAGTCATGGAACCGATTGGTTTTGTCAGTCCCTTACGAGCCATAAGTACGCCTGTCATGAAAGTTGTTGCCACAGCACCATTGCCGACAACCAAAATTCCTAATTTGCCTTCAGCAGGCTTTACGTTATTCTGTTTCATTAGTTGTTTGGTGATAATATAATGATTATGATGCAAAGTTAACTAAAAAAAATATATCTGTGAAAACTTTTTGAATAAGGTTTGGTTTTACTAACATTATTTAATAAATAGAATGTATGAAATTACTATCAGAATGTTCTATAATTCGATAGTTGTGATTATTTAAAAGTAGATGAAGCTAATTTAACGTGAATTTGATGAAATTAAAATAAACGCATCTCCGATGCAGAGATTTGTCGCAACCCAACTGACCATAGGGAGTTAACTGACAATAATAGCCAATCTTAATCCAATAAATAATATATTCAAACGCAAAGACGCTAAGACGCTGAGCTTATTTTTCTGAACACGAAAGACACAAAAGAAACGGACTTGCGTAGCTTGTTGAGCTTTGCGAAAAAGTTTCGTTAGTTCCGTGTTTTTTTTATTATTGGATAAAGATTGGTAAGATTGGGACTCCGCGTAGCGCCTGAGCCTTGCGAAGAATTATTGTCAGTTAAAAGCAGCTTGCTGCTTGCTATATCTGGAATTCTTCGATCTCATGTTAATTTGAGAGTTCGTATTTTTCCTTTGTGGCTTGATGTTGGGGAAAATAAAAAGCCAACCTGTAATGGTTGGCTTTGTGATTCGTGCAGGATTCAAACCTGCAACCTTCTGATCCGTAGTCAGATGCTCTATTCAGTTGAGCTAACGAACCAATAGTGCTAAATCCCGAAATTATAACCTTTTGAAGTGATTCGTGCAGGATTCAAACCTGCAACCTTCTGATCCGTAGTCAGATGCTCTATTCAGTTGAGCTAACGAACCGTTTCTTTTGTTATTTCTGATTTGCGGGTGCAAAGGTACTCATTATTTTTGAGATTCCAAAATATTTCAGCTAAAAATTATACTGATAGTTTTAGATGATTGACTTATATCAATTAACCTTGTATAAAGTCATCTCTTTTAGTGCCTTGCTTAGCTGATCTGGGCAACTCGTGTTTTTATTGCCACAACGTATGCCTTCCAGACGATTTATGACATCTTCAGCCTTCATTCCCTTGATCAAGGAGGAGATACCGCTGGTATTTCCGTTGCATCCGCCAAGGAATCGTACCTCCTCAATGACGTTATCGTCATTAAGGAGGACACGGATTGCTTTTGCGCATGTGCCTTGTGTTTCGTAAACGAGTTCTTTCATTACTCCTCTACGCCTTCTGGCTTCATGTTAGTATATACGTTCTGAACGTCGTCGAACTCCTCGAGCTTCTCCACCATCTTGTCGATAGTAGCACGCTGCTCTGCGTCAACGTCCTTTGTGTCGTTAGGGATGTAGGTGAACTCACCACCGATCTCCTCGAAGCCCTGCTCCTCAAGATACTTCTGGATCTGAGCGTAAGACTTAGGATCACCGTAGATAGTGATTGTTGTCTCGTCCTTGTCCTCGTCGTAGTTCTCATCATATTCGTCGTCAACGTTGAGGTCGATAAGCTCAAGGATGAGGTCGTCCATATCAACACCGTCCTTCTTCTTGAAAGTGAAAACGCACTTGTGGTCGAAGAGGAATGCGAGTGAACCTGTTGTACCGAGGTTGCCAGCGAACTTGTTGAATACAGAACGAACGTCAGCTACGGTACGTGTTGTGTTGTCTGTAAGGGTATCAACGAATACTGCGATTCCGTGAGGACCGTATCCTTCGTATGTAACCTCCTTGTATGCGCTCTTGTCCTTACCGAGTGCGTTTTTGATAGCACGCTCGATGTTATCCTTAGGCATGTTCTCACGCTTACATGTAGCGATGATAGAACGGAGTGTAGGGTTGTTTTCTGGTTCTGGACCGCCGCTCTGTACTGCGATTGCGATCTGCTTGCCCAGACGTGTGAATGTCTTTGCCATGTGGCCCCAACGCTTCAACTTGGTAGCCTTACGGTATTCAAATGCTCTTCCCATGAGTTTTTATAAAATTATTTTGTTATTTTGTTGTTAATTCTTATTTCCTTAAATAATATTAGGTGTTAACGAAGCTCTGCCCCAAGCTGCTTCTTGAGGTTTGTAATGATTTTATTCATTATCGCTTCGATCTGCTTGTCGCCCATTGTCTTCTCTGTATCCTGAAGAATGAAGTTCACAGCGTATGACTTCTTGCCCTCTGGGAGGTTCTTGCCTTCATATACGTCGAAGAGCTCAACCTTCTTGAGGAGCTTCTTCTCTGACTGACGCGCAATCTGCTCAATCTGTGCGAATTCAATGTTCTTGTCGATAAGAAGGGCGAGGTCACGACTAACAGCAGGGAACTTGCTTATCTCCTGGAAATCGACAGAGCCGTTCTTTACTGCCTTTGTTACGAGTGTCCAGTTGATGTCAGCGAAATAGACCTCACGCTCGATGTCAGCCTTGTGCTGAATCTTCTTGCTAACGATACCCATCTCAACGAATACCTTGCCGCCACGATTCTTGAGTGTGAGGCCTGTAGAGAAGATGTCGTTTGTAGTCTTTTCAGTAACAAGCATACCTTGTGGCATACCGATACGGCGGAGGATGTTGTCAACGAATGCCTTCAGCTCGTAGAAACTTGTGTCCTCGTCAGCATGAATCCAAGAACCCTCAACGCGCTTACCTGTAAGCCAGAGACCGAGGTGGTTCTCTTCCTTGTAAGCCTTCATAGGATTCTCGTTGTCGCGCTTCTCCTCGTCGTGCTCGTAGCAGTTACCGAACTCGAAGAAACGGAGGTTAGGATTCTTACGGTTAGCGTTGCGCATGATTGACTCAAGACCACCGAAGAGCAATGTCTGACGCATTACGTTAAGGTCAGAGCTCAGTGGGTTGAAAATCTTAACGCACTTATCCTCTGGGTATGACTGAAGCTCAGAGTAGTAAGCACCCTTGGTGAGTGAGTTATTCAGAATCTCGTTGAAACCTGCACCTACAAGCTGCTCTGCAACGAGGTTAGCCATCTTGTGACGCTGATCCTCGAAGTCCTTGATAACGAGTGAAGACTTCAGCTGTGTTGGAATCTCTACATTATTATAGCCATAGATACGGAGAATATCCTCAACAACGTCGCATGGACGCTGTACGTCAACGCGGAATGCTGGGATGGTGATGTCAAGTCCTTCTGCATCCTCCTTGTTGATCTCGATGTCGAGAGAAGTGAGGATAGACTTGATCATGTCGTTGCCAATCTCCTTACCGATGAGGTTGTTGACGTATGAGTAGTCAAGACGAATCTGTGGGTTAGCGATTGGGGTAGGGTACTCGTCGCGAATCTGCATGCTTACCTTACCGCCAGCCAATTGCTGACAGAGAATAGCTGCCTGCTTGAGTGCGTAGATAGTGCCGTTTGGATCAATGCCACGCTCGAAACGGAAGCTTGCATCTGTAGAAAGACCATGACGACGAGCTGACTTGCGAATCCATGTTGGGTGGAAGTAAGCTGACTCCAGAACCACGTTCTTTGTTGTCTCGTATGTGCCTGAACCCTTACCACCGAATACACCAGCGATACACATTGGCTCTTCTGCGTTGCAGATAGCGAGGTCGTGCTCACCGAGAGTGTGCTCTACGCCATCGAGAGTAACGAATGGAAGACCTGCATTATTGTCTTTGACAACGATCTTGTTGCCCTTCACCATATCTGCGTCGAAGCAATGGAGAGGCTGGCCGTATGCCATCATCACATAGTTTGTGATATCAACGATGTTATTGATAGGACGAAGACCGATAACCGTGAGCTTTTCCTTGAGCCACTCAGGTGACTCCTTAACCTCACAGCCTGTTATGCTTACGCAAGCATAGCGTTTGCAGGCTTCTGTGTTCTGAATCTCAACATCAATAGGAAGAGACTCGTTATCTACCTTGAACTCGTTGCAGCTTGGACGGTGAAGGCTTGTCTCATAGCCGTTACGTTTGAGCCATGCGTACAAATCGCGTGCTACGCCATAGTGAGAAAGGGCATCAGCACGGTTTGCTGTGATGTCAACCTCTATGAGCCAGTCGCTCTGAAGGTTGTAGTATTCTGCTGCTGGTGTTCCGACCTTTGCGTCTGCAGGAAGAACAATGATACCGTCGTGGCTTGTGCCAACGCCAATCTCGTCCTCTGCGCAGATCATACCGTTGCTCTCAACACCGCGAAGCTTTGACTTCTTGATGACAAACTCCTTGTCACCGTCATAGAGCTTGCAACCGAGGTCAGCAACGATAACCTTCTGTCCTGCTGCTACGTTAGGAGCACCGCAGACAATCTGTGAAGGCTCGCCCTTACCGAGGTCAACGGTTGTGACGTGCATGTGGTCAGAATTTGGGTGAGGCTCGCAAGTAAGGACCTCACCTACATAAAGTCCCTGCAATCCACCTTTGATTGCCTGAACCTCCTCAA
>CAMKEM010000106.1 GCA_946411565.1 uncultured Prevotellaceae bacterium | reverse complement strand
CCTAACAAACTGATACTCAGCGAGTGTTGCAGGTGACAGGAAAATCGCAAAAAAAACTTTTTTTAGTAAATTCGTCGAATTCACGTTAATTACAAAAATATCTGTTTTATCACTTCTTGGGATTCACGTTGAAATGCCATGCAAGAGAGAGCATAACATAGCGTGGTATGGAGTTATGCCATGTTTCTGTGCGTCCCTGAGCATTAACGGCATACTGGGTGTTTGAAAGCTGATGAAGAATATCGAAACCGCTGAGCTTTGAAATGAGTCTGCCATTGAAGAAACTGCGTGTTATCTGCGCATTCCACACCCAGTCGGTGGTGTTCATCTCATCTGACTGATACCCGCGACGGGCAAACATAGTAATGTCGGATGTAATATTGAACTTCCAAGGAAGAGCCACCTGAGCATTCATACCCACGCGGTAGTCTCCTGCCTTGATGTCTTCAAAGCCTGAACGCTCGCCCTTGATTATGTTGTAGGTGCCACCTGCATGGAGACAAATCTCATTCTTGTCATTGGGACGGAAGTTGAGTTTGATGTTGTCATCCAACTGATAGTTGTGAACTATGCTACGCTGACTATCCGTATAGCCTTCTACGGTTGCAAGGTCCACATTATGGTTGTAATTAGCTGAAAACTGATTATCGATATTCCACTTATTTGCCTTGTCTATTGCCTGAGTATAGCCTGTGCTGAAATTCGCCCTCCAGTTGCCGTTCACGCTCTGAGGCTTGATGGTTGAAACACCTGTATTCTTGTCAAAAGTTAATCCGTAAGCCACTTCGTTGTCCGTCTGGCTATAGCCGATATTGATATGCCCCATTCTCTGCTTATCTCCGTTATATGAAAAATTTAATTCAGTCTTGTAGTTATGGATGTTGCGGAGAGCGCTATTACCGAGACGAATGTTGAGAGGATCGCTATCATCCCTGTAATCCACCATGTTAGTGAGGTCGGGAAGCCTTGAACTCATATTAGCTCTGTATCTCAAGTTGCTTCTTCCTTTTCTCAATCTGATTAATAGTGACGGCTCAAAGAACACCTTACTACTTCCAACGTGATGTCTGCCCATACGATTGTAATAGAGATTGGCATTTACGATATGTACAGGCATATCGAATCTTACCCAAAGCCTTTTTGAAAGATTTATATGTCCGTTGAATTTTATCGTATGTTCATTTCTATATTCATGGAAAAGATAGCTGTTGCTATTATCCATTACCTGTGCCAAAGCATCAACGGCTGATGGTAGCAAGTCAAATCGACAGGAGTCTCTATCGGATAGTTTGTCAAGGCGATAGAGAATATTTGCCGACTTGTTGAATGTATATTTGTATTTATATTCTAACACGAGATCTGACCTATGGATACCATAGTCGTATGACGCATCAGCATTAGCAGTAAAGTGCAGATGCGTCTGATCACGGAAGTTATTACGATAGTCGCGTAGCAATGTTCCAGAAGGATACTGCACATCGTTAATAGTAAAAGTATTCTGGGTATTGCGGTTGTATGTAAAGCCTGCATGAACTCTTATGTAGTCGGCAGTAATTTTAAGCCCTTCCATGTTTTGAAATGCCAAATCAATATTCTTGGATTCTATGCTGTTGGAAGATAAAAGATTATTTAGAACCGATGACGCATCTGATGTCTCCGACAAGCTGTTACCAAATCCTTTGGTGTGATGATAGGAGAAATTAAGCTCAGTATTTGTGAACATACAATTATTGAGCAATCCTTCATGAATATTAAATTTATTGTTTGAAGTCAAGTAATCAGAACTACTTGTAGAGAAAGACCTGCTACGATTATAAGAATCGCCCGTTGGCAAGAATGTCTGGCCAGTAGTCTTTACCTCCATGTCGTTTTCTGTATGGATATAGTTAGTGTTGGTACTAATGTTATTATTCTGAACACCTTTAAAAATCTTATGCGCTTGTATGCCTACCTCTTTCTTGGCAACACGTCCATCAGGATTACTTTGAGGTGATACTTCCCCTCTGAAGGCTGCGCGTTGGTTTAGGTTAATATTGTTGATGTCTGAATATATTTGCATTATTCCCCTGTCAGAGAACCGTTGTCCTACAGCCTTTAATTTATATCGATCTTCAGAGCCAAGACCTCCTTCCAGATTGCCGAGATATCCAGTAGAATACTCTTTCTTTAATCGCACATCCATAACATATTGCTTGTCGTCCATATCACGCTTCATCATCCTTGAAGCTGGGCCTTCTTGGTCATACACCTTGATTTTACTAACCGTATAAGCAGGGAGATTCTCAAGTGCAGCTGTCGGATTGCCGGAAAAGAAATTCTTACCATTCACAAGCAGGCTTTCTATCTTCTTGCCATTTACGAATATCTCACCATTCTTATTGAGTTTTGCTCCAGGAAGTTTTGAGATAAGCGCATCGAGCATACTACCTTCCGCAAGATTGAAAGCATCAGCATTATACACAATGGTATCGCCCTTCATCACCATCTTTATCTTTGTGGAAGTAACGGTTACTTCTTTCAACTCATATATCTTATTCATTCTTATACGTTCTACATATATGGAGCTTTCACGATGATTCTTTAGTTCCGTGTTTTTATATGCCACCTCATATCCCTTGCGTTCAGCTTTAATAATATACTTACCAATATTTGATACATTAAATTGATAATAACCAGCATCGTCGTTTCTATTCATACAAGATTCTAGCACAGTACTGTCATTAGTCATTAATGTAACAGTCACACTATCTAACCCTTTGCCTGTGAAATTATCTACGATAGTGCCACGTAGGGTGTGATTATAATCTTTGCCGTACATATTGATGGAATATGCAAGGGATATCAACAGAAATGCTATTTTGACAAGTTTGAGATTGCTCATTATTTAGGTGAAAGCACAATATATGAACTTACGTTAGTTCAACTTGAATTCAAAAGATTATTTCTTTGGATTCACATTAAAGCTCCACGCAAGAGAAAGCATCACATAACGTGGTATGGAGTTATGCCATCTCTCTGTGCGTCCCTGAGCATTAACGGCATATTGGGTGTTCGAAAGCTGATGAAGAATATCGAAACCGCTTAACTTGGATATTAGCTTGCCATTGAGGAAACTACGTGTTAGCTGCGCATTCCACACCCAGTTGGTGGTGTTCATCTCATCTGACTGATATCCGCGACGAGCAAACATCGTTATGTCGGATGTGAGATTGAACTTCCAAGGAAGAGCAATCTGAGCATTCATACCAACGCGGTAATCACCAGCCTTGATATCTTCAAAGCCAGAACGCTCGCCCTTGATTATGTTGTAAGTGCCACCTGCATGGAGACAAATCTCATTCTTGTCATCAGGACGGAAGTTAAGTTTGATATTGTCATCCAACTGATAGTTGTGAACTATACTGCGCTGGCTATCCGTATAGCCTTCTACGGTGGCAAGGTCCACATTATGGTTGTAATCAGCCGAAAACTGATTATCGATAGTCCACTTATGCGCCTTGTCTATCTCTTGAGTGTAGCCCGTACTGAAATTTGCCTTCCAGTTGCCGTTCACGCTCTGCGGCTTGATAGTTGAAACACCTGTGTTCTTGTCGAATGTCAGTCCGAATGCCACTTCGTTGTCTGTTTGGCTATAGCCTATATTGATATTGGCCAATCTCTGCTTGCTTCCTTTATATGCCAAATAGAAATTAGTGTTGTAGTAATGGATATTGCGTAGATTGCTGTTGCCGAGACGAATGTTGAGAGGGTCGCTATCATCCCTATAATCCACCATGTTAGTGAGGTCTGGGAGTGAAGAACTAATGCTTGCTCTGTATGTCCATGACCAATGTTCCTCCCATCGTCTGATGTCTAGTGACGGCTCCCAAAAAGCTTTATGGTTGCCTACGTGGTGCTTGCCCATACGCTCATAGTTGAGGTTGGCATTTACAAAATGTACAGGAAAGTTGATACTGTTATCCCAACCTTTGTTTTTGTGGTATGAGAATTCATGCCATAGGAGATTTATCGTGTGCTCATTTCTATATTCACGATAAAGATAGCTGTTGCTACCATCCTTTACCTGTGCCAAGGCATCAACGGCTGATGGCAGTAAGTCAAATCGACTGGAGTCCCTATCCGATAACTTGTCAAGGCGGTAGAGCATATTGTTCGACTTGTTGAATGTGTATTTGTATTTATATTCTAACCTAATACCATCTTCCCTGAGACCATAGTCGTATGAAGCATCAGCATTAGCTGTAAAGTGCTGATGCGTCTGATCACGGAAGTTATTACGATAATCGCGTGGCAATGTGCCAGAAGGATACTGCACATCGTCCATAGTGAAAGTATTCTGTGTATTGCGGTTATATGTAAATCCTGCATTAATCCTTATATAGTCAGCAATAATCCTAAATCCTTCATAATTGTTAAAATACAAATCCAGATTCTTTGATTCTATGCTGTTGGAAGACAACAGATTGTTGAGAACCGATGATGTATCTGATGTTTCCGATTGACTATTACCCAATCCTCTATTGTGGTGATAAGAGAAGATAAACTCAGTTATAGTGGACATACGGTTATTGAGCAGATTGTCTTGAATCGCAAATGTATTTTGAGAAGTCAAGTGGTCTGAACTACTTGTAGAGAATGACCTGCTACGGTTGTATGAATCGCCAGTGGGCAAAAATGTCTGGCCAGTAGTCTTTACCTCCATATCACTTCCTGTATGGATGTAGTTAGTGTGTGTACCAATGTAATTAAAAGGTACTCCTTTAAAAAATCTATATGCTTGTAAGCCTATCTCTTTCTTGGCAATACGTCCATCAGGATTGCTTTGAGGAGTATCTTCACCTCCGAGGGCGGCACGTTGGTTTAGGTTTATATTGTTGATGTCAGAATATATGCGTATTATTTCCATGTCAGAGAATCTTTGTCCCACAACCTTAATAGTATATCTGTTTTCTGAGCCGAGACCGCCTTCAAGATTGCCCAGATACCCCGTAGCATACTCTTTCTTTAATCGCACATCCATAACATATTGTTTGTCGCCCATATCACGCTTCATCATCCTTGAAGCTGGGCCTTCTTGGTCGAACACCTTGATTTTATTAACCGTATAAGCCGGTAGATTCTCAAGTATTTCCCTTGGATCGGCAGAGAAGAAATTATTTCCATTCACAAGCAGGCTTTCTATCTTCTTGCCGTTTACGAATATCTCACCATTCTTATTGAGTTTTGCTCCTGGAAGTTTTGAGATAAGCGCATCGAGCATACTGCCCTCTGCAAGGTTGAAAGCATCCGCATTATACACAATGGTATCGCCTCTCATAACCATCTTTATCTTTGTTGAAGTAATTGTAACCTCCTTTAACTGATGAATCTTATTCATTTTTATAGGCTTAACTGACACAGACCATTCGCGTTTTCTTGTAAGTTCACATTCCATGTAAGATTCTTCATATCCAGTGCGTTCTGCTTTTATTATGTATTTGCCCAGTTTTGGTACAGTAAAGCTATATGAGCCCTTGCCTGCAGAAAGGTATTCACTTATCTGAGTCCCTTTACTAGTCATACAAGTGTCTATGATAGTGCTGTCATTGGTCATTAAAGTAACCAAGACGCTGTCCAATCTTTCGTTTGTGAAATTGTTAACAACGATTCCATGGACATTATAGGTATCATCCTTACCGTACATATTGATGGAATATGCAAGGGATATCAACAGGAATACGAATTTGACAAGTTTGAGATTGCTCATTGTTTAGGTGATAGTAGAATAATAGATTTTTTATTATGTCTCGTCTTTATACATCCATGTAAACCTTAGTTATTAGTGTCCGACGCGTTAGTTACTTAGTCTTTGAAAGTTTGTTCCACATCCAGATTCCATAGAATGTATTGATGAGATATACAGAATATTTTGCTACGGTCATAAATGAAAACTCAGAATCGGACATCAGCCACATGGTGATATATGACACGTTGATGACAAGCCACATATACCATTGCTCTACAAATGCCTTTACGGAGATGTAGAGCGTTACGATGCTGAGAACCGTGGTGAAGGCATCGAGCCAAAGCTGTGCCTCCTGATCGTAGTCCATCTTCAATGTCTTGAATTGCATATCGGGCAGAATGCCGTGGAGGGTGTCGATCATCCAAGGACCGAAAGACTTGAGGAATATGCCGAGCAGAACGGTCATTACAGACACGATGAGGAATGTTAGTCCACGCTGCTTCCAAGTCATATAGCGAGTCTTTACGCGGTTGGTATGGTCGCCAAGCTCACGCTTACGCCAGCTCTTCCACCCCACGAACTGCATTGGCAGATTCCAAAAAATACGCTGAAGGAAATCGCCATACATGTGGGTATAGAAACAGATAACGATGTGCAGGAATCCTTCAAACATTCCGAATATCCAGTTGGCGAGAGAGCCTTTTGCACCCAGCACAACACAGAACACGCCAAGTACAGCAGAAATTGCCGCAATACAATTCTGCCAACTGAATTCACCCTTGATAAAGAAAGAAGACAAGGCCAGCAACATGATGCAAGCCATGAGTACAATCTCGAAAGCATTGAGCGTGGTAAGACTCGTCTTTACCACCTTTGAACCGTTTTTTATTTTCATTTCGAGCGCAAAATTAAACATTATTCCCTTAAAAAGAGAAGAAACTATGAATAAAATTCGCATATTTCATATTTTTTTTGTATTTTTGCAGTCTAAGAATAACGAATTCAACTTTCGCATAGCTCAAGTTGCAGGTTGAAGGTTTATTAGGTCAAAAGGTTCTTTGGTCAGAATGCCATTAATGAGGCAGACCTTATTACCAACAGACCTCAAAACCTTATAACCAACCAAGTGGAGCTTGCGAAACTTGAGTAACTAAATGCTTTTCAAACAATGGACGAGATAATAAACGACAACCTGAACGAAAACGAAAATGAGAATGCAACAGTAAACGAGGAAGAAAGCGTTGCTGTTGTAAGTTCCAACCGTTTTGATGCTTCTGTGGTACACCACCTCGGTGGTATGTATCAGAGTTGGTTTCTGGACTACGCTTCATACGTAATCCTTGAACGCGCCGTACCTCATATTGAGGACGGTCTGAAGCCTGTACAGCGTCGCATACTGCACTCAATGAAGCGCATGGACGACGGTCGTTTCAACAAGGTTGCCAATATCGTTGGTCACACCATGCAGTTTCACCCTCACGGTGATGCTTCTATCGGTGATGCCCTCGTACAGTTGGGACAGAAAGACCTTTTGATCGACACTCAGGGTAACTGGGGTAACATCCTCACAGGCTCAAGTGCCGCTGCTCCACGTTACATAGAGGCACGTCTTAGCAAGTTCGCCCTTGAGACCGTCTTTAACCCAAAGACAACCGATTGGCAGTTGTCATACGACGGTCGTAACAAGGAGCCTATCACCTTGCCTGTTAAGTTCCCATTGCTTCTTGCACAAGGTGTGGAAGGTATTGCCGTAGGTCTTAACTCAAAGATCCTGCCACATAACTTTTGTGAGATCTGTGATGCAGCAATAGCATATCTGCGTGGTGAGGAGTTCCACCTCTACCCAGACTTCCCTACTGGCGGTTCTATTGATGTGTCAAAATACAATGACGGTCAGCGCGGCGGTACGGTAAAGGTACGTGCAAAGATTGAAAAGCTCGACAACAAGACACTCGTAATACGTGATATTCCATTCTCACGCACATCAGAGTCGCTTATCGACTCTATCACTCGTGCAGTGGAGAAAGGTAAGGTGAAAGTACGTAAGGTTGAGGATCTTACAGCCGCAAACGTGGAGATTCTCGTTCACCTTACCCCAGGCGTTTCATCAGACAAGACACTTGACGCTCTCTATATCTTCACAGATTGTGAGGTTAGCATATCACCAAACTGCTGTGTAATCAAGGACAGAAAGCCGCAGTTCCTTACCATTAGCGATTTGCTCCGTGCAAGTACTGACCAGACACTCAACCTCTTGAAGCGCGAGTTGGAGATTCGCAGGAACGAGTTGCTTGAGCAGTTGTTCTTCGTTTCTTTGGAGAAGATATTCATCGAGGAGCGCATCTATAAGGACAAGAAATTCGAGAATGCCACAAGCGTGGATACCATCTGTGAGTATATCGACGAGCGCCTTACACCATTCTACCACCTCTTTGTTCGTGAGGTAAGGAAGGAAGATATTCTCCGTCTTCTCGAAATAAAGATGCAGCGCATTGCCAAGTTCTCAAAGGACAAGGCTGATGAGCTGATGGCAAAGATCAAGGCAGATATAGAGGAGATAGAGCGCGACCTGAACCGCATGGTAGATGTAACGTGTGAGTGGTTCGAGCATCTGAAGGCTAAGTATGGAGCAGAGCATCCACGACTCACAGAGGTACGCTCTTTCGATACTATCGAGGCTACGAAGGTAGCAGAGGCAAATCAGAAGCTCTATATCAACCGTGCAGAAGGATTTATCGGTACTGGTCTGAAAAAAGACGAGTTCGTATGCAACTGTTCGGACATTGACGATATCATCATCTTCTACAAGGACGGTAAATACAAGGTGATCCGTGTAGCGGATAAGATATTTGTTGGCAAGAACATAATCCATGTGCAGGTTTGGAAGAAGAACGACCTCCGCACTACATACAACATAGTATATCGCGACGGTAAGCAGGGCAACTACTACGTGAAGAGATTCAACGTGACGGGTATGACACGCGATAAGGAGTACGACCTCACGATGGGTACGGCAGGCTCTAAGATTCATTACTTCACCGCCAATCCGAATGGTGAGGCAGAGGTTATCAAAGTTACGCTTGAGCCAAACGTGAAGATCAAAAAGATTTTCATAGACTATGACTTCTCTACCCTCGCAGTAAAAGGAAGGGCATCACGCGGAAACCTCTTGACAAAGAATACAATCCATAGGATCTCGCTCAAGTCACATGGTCACTCAACTCTGGGCGGTCAGAAGGTATGGTATGATCCAGACGTGAACCGTCTGAACCATACGGAGCACGGACGACTGCTTGGCGAGTTTACTGACGATGATCAGATACTCGTAATACTGAGCGATGGCGATTTCTATGTCACCACTCCAAACATAGACAACCACTTTGAGCAGAACATCAAGCGTATTGAGAAGTTTGATCCAGATAAGGTCTATACCTGTGTACTCTTCGACAAGGACAATAAGAACCTTCCATACATCAAGCGTTTCAAGCTCGATAAGGCAACAAAGAACCACCACAACTACCTGGGCAACCCACAGTCGGAGGAAATTCTTCTGACCGATACCGTTTATCCTCGCATCCTCGTTACGTTCGGTGGTGCAGATGCTTTCCGTCCACAGATGGAGATTGATGCAGAGCAGTTTATCGGTATCAAGGGATATGATGCCCGTGGAAAGCGCCTTGCCACATGGGAGATTGCAAAGATTGAGGAGCTTGAGCCACTTCGTTTCCCTGAGCCTGCGGAAGACAACTCTGACGATAACGAAGAGGACGAGGAAGAGAATCTCGATCCTGATGCAGACAAGAGCGAGCAGCAGGTTCGTGATGAACTCACAGGTCAGACATCATTGAATTTCGATGAGGAATAATTATATGTACAATTTACGATTTACTATTTACAATTTACTATTTAACGTCAGTTCGATTAATTCGAAACAAACGCATCTCCGATGCTGAACTGACAATAATTACCAATCTTACCAATCTTCAACCAATAAAAAAAATATAAAAATGATAATTATTGGACTAAGATTGTGCAGATTGGGAACTTGCTTTAGCTTGATGAGCCTTAGCGAATAATTATTGTCAGTTA
>CAMKEM010000105.1 GCA_946411565.1 uncultured Prevotellaceae bacterium | reverse complement strand
ATTTATAGAACCTATTCACACGTTGCATGGCAGCATTAAACTTCTTTACATCAATATTATATCCCTGCACGTCATTCATCTTTGGATCATACACATCCATAGCACCATTACCTTGATGCTCAAGGATCGTATCTCCACCAACGATGAAGGCATAGTTCAGATCATTACCAACGAAATGCCAGTCTCTTGATGTAGTGTCATGCAACAAATGTCCCAAAGAATAATCATCCAAAGGATTCTGCACTCCAAAGTAATCGTGCATAATGGTTGGGATAACATCGTAATGGGTTGTGCGATGCGAATAGACGGTTGGTTTGGAAGCAACAGTTGAAGGATGATGCACAATCAATGGCACTCCTATCTGCCATTGAGAGTAATTGCCACTATGTCCCCAGTAGTTCTTCTTGTTTTCATTAAACTCCTGAGCATGGTCGCCTATGAGTATGACGAGGGTATTGTCAGCAAAGCCTTGTTGCTTAAGAGTAGCAAGAACCTTACCAATAAGCACATCGTCATAATGGCAACAGTTACGATATAGATTGAAGAATGGTGTTGGATCCATATCGTTGCTGAGCTTGGAATAGTCAGCAAAAGACCATGCGGGTTTATACACGCTATTCACATCATCTGGCATACCGAGATAACTGTGTGCAAGGTCGAGGAACAAGTAATAGAAGAACGGTTGCTTGCGATTTTGCAGTTGACCATGCTTTTGAATTGCACGGATAGCATCTTCCGTTGCCTTGGTATCATTGACGTATGGATTCACACCGTATGACTTAGGATTAATACCCTTGACATGTCCGAAGATAACTCGTGCAAAAGGAGGATCCTCCATTCCAGCAGACACAAATGTCTGTATGTCATAGTTGTTTTTCTTCAACAAATCTACGAACAACGGACGTAATGCCGCCTTATCGAATGAGTTCCAATAATAGCTTGGCAAACCAAAGAATAGACCAAACACAGAACCACGTGTACCATTACTGCTGCTGACATGATTCTGATACCACTCATTCTCATGTGCGTATGCGTATGTATTTGGCATATTATCTTGCGTCAAGCAACGTCTGCTCCAAGAATCAACCATGATAACAAGGATGTTAGGAAGTGAATCTGGAGCCTCAACCTTTAAGGGATTAAGAGGGTAAATGATATCCTCAGACTCTTCGAAGGCATCAAGTTGTCCGTAACCATCAGGAGGTGTGAGGTGGAAAACATCCTTCATCATGCTCTTTGAGGTGGTTGGGAAGAAATAAGGCAATAGTTTAGCACACTTTGCCACCGACCTATGCTGATAAAAGTCGGCATAGATATTCCACAGATGAGCATATAATGTACATCCTACGAAAGCACATATTATTGGCAAGGCATACGCTTTCCCTCTCTTGGCATACACATAGCGCGAAAGCAAATATGCCACAACAGCAAGACATACAACAAGGAGAAGTAAGCCTATCTCCTTGAAATAGAGAGCTGAATCGAAAGTAAATATATCGTCAGCAGCAGGTCCAGTCAACATGTTGAACACAAAACCATTGATATGGAACTTATAAATGGCATATACCTGCTCATTTATAAAATTCAACACGAATAACAATGCCACCATTGTTCCCTGTATGCCCAAAGCAACTTTCTTCCATCCCATTAGATGGAAAGGAATAGCTACAAGATATGGTATGAGCATGAACATTGAGGCATGTGATATTGCTGATACGACAAAGAACACCCAACCCTCAAAATCCATTGATGAGAGTACTGGTGAACCTATCATATATGTACAGAACATACATGCCAGGAACAGAGCTGAGAAGGCATAGAAGAGAAAGGAAAGTTTCATTTGCTTCACTTCACAATTAGCTGATTATGGTTCATACGATACATATACTGCTGAATGATACTCTTCAGACGCTGTTCATATTCCTTTGGACAACGTTCCTTTACATCATGCTTCTGCAACGTGTCCTTCTTGAATTCGTAGGCATGAACAACCTTCTCACCATCAAACTGCAACATCCAATCGCCCTGAAGATACTGGTAATAGTCGTTACCTGGGAGATAGTTCACTGCAAACTTATCCTTTGGAGCAGTATTGAATATGTCCTGACCAAATGAAACGAATGGTTTGTCATATCCAAGAAGTCCGAGAACAGTAGGCATAACATCAGCTTGACATACCACCCTCTCTGTATCATAGTTATTCAGCTCAGGCATTCCAGGAGCATAGATGACGATAGGAATCTTATAGAGTCCGAGATCCGTGAGATACTCAGGATCAACCGACACATTGGTATGGTCTGCGGTTATAACAAATATAGTGTTCTTGAACCATTTCTGCTTTTCTGCCTTCTCGAAGAAACGACGCACAGCATAGTCAGAGTATTGTACACAGCGGAACATCTTTACCTCTGTGGCAGGGAATTTCTCATGATATTTCTCTGGGATAACGAAAGGTGCATGTGACGAAGCTGTGAAAACAGAGGTGACGAAAGGCTCCTTCATCTCATTCATCCTATCGCAATAATATTGCAGGAATTCTTCATCCCATATAGCCCAAGTTCCATCAAAATCATCATCACCATTATAGTTAGGATCTTGATTATACTCTGTACGACCATAATACTTCTGATAGCCAGACACATTGGCATAGCCCATAAAGCCCATACTACCATTCACAGCTCCATGGAAGAAAGCAGACTGATAGCCCTTGTTTCGTGACAACTCACCTGCAATACCAGAAAGATCATTCATTGAAGCAGGAGTGAGGATGAAAGGCTCAACAAAACTTGGGATGGATGAGAGTACGGATGGCATAGCATCAATACTCTTTCTGCCACTGGCATACGAATACTCAAAGCTAACACCCTTCTTTCCCAATGACTCAATGAAAGGCATATATCCACGAGCCATATACTGACGACCAAAACCTTCCATTATTAAGACAACAACATTCATTGGCTTAAACTTCACGCTGTCTGCAGGAACATGAAGTGGAGAAAAGAGTGCAAGTGCTTCCTGTTCTGACATATAATCACGCTCAACGAATGTCTTCTTGCCTATAGTACGCATAATACTGAATGGGGTATTAAGAACAATACCTGCATCAATCGATTTTTCTACACATTCATTTGCATTAGACATCGTGATAGGTCGTACATCAGAGGTGAATCCACCTCTTATTCCTGCCACACTAAGTCCTACGGCAACGGCGAGGACAATCGTCTGGCGGATATAATATGCAGTCTTCGCCTTCACCTCTCCCTCATTCGGAGTGCGAAAGCCTTTCCATAGTGCCCATACTATAAATATTGCAACGATGTAGAGATACCAGTAAGGCAACGATTCACGGGCTATTATCGAAAAGATATTCCCCTCACCGCCAAACTCCTGCAATACATTCCATGTGGTTCTACGTCCTGTGAAAGGGAAATAGGCACAGTCGCAGAGGTTAGCAGCCAGTCCGATGAAATTGACAACTACGAACATCACGTGCAGCACCTTGTAGTATCTTGCGTTCGTTTCCTTCCAATGCAAGGGTAGGAGAAAGGTGAGGATCATCCACGAATTAAGATACAATATAGCCGTTGTATCAAACCTGACTCCCGAAAAGAGGAGATGGAAGAAATAGCCAACTGAGAGATGGTCGGCAAAAAGCGTATCATTACACCAGATAAAAATTATTCTTGTGAGTGCGAAGAGTATATATACGAGAAGGAGATTACACACCAAGGCTCCAACCGTACTGTTTAATATTTTTTTTAGCATAAGGAATTATTATATTTTATAATTTTTCATTTTCAATTTTCTTCAGATACTCATCATATGTACGCTTCCAGCGATTATGAGTCCAGAGATAAAACTCAGGATGCTTGCGTATGTCATTCTCGAGCATGGCAAAGCCTCTCTTTGTCAATTCATACTCAGGTAACTCATTTGGATTATCTGATATAATATAATAGTTGGCAATATACTTACCACGCTCAGGACGCTCCATACTAACGAAAACTACAAGGTCATTGACCTTTTTCGCTATACGCTCGGCACCTGTGAAAACTGGAGTCTTCTGATTGAGGAAGTCAAGCCAAAGATGAATACTATCCCACTTTGGACTTTGGTCAAAGATATATCCAAACTGATATCCCTGCCCTTTTCTTCTGAGAGCTACGAGTTCACGAAGGATATGCTGCTTGCTGATACAAACACCACCAAGCGAAGAGCGCATCTTGAGCATAAGATTGTCGAACTTTTCATTACGCAATGGATGATAGATAAGTCCCATCTCATCATCAGGCCAAGGCCAATACAACTTTGCAGCAGAGAGCCATTCCCAGTTACAATAATGACCAAGAAAAGCAGATACGCCCTGTCCTTCCTTCTTCACATCAACCAATTTCTCAAGCCCACGAAACTCCAGATGTTTCTTCATCTCCTCTGGAGTTATGGTAAGAAGTTTCAAAGTTTCAACAAAGTAATCACAGAGCCAATGATAAAACTTCCTTTCAATCTCACGCAGTTCCTTCTCATCTTTCTCTGGGAAAGAAGCGGTAAGATTCTTACGCACTATTTTCTTTCTATACCCAACGACATGATACACCAATACATACACTATGTCAGAAATGGCATAGAGAACCTTGAAAGGCAATCGCGATATGAGTTTCAATATAAATTCCATTATAACTCCGCTATTTTATCATATAGTTTCTGAAGGTATGCTTGTACCTTCTTTTTATTTTGTCCCTTCTTGCTGCCCTCTTCGAAAACAGCTTTGTTCAGGGCATTATCGAATATCAATGTATTCTCTTCTGACACCATACCCATAGCATCGGGGAAGGTAAAGAATGCAAAATGTGGCGCTTTGGTATCAAGGATATCCTTCGAGAAAGAGAAATCACGGTGCTCTATACCGAGAATACCAAGAAGCGTGGCAGGAATATCCGACTGACATCCTATATCTGCCAATGTCATTTTAGGTATCTGCCCACCAAGGATAATCATCGGAATCTCATATCGCCACAAGGCATAATTGTCTATTTTTTCGGGATAAGCCCCAAGATGATCAGGGACGATAAGAACAAGAGTATTCTCCCAATCGGGCAGTTTCTTCATTCCCTCCACAAAATCGCCAAGGCATTTATCGGCATAGAAGAAGGCATTTAGCACAGGATTCTTGATATGACTCTTGAATGGCACATCGAATGGCTCATGACTACTCTCAGACATTACCACTCTAAGGTGTTTCTTAGTCTTATCAGCAGAAGCCATATCCTTCAAGATGCGCTGATAGACAGGTCCATCAGCCACGCCCC
This sequence comes from uncultured Prevotellaceae bacterium, assembly GCA_946411565.1. Lineage (GTDB taxonomy): Bacteria > Bacteroidota > Bacteroidia > Bacteroidales > Bacteroidaceae > Prevotella. The sequence continues at coordinate 4,616 of CAMKEM010000105.1, read as the reverse complement.
ACTTGCCAGTGTGCAGTTCACGTGGGAAATCCTTATCTGATACCACATTCTGAAAGCCTGTACCCATTAGGTACGATTTCATATTACTGTAATTCGTGTCACCACCATAGTAGAAAGTACTGCTATATCCTGCCTTTCCCATAGATCTTGCTATTGAAGGCAAGGCAGTACTCTTATGCGGGATATCCATCACACTTATTGTAGGCTGTGCAGGCAATCCACTAAGTATAGAAACTATCGCCCTATCTGTACGAATACTATTTGCATAGAAATTCTTAAAGTAGATACCTTCCTTGGTGTATCTATCAAGATTAGGTGTAATGCCTTTCACATGCCCACTCTCTGTCATGATATACTTAGAGAAACTCTCAAGCATTATCACCACGACATTCTTTGGTTGTTTATCTCCCCGAAATACGATTCTATCGACAATACTATCAGATAATTCAGTATAGGTCATTTCATCGAAGATCTTAGTAGCCTCCTTATCATCCATGAAACGATACCTGTCCTTTATATTCTCCTCATGCGTCACCGATTCTACAAAGCAGAAAATGGGATTTACAGCAGCATGGCATAGACGTATGTTAGTAGAGTAATACACAGTTCCTGTATGGTTTGTGCCAGCCCCGAAGCCTCCACGGATAGGAATAATAAGGAGCGCGGTTAGGAATAAGAGTATTACAGAACTAAGTACAGGCTTTTCCTTATTAGCCTTAGGCAACTTCACCAGTTTTGTAAAGAGCAGATAAATTAGTATCGTTGAAATACATATAGCGACTAAACCACCAATCAACTGTCCAGTAGTTACACTCGCCATTGCATCCTTTGGTGATGTCTTTATATAGAGCAATGGAGTATTATCAAGTGGAAATCCCCAAAAGCCGTAAAGCGCGATATTAGCAACGTATGCAAGTGATGAAATGAAAGCAACAACAGCAAAATAGCCTTTCCAAATCCAGCCTATAGCCTTTGACTTTATCCATAGCGAAGTAATGATGATGAGGGCAGGAATGACAGTTAGATATCCAGCAATGGCAAAGTCGAGCACAAGCCCATGACGTATAACATCCCACCAGTCAGAAGCGCATATCCCGTCTATTATCGAAGCATAGACAGCAAGGAAGACAACCTTACTTATCACCCCGACTAAGGTCCAGAGGAGGAAAATGAGAAACAAAGTAGCCCCTAACCCCAACCCTTCCCCCGCCCGGGGGAAGGGAGTAGTTACATTTATATGTTTGTATGAGACAGACACGTCATTAATCGCTTAAAGTTTATTACTATTATGCTCCCTTCCCCCGGGCGGGGGAAGGGTTAGGGTTAGGGGCTACTTTACTTCTGCATCTCATGCAACCTCTTATAGTACCCGTCCTTCTTGAGAAGTTCCTCATGCGTACCGCTCTCCACGATACGCCCATCATGCAACACATATATCTCACTTGCATGTTTGATGGTGGAAAGCCTGTGGGCAATAGCTACTGTGGTACGAGTGGACATAAGTTTCTCAAGGGCATCCTGAACAAGTCGCTCCGACTCTGTGTCGAGTGCCGAAGTAGCCTCATCAAGAATAAGAATTGGAGGATTCTTCAATATGGCACGCGCAATACTTACCCTCTGACGCTGACCGCCAGACAACCTACCTCCCCTATCACCAATCATAGTGTCATAACCACTCTCTGACTCCATGATAAACTGATGAGCGTTGGCTATCCTTGCAGCCTGCTCCACCTGCTCATCTGTTGCAGAATCCACTCCGAAGGTGATATTATTTCTAAAGGTATCATTGAAGAGGATAGCCTCCTGATTCACATTTCCTATAAGCTGGCGAAGGTCGTATATACCAAGATCCTTTACATTAACACCATCAATAAGCACCTCACCCTTCTGCACGTCATAGTAGCGAGGAATGAGATCAACAAGCGTTGACTTGCCTGAACCAGACTGTCCAACAAGTGCTATTGTCTTTCCCTTCGGAATAACGAGATTGATATCCTTCAACACCCAGTGTGGTTCACCAGTCTTAAAGTCGTTATATGCAAATGAAACATTACGGAATTCTATCTGATGTTCAAAAGAAGTGATAGGCTTTGGGTTCTGGCTCTCAGGAATAGTATCCTCTGCCAACAAGATCTTATCCACACGTTCCATAGATGCAAGTCCCTTAGGAATGTTATATCCTGCCTTACTAAACTCCTTCAATGGCTGAAGGATAGAATAGAGAATAACCATATAGTAGATGAACGTAGGACCGCTCAAAGCATAGTCATTGAGTACGAGTATGCCACCAAACCACAGCACGATGACAATCATCAATGTTCCGAGGAACTCACTCATAGGATGCGCCAACTGCTGGCGAGTATTCACACGAAGAATACTGTTACGATAATTGGTGTTTGTGCGATCAAAACGGTCGTTCATCTTCTCCTCTGCACAGAATGCCTTGATGATTCTCAGACCGCCAAGTGTCTCTTCTACCTGACTCATAGTGTCGCTCCACAAAGCCTGGGCAGCAATCGACTTTGCCTTCAGCTTCTTGCCCACAGCACCAATAGCCCATCCCATGATAGGCACAAAGATGATAGTAAACAGCGTGAGTTGCCAACTGATAACCAACAAAGTCGTGAAATATGCAATGATAAGTATAGGATTCTTGAAGAGCATATCGAGGCTCGACATGATTGACGATTCTATCTCCTGCACATCGCCCGACATACGTGCAATTATATCGCCCTTGCGCTCCTCGCTGAAGAAACCGAGAGGCAGGGAGGTAATCTTACGATAAAGCTGATTGCGAATATCACGCACCACACCAGTACGTATTGGTATGATAGTAGCAGAAGAAAGGAAATAAGCTCCAGTCTTGAGGAAAGTAGCAAAGGCAAGGAACAAACCTATGATAAGCAAGGTCGTTGTAGCACCCATATCAGCAATCATCATGGTGACATAATAGTCAGCATTATTACTCAGCACTTCCTTTGCGTTGCTCCAGTCCCAAGCCATCATCTCAGTTGCCTTACCCGCATCCCCTGTTTTGAAGAGAATCTGGAGTATAGGTACAAGTGTAGCAAACGAGAATATATTCAGTAGTGCAGAGAGGATATTAAACACTACCGATAACACGAGAAATTTCTTATAAGGAGGCACGAAGCGCCTCAGCACCTGAATGAATTCTTTCATTTAATTCTAAACACGTAAAGCTCTAAACTTTTATTTTCGCGTACTTCTTCGCACGAAGCAAATAGAGCTTGCCGCTCGTAGAGCGGTGCTCGTCTATGATTTGCGCGTACAAAGTTACACATTATTTATAAGAAAACGAAAAAAAACCACAGAGTTTTCATTTTTTTATATCAAAGCCCCCTATAAAAATACAAATTACGACTTGCGGTGCAAGTCGTAACTCGTAATAATTCATTTCTTACATTCAAAATGAACCTCTTTTTCGTTATATTAATGTTTCTACAATTGCCCGTCTTGTCTTGTTGCAGAACCGAGCCATATCTATCATTTTATTTCGATTTGACAGATGCAAATACGCGGGTGTAACCATAGGAATCAACTGTTATCAGCGAATCGGGAGTACACTTAGTAACAGTAAACGACCAATCATTACCATCGTAATGGTCAATACTTGAATAAACGCATTTCGCAGAAAATGTAGAATCTGTGTCATACGTCAATTCATACTTTGAATCTTCACCTTCCAGTCTGCTGTTCCACACCATGATATTTCCTGTGATTTCAGCATACTCCCCCCAAGTACTATCCCCCTGAGCATACTTCACGAGTGTCCATTTGCCATCCAGCTTACCATTCAACTTACTTGCAGTCTCGTCATCATCATCGCTGCTACATGACGATACAGCCATAGCGCCCGTAACGGCTATTACGAGCATAATTACATACTTAAAAATCTTCTTGTTCATAATCAATGTTATAATTATAGGTTTATGTCTTCTAAGAACCACATTTTTAGTTGAGAACTGCAAAATTAGGCATTAAAACGTTTATCTCCAAATATTTTTACAAAAAGTAAATGTTTTTGTTTTGCGTTCACAAATACCCATAGCATATTTACACTATGAACAAGAATGTGAAGAATAAACTATGAAATAGCTTTCACATAATTTTTAAATTGATTAAGTGTCAATGTAGCCTCATCACCCTTCGCCAATAAAGATATATGCCAACTAAAATTATCCAAACAAAGCAAATTAATTTGACTATTTTTTACATCACAACTTTTAATATCTCTGAAATTTCAATTATTTCAATAATTTCAATTAAAAAAAGACGCACATATTATGACTACAAATCAGTTTTGAGGATGTAGATACTAATAGGGTATATCCAAATTTTATTGAAATTATTGAAATAATTGAAATTTTAGGATAATAATGGGGTAACTATGCCTTCGTTCTTCCTCCGCATTGCAGGTCCGTCGTAAATCCGTTCCTAAGAATAAAAGAAAATGGGATTTGGTTGGGATTTGCAAGGGAACTGCACAGGAATTGTCAAGAGCAAGCAAATTAATATAAAGTCAATTCGGCGAATTGCCTATATGGCAAACAGCAAGCTGTTTTTAACTGACAATAATTACCAATCTTCTATGTTGC
>CAMKEM010000104.1 GCA_946411565.1 uncultured Prevotellaceae bacterium | reverse complement strand
GGAATCAGCCCAATTTTTTGTTTGGAGATTTAAGTTTTACCGGACACCAATAATTGTCAATAGTTTACAATGGGTGTAACCCCCTATAAAGTTCTCTCTGTTTTTAGAGGGGGTACACCCACTATTACACGTTGATTTTCAGAATGTTATATAGCGAAAAACAGTATTGGTGTAACCTCCTCTCGCAAAACTTTTGAAAAAAATTAGAGTTACCAATTTCCTTTTATCATTAGTTGGGCTTAATATGGCTTTCGTCATATAAATTGTATAAATCCGTTTCCCTTTTATTTTATGCTAAATTTTCTGGGATAACCAAGGAGTATCTTTCAGATATCCAACAATAGGAACGATATCATCTGTTATCCATTTTTCAAAGAATGATTCTATTTGATTTCTGAAATCATCTCCTTTGTTGTTGGGAAGATAGTAGAGTAAATATTGAATTACAAGAAGTGCGCCTTGTAAATTGGAGTGGAAATTATCATGTAATGACTTTCCTTTCAGTACTTTCTTCAGTTTACTTGCTCTTATTGATTTAGATAAGGTGAGGTCAAAGATGGGATGTCCATGTGCACAATTGTTACGTAACACTCTTACCACATCAATATAATTAGGAAATGATTTATCTTCATTAAAGCCATAGCAACCATATATCAGTAGTTTCTCATTGCTACTTTTAAGGTTTTCTATCAATCTTATTAAATCGCCGAATGAAAGATATTCTAAGGTCTTCCATGCAGGGGCATATTTATCATTAATGTGTTTCTGGGCATGTCGTTTGATAACATCATTGTTGGCAACCTCACGTTTGTACTTTTGCTCAAACTGTGAGATATATGGAGCCATTACAATTTTGTTGTCAGCAAACCAAGTGGGATTATCTTTGTGAAGGTTAGATATGTGATAGATGACTTTGGTTCGAACATTAACCTCTATATCCAGTAGATAGTATGACAGAAGATTCCTGAAAGCCTCGTCAAATTTATAGAGATTGATGCATGTGTCAAAATCTGCACCTTCCCTGAATGTGTGATCATGCTCTTCCCTGTTTGGATATTTTCGTTCCATAGGAAACCAATAGAAACCGAGACGATAATAGCCTATATGCAGAAGCATATCCTTGGCGAAAGACTCGTTTCTTATAGTCATTCCACGATTCTTTAGCCTCTTAATTTGTTCTTCTACTGTTGTTGCTAATTTTATTTCTATTGCCATAAGTTTATTATAAAAATCGGGAGAATACCACAAGAGCATTCCCCCTTTTCCTCGTTTTAAAGTGCCCATACGCCTTGGGTATGCGTACATGCACTAACATATTGTCGTTGCAAAGTTACGCATTTTTCTTGTAACAACCAAATTTTTAAAGAGAAATCAGTCGAATTTAACTTTACAGCCCTTTGGCTGTTAGCGTGTACTCATCATTTAGGTTCGTTATGATTTCGTCCATCCGTCATTATGCTTTTGCTGTTTCAAGGCTATTTCTTCGCTCTTAGAACGAACAAATAGCGAAGGCAGAACGAAGGCAGAGCGAAGGATGAACGAACAACCATCGAAGAAATGTTATAAAATAATGTGAGTAACTTCCCTGTGGTCAGTGGGGCTGCGACAAATCTCGACGAATTCAAAATAAAACGCATCTCCGATGCTGAACTGACAATAATTCTTCGCAAGGCTCAGGCGCTACGCGGAGTCCCAATCTTACCAATCTTCAACCATTAAAAAAGATATAAAATTGATAATTATTGGAATAAGATTGCGCAGATTGGTAATTATTGTCAGTTAAAAACTGCTTGCTGTTTGCCATATAGGCAATTCGTCGAACTGACGTTAAAATAAACGTGAATTAGAAGAAAAAGGGAAACGGATTTATCTGATTTATCTGATGCCATTCGGTAAAAATATTACTGCGTTAGCTATCAGATACATCGGATAAATCCGTTTCCCTTATTCTCCTGTTTTACTTCCCCGAAAGCTATTTCTTCTTTTTCTTCTCTGGAGCTATGAGAGACTCAAGAGGGAGATAGTCAGGAGCAACAGAAGGAGCAATCTCCTTGAGCTTTGCCATAACCTTATCCATAACAACGGTGGCAAGGACAACCTTACCTTCCTTGTCAATAAGATAGATAGTAGGAATCCACCCTATGTTATAGTCTTTTTTCACGCGGGAATTACGCATAGGGACATTGCTGAGATAGTTCTGCCAAACGAGGGCGCTATCCTTGATACATTTCTTCCATGCGCTTTTCTCGTTGTCGAATGAATATCCGATAACCTCGATGTCGTCTGTGTTTCCGTAGGTTCTATTGATGCTTCTGAGATACTTTAGTTCCTTACGGCAATCTCCGCACCAAGAAGCCCAGAAGTCAAGTACGATATATTTGCCTTTGTTCTCTTCAAGGAGGTTCATCTTTCCACCATCCTTGTTGATGATAATCTCTGGAGCTGCTGTTCCTGGCTTGAGTAGGTCAGCACCATATTTCTCATCAAGATCCTGTGCATGAACAGAAATGAAAGAGAACATCAATGATGCGCACAATGTTAAGAATTTTTTCATATATATACCAGTTAATAGCCCCTCACCCGTCCTGCGGACACCCTCTCCCCAAGGGGCGAGGGGATAGTTACTATCTATCGCTTATGAGGTGTTATTACTAACTTTTCCCTCGCCCCTTGGGGAGAGGGTGTCCGTAGGACGGGTGAGGGGCTGTTGTTTTATCTTAAATTCCGAGCTTCTTACGTATCTTGGCAGGGATGGCGTTCTTGTTAACCATGAAGTCCATAGTCTTTGCAACTATGAAGTTCTTAGACATGTACCAGATGCCCTTGTAGTCGCCAGTCTCACCCCATGAGTTCTTTACCATGTAGTACTCACGACCATTCTGATCCTTTGCAATACCATAGATGAGCATTCCGTGGTCGTCGGTAAGAGTCCAGTTGTCATACTCTTCCTGACGCTTCTCCTGTGAAGGTGTCTCTTCCTTCACGTTCACGCCAAGCTCCTTGATCTTGTTCTTCTTCTCTGTTGCAGAGAGCTTGAGCCATTTAGCCATATCAGAACCAGCGAGATCGTTTGACTTTGTGTCAACGAGAAGGGCAAGACCGTCGCGTGTGAAGCCATCCTCAGAAACATCACCACCCCATGCAACTGTATATCCCTGACGAACAGCATTCTCGATAACCTCTGCCATCTCGTCCATAGGAAGGTTCCAAGAACCTGGCTGACGCCAGTTGTCCTGTACCTCTACAGGGAATGATGTGTAGAATGGATGATGTGTGTATGATGTTATTGATACATAGTCGTTCCAGTCAAGTCCGAGACTTGCAGCAAAGGTCTTTGGGGTATATTGCTTGCCTTCGTATTTGAAGTTCTCTGGGCACTTGCCGAGATATGCGTCGAGAATACCCTGAAGACCGTTCTTCCATGCTGGATTGAGTTTCTTCACGTCTTTTGTGGCAACAGCCTTGACGTATGGCTCCATAACGGCAAAGAGCTGATTGAAGTTGTTGAGGGTATCTCCATAGAGAGAGCCAGGAGCAGGCATAGCCTCTTCCGGGCAGATACCGTAGTTCTGGAGGACGTAGAGCACGTCGTATGCAGAACCGCCCTGAGAGAACTGGGCATCACCATGCATACGCACCTTGAGAACGGCACGATCCATATAGTTCTTGTTGCATACGAACATCTCGCAGAGGTCGTATGTCTTCTTTGTCTTCTTCAGAATCTCTGCCTCGAAGTAGGAGAGGGTAGAGTAGTTCCAACAGGTGCCAGAGCGAGCCTGATTCTTGATGCTCGTGATTGGATTCTCGATGATAGTCGTAAAGACTGGTTTGTTTGGATTCACGGAATCCTTCTTTGCCTCCTCTGCATTAGCTGCAAGAGAAAGGGTTGCCATAGCGGCAAGAATAATTGTTTTCTTCATTTCTTATTACTTGAAAATTAAATTAATGTTGCTTGTAAAATTAAAAGACTTCCGCTTACGCGGAGGCGTGGAAAGTAAATTGGGAGTAAATTAAATCAGTAAATTGTAAACAGTAAATTTTTATTTTGAAAATTTATTCCTCGATATAATCCTTGAAATTATCCTCTGTAAGGAGAATGAAATCATCTAAATGTTCCAAATACCAATAGCGCTCTGCATAGAGGTGCTTTCCGAAGAAATTTATAAGCAAGCCTCTGTTTGTATGAGTTAGTCTCATGTAGTTGAACAGTTGCGCCCTATGTTCTGGAAGGACTTTACTGACCGCTTTTAGTTCAATGATTATACCATTGTAATAGAAATCAGCTACATAATGCTTCTTGAGTTTTGTTCCTCTGTAGAAACAATCAATAGCTTTCTCTCGTTCGGGAATCATATCCCGATTTTTCATTTCTATTTCTAAGGATTCTTGGTAGATAGCCTCTTCAAGTCCACGGCCTAATACTTCGTGTACTTTCATTGCTGCTCCTACCACATTATACATTTCCATGTATTCATCCTTAGTCATAGAAATTTAATGTCTTAATTTATTGTTTATAATTTACTGGTTTAATTTACTTCGAATTTACTTTCTAAGAAAAGATTTTCGGAGAAAGATTGGCTTTCTATTCCTTGTTTCTTTCCATATACTCCTCCACATCTTTGGTATGATATGGGATTCGCTTTTCACCGAGGAAACGACAACCGTCCTTGGTTATGAGAAGGTCGTCCTCGATGCGGATACCACCAAAGTCCTTGTAGGTTTCCAAGAGGTCGTAGTTGATGAATTCCTTGCAATGACCCTTTGAACGCCAGTCGTCGATAAGGGCTGGGATGAAGTAAATGCCTGGTTCATCTGTTATTACGAAGCCTTCTTCCAGCCGTCTGCCCATGCGGAGACAGTTCGTGCCAAACTGTTCGAGATTAGGACGTGTCTCTTCGTCAAAGCCTACGTATATCTGACCAAGACCTTCCATGTCGTGCACATCCATACCCATCATGTGACCAAGGCCATGAGGCAGGAACATAGCATGAGCTCCGGCAGCTACAGCCTCATCGACATCGCCTTTCATCAAACCTACTTCCTTTAGTCGCTCAGTCATCAATCGGCAAACTGCAAGATGCACGTCAAAATACTTTACTCCTGGTTTTGCAACGCTCAGAGTCAAGTCGTGACACTTGTCCACGATGTCATAAATCTCTTTTTGGCGTTGGGTGTATTTGCCATTTACAGGCATAGTGCGGGTATTGTCTGAGCAATAATGATCCATTGTCTCACCACCACAATCACAAAGCACAAGACGACCATCTTCAAGCTTGTTCTGCGAAGGATTGCCATGCATTATCTCGCCATGCTGAGAGAATATTGTGGAGAAACTGACGTGTGAACCCAGAGAAAGAGCCATGCTATCTATCTGACCTGCGATGAATTTCTCTGTTCTTCCCGGACGAATCAATCGCATAGCCTTTGTGTGCATCTCATAGCCTATTACGGCTGCACGCTCAAGTTCCTCAATCTCCTCGGCTGTCTTTTTAGAGCGCATCTTAACCACAGCCTTGATAAGTTCGAGAGAGGCTGCTTCCTTCTGCTTGTAAGGATGAATGCCGAGCAGATCCATAATCTGAATCTGGTTGTCATGACGATATGGAGGCAAGAAATGAATCTTGCGATTAGTACGCTTTGCATCGGCAATAATATCCTCAATCTTCTTCCAAGGAGCGGAATTGGCAACGCCAACCTCAGAGGCAAGGTCAGAGATAGTAGGTACAGAACCATACCATACGATATCCTCAACATCCACATCATCGCCAAGAAGCCATTCTTGACCGTTGTCGCAATCTATGACACCAATCAGTCCTATTTCCTTCTGACCGAAATAATAGAGGAAAGATGAATCCTGACGGAATGGATAATATCCGTTAGATGGATAGTTGCAAGGGGATTCGTTGTTACCGAAAAGGATGATTATTCCATTTCCTATGAGTTCACGCAGAACCACACGACGTTGTATGTAAGTTTCTTTGCTAAACATTTTTTTTGACTTAAATGAATAAGTGACTTGCAAAGGTACTAAATAAAAACGACACCACCTAATTTATAACAGAAAAACTTCTATCCGACTGGTAATTTCCCAACATTTTGGTATTTTCTTCGTTTTTCTGCATTTATTTCGCGAAAAAGCATTACCTTTGTACGAAATTATGCTGAGTCGGAAAAATTCCCAAGTAGCGTAATTTGATACTAACAAACGGTTGAGACACAGCAATATGTATTTATTGTTGTGATTTTAGTCGTGTATATCATTAACGTAAATATTTATAACAACTAATTAATAAAAGATTCATTTCGTGTTAGGACATTATCTCTGTTATGACACCAAATGAGATAAACTAAAACAAAAAATCAAAATGAGAGATTACAAAAATTTAAAGATCGCAGTAGCCGGAACAGGCTATGTAGGACTTAGTATCGCAACACTTCTTTCCCAGAAGCATCAAGTAGTGGCTGTTGATGTCGTACCTGAAAAGGTAGAGAAAATCAACAACCGTATCTCGCCTATTCAGGACGAGTATATTGAGAAGTATTTCGCAGAGAAGGAACTGAACTTAACCGCAACTCTTGACGGTAAGAGTGCCTATTCAGATGCAGACTTTGTGGTTATTGCTGCACCTACTAACTATGACCCTGTTAAGAATTTCTTTGACACACACCATATTGAGGATGTAATCGACCTCGTACTTAGCGTGAATCCAGATGCTGTAATGGTTATCAAGTCAACCATTCCTGTAGGTTACACACGTTCGCTCTATGTTAAGTATGCCCTCAAGTTCCTCACGGATCCAGCTCTCAAGGGTAAGCATTTCAATCTGCTCTTCTCTCCAGAGTTCCTTCGTGAGAGTAAGGCTCTTTATGATAACCTCTATCCATCACGTATCATCGTAGGCTTCCCAAAGCCATTGCCAACGGGTGCAGATAAGACATGGGATGAGGAGAATGCTGCTATTCAGGCAATAGGAAATCCAGAGGCAGAAGAGTTTGCTATGACCTTCGCTTCACTTCTTCAGGAAGGTGCTATCAAGGAAGATATTGATACTATCCTCATGGGCATGAAGGAGGCTGAGGCTGTTAAGCTCTTTGCCAATACATACCTTGCTCTCCGCGTATCATACTTTAACGAACTTGATACCTATGCCGAGGTTAAGGGACTTGATTCTCAGGCTATTATCCAGGGTATCGGACTTGACCCACGTATTGGCACACACTACAACAACCCATCATTCGGATATGGTGGCTACTGTCTTCCAAAGGATACAAAGCAGCTCCTTGCCAACTATCAGGATGTGCCTCAGAATATGATGACTGCCATTGTGGAGTCAAACCGCACTCGTAAGGACTATATAGCAGATGCTGTATTGAAGAAAGCTGGTTATTATAGCGAGAACGGACAGTGGGATGCAAGCAAGGAGAAGGAATGTACCATCGGCGTATATCGCCTTACCATGAAGTCTAATTCTGACAACTTCCGTCAGTCTGCAATTCAGGGCATCATGAAGCGTATCAAGGCAAAAGGCGCAAACGTAATTATCTATGAGCCAACACTTGAGGATGGTAGCACATTCTTCGGCTCTGTAGTTGTTAATGATTTGGCTAAGTTCAAGGCTGAGTCAAAGGCGATTATTGCCAACCGTTACGACTCAATCCTTGATGACGTGCTTGATAAGGTATATACACGTGATATCTTTAAGCGTGACTAAATATTTTCCCACTCTGTCGCCTGTTCTTGGATAGTGCGACAGAGTGGAAAACCATTGACTAATAGAGAAACACATAACATAAAACAGGATGAAAGATTTGCTGATCATCATATTATCGTCACTTGTTGCATTATTCTCTGTGTCACAAGTACATTCCAAGATTCTTAGGATTGCTAAGGCGCGTAATCTGACCGACAATCCGGGAGAAAGGAAACTGCAACGTCATCCTGTACCTATGCTTGGGGGAATTGCCGTATTTATGGGCGTAATATGTGGACTTGGAATGGCATGTACTATGGCCGACCTTACCCTTATCTTCCCGATTGTGATGATGATGGCAGCAATGTTATATATAGGAGCTCTTGACGATCTTACCGGTCTCTCGCCTATATTCCGCATAATAATAGAGATATTCGCCGTACTTGTGCTTATTTATGGTAGTGGCATGTGTATTGATAACTTCAATGGTCTTTGGGGCATATACCAGATTCCATGGACCATTGCAGTTCCATTGACTGTTTTTGCAGGAGTCGGTATTATCAATTCCATTAATATGATAGATGGCATTAATGGACTTTCCTCTGGTCTTTGTATAGCATGTAGCCTTTATTTTGGTGCGAACTATTTTCACCTTGACGATATTCCGAATTCTGTAGTAGCCTTTACAATGGCGTTTTCCTTGATGCCATTCCTTGTGCATAATGTTTTTGGCTCAAAATCCAGAATGTTCATAGGTGATGCAGGAACTATGATGATGGGCATTCTCCTTACATGGTTTGTGATACGCTATCTTTCGTTCTATGGTATTGAGAGAGGACTCCCAGGCGGTCTTTGTCCTATAGCCAATTCCCTCAGTATTCTTAGCGTACCAGTTTTCGATACCCTTCGAGTAATGGTAATGAGAATGATACAAGGCAGAAGCCCGTTCTCACCAGACAGGACTCACCTTCATCATGCTTTCGTTGATTGTGGCTTCAGTCATGCTTTTACAGCCGTTAGTGAGATATTAATCAGTCTTGTTGTCTTCCTAACCAGTAACATAGCTTATTGGCTGAATTTGTCAGCAGATATACAGTTGTATCTTGTCATTCTTTCTGGAGCTATCTTTGTATGGGGCACATACTTCGTTCTTGTCAGATTAAAGAAGAGCCGTGGCTTTAAGTTCTTTGCCCTTCGAACTCACTTTGAGCGTAAAGGGTGGTGGGTCGTTTATCAGGACTGGCTGGATGGGAAGAAAAAATGAATTCCTTTTGATTCCGTTGTTCCTCCGTAGTAGTTCCGTTGTAAATCCTACCAAACTCGGTGAAAGTCCCATTTTTACTAGGAAAAAGCGGAGCTTCATCGAGTTTGGTTAGGATTCACATAAGAACCATATAAGAATCACATAAGAGGTATTATGAAGAAGGAAATTCCATTTCTCTCTTTAAAGGATGTAACAGCCCTTCATGCCGAAGAAATCAATGAGGCTGTCAGAAGGGTTGTCGATTCCGGTTGGTATCTTCAAGGTGAGGAGAATGAACGATTTGAGAAACACTACTCAGAATTTGTCGGAACAAGATATACTGTAGGATGTGCCAATGGCTTGGATGCGTTAATCTGGATATTCAGAGCCTATATCGAAATGGGCATTATGAAGGCTGGTGATGAGGTAATCGTGCCTGCAAATACATATATCGCTACTATATTGGCAATAACAGAAAACAGACTTGTACCAGTACTTGTAGAGCCAAAGCCGAATACCCTTGAGATAGATGATGAAAAAATAGAGACAGCTATCACGCCAAAGACAAGAGCTATCACTATCGTTCATCTGTATGGTAGAATTGCATATACCGACAAAATAGGTGATCTGTGCAAAAAGTATAACCTGAAACTCATAGAGGATTGTGCGCAAAGTCATGGCTGTAAGTCTTTTGATGGTCGTGTTACAGGAAGCATTGGAGATGCTGCAGGCCATTCATTCTATCCAGGAAAGAACCTTGGAGCACTTGGAGATGGAGGTGCTGTAACGACAAATGATTCGGAACTTGCATCTGCTGTTCGTGCTCTTGCCAATTATGGTTCACAAAGGAAATATGTCTTCAAATATGCAGGCCGCAATAGTCGTCTTGATGAGATTCAGGCAGCTGTTCTTGATGTGAAGTTGAAATATCTCATGGAGGATAATGAACATCGTAAGGAGGTCGCGCATTACTATTACGAGCATATCAGTCATCCTTTAATTTCCCTTCCTGACCTTCTTTCTGACGAGCAGAATGTATATCATCTATTCCCTATAATTGTCAAAGGAAAGGAGAATCGTGATAGACTTCATGATTACCTCG
>CAMKEM010000103.1 GCA_946411565.1 uncultured Prevotellaceae bacterium | reverse complement strand
ATGACAAAGAAAAACGCTTCTTTTTTTGTGCCTCTATGAATTATTTAGGATAGAATCAAATTCCTCTTGATTCATCTTCAAAAGACTTTCAAATGTCGATTTGTTGTCTTTAATATATTGATTGATTTTTTCTAATGCTAATTTAATATGTTTTTTCTCGCCCTTCTTGTCTCCGTCGAGATGACTTTGCATAGCGTTTAATCTGCATTTGAAAACACCAGGTACAGGATAAAAATCATGTGCAGAACATATTTCGCTATTGCCAAACTCAATAAATTCTTTATATCGCTTTGCTATTGAGAGTATTCGGAGTTTGATTATTATCGGATCATGTCCGATTTTATGCGCAATAAGAGTATCGCAGATTTCAATACAACGATCCACATCTTTGTCGTTTGGGGTATAATCAATATTAGCAAACTGGAAGTTTATTTTCCCGCTTAGTATTATCTCCGTAATAGAATCCAGTTCGTTGTTTAATGATGATGCATCAAATTTATTTTTAATGATGATGCATCAAATTTATTATCGACTTGTGCGTGACAAACTGATAATGCAAAAATAACGATGGATAGTAAGATGTAAATCCTTTTCATTTATATCGTGTTATTTTTTGAGGCAAAAGTAATCAAAAAATCCAATATCGCCAAGGAAATAAGGTAAAAAGTCCGTTGATCCTCCTATGTTCCTCCTAACCAAACTCGGTGAAATTCCCATATAGGAACGGACATAGATGGGAGCTTCACCGAGTTTGGTTACTTTTTGTAAGGGAGGAAGAAGGGTTGATGATACCACTTATTTCGAGTGGCTGAACGTTGAATATATCAGCGGTTGTAGGGAAAGGCGAGGGTAGGGGTTGGAAACTATCCTTAATAATCCTAAAAAAACGCGTCTAAGCCTTTGTAATGTCAAAAAAAAGTTGTATTTTTGCATCCGCTAAATTGATGTAAAACGCGCCAGAGGCTCTAAAAACAGCCAAAAACGCGATTTTGACGTAAAAATATCAACCAAAAAATAAATGACAGACGAAACACAGACTTTTGATCGTGATAGAATTATCAAGATCAACATCGAGGAAGAAATGAAGTCATCGTATATCGACTACTCTATGTCGGTAATCGTGGCGCGTGCCCTTCCTGATGTCCGTGACGGATTCAAGCCGGTTCACCGTCGTATCCTCTATGGTATGCTCGGCATCGGCAATACAAGTACGAGCCCTTACAAGAAATGTGCCCGCGTGGTAGGTGAGGTGCTCGGTAAATATCACCCACATGGTGACTCTTCTGTATATGGTGCCCTCGTGCGCTTGGCACAGGACTGGAACATGCGCTATACGCTCGTTGACGGTCAGGGTAACTTCGGTTCTGTAGATGGTGACTCTGCAGCTGCTATGCGTTATACGGAGTGCCGTCTCTCAAAGATGGGTGAGCACATCATGGATGACCTCGAGAAGGATACCGTTGATATGGCTAACAACTTCGACGATACCCTCACAGAGCCAACCGTGATGCCTACAAAGATTCCTAACCTCCTTATAAATGGTGGTAATGGTATTGCTGTAGGTATGGCTACTAATATCCCTACCCATAACCTCGGTGAGGTGATTGACGGTTGCTGTGCCTATATCGACAATCCGGATATCGATACTGACGGTCTCATGCAGTATATTAAGGCTCCTGACTTCCCAACTGGTGCATATATCTATGGCATTCAGGGCGTTAAGGATGCTTACGAGACTGGTCGTGGCCGTATCGTTATTCGTGCAAAGGCTGAGATTGAGTCAGATGACTCTCACGATAAGATCGTCGTTACAGAGATTCCTTACGGCGTAAACAAGCAGCAGCTCATTGAGTATATCGCAGAGCTTGTCAAGGAAGGCAAGATTGACGGTATCTCTAACGTGAACGATGAGACTGGCCGTCAGGGTATGCGTATCGTTGTTGACGTTAAGCGTGACGCTAATGCTAACGTTGTGATGAACAAGCTCTTCAAGATGACAAATCTCCAGAGCTCATTCTCCGTTAACTGTATCGCTCTCGTTAAGGGACGTCCACGTCTTCTCACACTCAAGCAATGTGTGAAGTACTTCGTGCAGCATCGTCACGACGTTACTATCCGTCGTACTAAGTTTGATAAGAAGAAGGCAGAGGCTCGCGCTCATATCCTTGAGGGCTTGATTATTGCCGTTGACAATATTGACGAGGTTGTAAAGATAATCCGCGCTTCAAAGAGCCCTTCTGATGCTCAGCGTGCTTTGGAAGAGCGTTTCAACATCGACGAGCTTCAGTCAAAGGCTATCGTTGATATGCGACTCTCACAGCTCACAGGTCTGCGTGTTGAGGAACTTCATGCTGAGTATGAGGAACTTGAGAAACTCATCGCATACTTGCAGCAGATTCTCGATGATCCAGAGCTTTGCAAGAAGGTTATGAAGGACGAACTCTTGGAGGTTAAGGAGAAGTATGGCGATCCACGTCGTACAGAGATCAAATACACATCAGAGGAGTTCAACCCAGAGGACTTCTACGCAAACGATGCTATGGCTATCACAATCAGCCATCTCGGTTATATCAAGCGTACTCTTCTCGATGAGTACAAGCAGCAGTCAAAGGGTGGCGTAGGTTCTCGCGGTTCTCGTACTCGTGAGTCTGACTTCACAGAGTTCCTCTATGCTGCTGATGCTCACGATATGCTTCTGTTCTTCACCCGTCAGGGACGAGTACATTGGCTCAAGTGTTATGAGATTCCAGAGGGTGCCAAGGATTCTAAGGGACGCGCTATCCAGAACCTCCTTCAGCTTGAGGCTGGCGATTCTGTTAATGCTGTTCTCGCCATCAAGAGCCAGAAGTTCGTTGATGAGCAGTTCTTGCAGACTCACAACGTGGTATTCGCAACAAAGAGTGGTGTTGTCAAGAAGACACGTCTTGCCGACTACTCACACCCACGTTCAAAGGGCGTTATCGCTATCAATATCAACGAGGGCGACGAGGTTGTAAACGTAATGCTCACCAACGGTACTGACGAGCTTATCCTCGCAAGCCGTAATGGTCGTGCAGTTCGTTTCAACGAGTCAACAATCCGCACTATGGGTCGTGTTTCTACTGGTGTTCGTGGTATGAACCTCGACCTTGAGAACAATCCTGATAACTACGTTGTAGGTATGATTGTGGTCAACGATCCTGACAACGATACTGTAATGGTAGTCAGCGACAAGGGCTATGGTAAGCGTACGAAGGTAGAGGACTACCGCGTAACAAACCGTGGCACTAAGGGTGTGAAGACTCTCAACATTACCGACAAGACTGGTGAACTCCTTGCTATCGAAAACGTACAGGATGATGAGGATCTCATGATCATCAATAAGTCTGGTATCACTATCCGCTTCGCCGTTGCTGGTTGTCGTGTAATGAGCCGTGGCACTCAGGGTGTGAAGCTCATCGACCTCAAGAAGAAGAACGACTACATCGCAAGCGTATGTAAGGTGATGCACGTTGATGAGGAGCCAGAGGAATATGATGAAGAAGTAGAGGATTCTTCTGAAGACTCAGAGACAACAGAGTAAAAAAGCCCCCTCCCCAAACCCTCCCCATAAAGGGGAGGGAGTGGATACAAAAGTCTGCATAAGGGGGATGGGTAAAATAAATAAAGAATAAATAATAACAGCTAAAACTAAAAATTAACGTGCCATACCCTCTATAATGATAAAGACTATCTACTCCCTCCCTTTATGGGAGGGGGATGGGGGTGGGTCTAAATTCAACAATTATGAAGAAGATTATTTTCACAGCACTTGTAGCAGCATTCGCTACAACTTCATTTGCTCAGGACATCGTGAAGCAGATGAAAGGACAGTCTTATTCAGAGGCAACAGCTACTCTGAATGGTGCTCTCTCTGGTCTTTCTGCTGAGCAGAAGGCTAAGGGCTACAATCAGCTTGTAGAGATTGTTTTCCCTGATGCAAGCAAGGCATTCGAAACTATCACTCTCGCTAATATGCAGAAGACAAAGGTAGAGGTTGACACCTACACTCCTATCGTAAACGCTCTCAACGAGGCTGTTAAGTGCGACGAGTTCGACAACCAGCCTAACGATAAGGGTAAGGTAGCTCCTAAGTTCCGTAAGAAGAACGCTGACCGTCTCGCTACATTCCGCAACGTTCTCATCAACGCTGCTAACGAGACAACAGATCCTGACAAGAAGCTCTTCCTTGCTAACGCTTACATCAACTCTTCTGAAAGCCCACTCTTCGCTGAGGCTCTCAAGGCAGGTGATCCATACATCGGCTATGCACAGTTCTTTGCTGCTGCTGCTTACTACAACAAGGAGAACTGGACGAAGGCTGCTGATTATGCAGAGAAGGCTCTCAAGTGCGACGACGTAAAGGAGAACGCAGAGCAGTATCTCGTTTCTGCACTCACAAAGAACCTCAAGACAAAGGCTGATACTATTGCTTATCTCAAGAGACTCAACGATATCAACGCTGACAAGTACATGGGTCAGATTGCATCTATGTACAACGCTATCGGCGAGAAGGAGCTTTCTGAGAAGATTCTTAACGATGCTATTGCAAAGGATCCAAACAACAAGATGGCATACGCTATCAAGGGTGAGAATGCAATGAACGCAAAGAACTACGATGAGGCTATCAAGAGCTTCAAGAAGACTGTAGAGATCGATCCTTCATGGGTACAGGTATGGTTCAACCTCGGTGTTTGCGCAAGCTCAAAGGGCTTCGACCTCAACGAGTCACTTAGCAGCAACGGTCGTATCTCTGCTGAGAACGATGCAAAGGTAAAGGACGTCCTCAAGGAGGCTGTTGGTTACTACGAGAAGGTTCGTGAGCTTGATCCAACACGCGAGAAGGTATCTAACTGGCCTTACCAGCTCCGTATGCTCTACAACGCTCTCGGTGAGACCGAGAAGGCTAACGAGATTTCTAAGATGCTCGGTGAGTAATTTCTATAGTGTAAAGTAGAAAGAATAAAGTAGAAAGAATATAGGAATCGGCATCCGTCGCAATGGCGGGTGCCGATTTTGTGTTTATATAGCATAGTTTGCAGAATTGCATATATAGCAAGCAGCAAGTTACTTCCCTGTGGTCAGTGGGTCTGCGATAAATCTCAGCATCGGAGATGCGTTTATTTTCACGCTAATATCCCACGAAAATAGGCAAAAATAGTCGGGAAATTCAAGAAACATTCATCTTGATTTAGTTTTTGGACCGTATTTTTGTTGTTCTGCCAAAAAATGTGTAACTTTGCACTCGTGTACTCGAAAAAAAACGGAAAGGTGCATCAGTATTGATACTATACCCGCACCATTTCCTTCGTGCGAAGATATATACTATTGAAATGAAAAGGATTGTCTCTATTTTACTGTTGTTTTTATCTGTGCAGTGTGCCTTGGGTGTCTTTGCGCAGGATAATTCGGCTGCTGCCCAGACGCAGGACGCAAAGGCGGCAGACAAACTTCGCAAGGCGGAGGTGAAGAAGCAACTTGGCGATGCGAAAGTCAATCTAAAGCAGAACAAGAACCTCGACAAGACCGAGAATGCCATGAGGAAGCTGATGCAGGATTCCGTGAACATTCGCGATAAGCGATTGCACGCCACCCTCATTGAGGCTTTGCGTATGCAGTATAATCAAGGCAACGAGAAGTTGTACCTTCATCAGAAATATGACACCACGCAACTCTTCCTCATTGCACGAAAGATATTCGAGGCTGCGGCACGTTTTGATAGTATCGAGGCTCTGCCTAATGAGAAGGGAAAAATAGAGTACTCATACCGTAGGGATAATGCGCAGTTGCTCTCGCAGTTGTATGGCAACCTATACACAGGTAGCGTCTTCCTGCTCAACCATCGTATGTATCAGGATGCGGTGAAATGCGTGGATACATATCTCATGGCACCAGAATGGCCTATGATGGAGAATGCGCTCAGGGTGGATTCTGTATATAGACAGCACGCCAGTTACGTCATGCTCGTGGCAGGCTATAGGAGCGAGAACTTCCCAATGGCACTAAAATACGAGAAGGAGGCGTTGAAGTATCGTCCTCGTCTTGAAACCACGTTGCAGTATCTTGCAGAGATATATAATGAGAGAAGGGACTCAGCTCGCTACGAGCAACTTCTTGCGCAGGGCGTGAATGCTTTCCCACGAAATAGATATTTCTTCTCACGCCTTGTTGATATTCATTGCAGCCGTAGCAACTATGAGGCAGCCCTCGGTGTAACTACTAAGGCACTTGCCGCCGATACTGCCGACTATGCCACTAAGGTGATAAGGCAGACATTGCTCTTGAACCTTGCACGCTATGATGAGTGCGTGGCTCTGGGCGATAGGTTGATAGCCGAGAATGATACCGTTGCAGAGGTATATTACAACAATGCGCTGGCATACTATAACCAGACAATGGGACTGGACAAAGGACCAGCAGCCAAGCGTAAGGAACGTGAGAAACAGCTTCAGGCATTATACAGGAAATGTCGCCCCTATATGGAGAAATTCCGTGAGCTTCAGCCTAATGAGCGTGCAAAGTGGCGTCCTGTGCTGTATAATGTGTATCTGAATCTGAATATGGGTAAGGAGTTTAGTGAGCTATAAGAAATGAAAAGTGAAAAATGAACAATGAAAAATACAGATTAGTATTTTCGTGTATAGTCACAACCATACGATGGTAACTTGTATTTTTCATTTTTCACTTTTCATTTTTCATTTAGACAATAGGAATAGAATGAACGATATATTAAATAAAATAGGGGTGAGGAGCCTTAACCCTATGCAGATTGCTGTGGGTAAGGAATTGACCTCTACCTCAAAGGATGTTGTTGTACTCTCTCCAACAGGAACGGGAAAGACCTTGGCGTATATGCTCCCGTTGCAAGAGCAGTTGGATAGGGACGACATCAACGTGCAGATGCTTGTTATTGTGCCAGGCAGAGAGCTTGCCTTGCAGTCGCACGAAGTATTGCAGAGCCTCAAGTGTGGATTGCGAAGCATGGCTTGCTATGGTGGTCGTGCCACAATGGATGAGCATCGTAAGATGCGTGAGGTAAATCCGCAGGTGGTGTTCGCCACCCCAGGACGTCTTCTTGATCATCTTGAGAAAGGCAATATACTATGCGACAGCGTACAGGTCATTGTCATTGATGAGTTCGACAAATGCCTTGAGATGGGCTTTGCGCGTGAGATGAGTGCTATACTCGGTTTCGTGGATGACAACTGCCGTCGTGTGTTGCTCTCTGCCACCGATATGGATGATATCCCACGTTTCGTGAACATGGGACGCACCACAAAGCTCAATTTCATCCCAGAGAATGAGCAGACAAACGATCGTGTAGAGTCATTCCTCGTGCGTAGTCAGGAAAAGGATAAGCTCGGCGCGCTTGCTTTGTTGCTTTCTGATATAGGTGCAGGAACCGTTATCGGACAGGCTTCCTCTCTACGGGAGAGGGCGGGGGGAGAGGCCTCCATTGTCTTCCTTAACTACCGCGACTCCATCGAGCGCACATCCGAGTATCTTAAGGCAAACGGCTTCTGTCATGTCGTTTTTCATGGCGGTCTCGACCAGAAACAGCGTGAACAGGCATTGCATCAGTTCTCCAATGGTTCTGTGCAGATAATGGTATGTACCGACCTTGCAGCCCGCGGACTCGACATCCCGAAGATAGGCAACATCATTCACTATCACTTGCCACTTAGTCAGCAGGAATACATCCACCGTGTGGGTAGAACTGCCCGTTGGGATGCGTCAGGCAGAACCTTCTTCCTGCTCGGTCCAGAGGAGAAAATGCCAGAGTTCGTGGAACTTGAGCCAGAAGAGTATCTGGTGCAGTCAGAGGTGGCAAAGCCAGTCCTTCCGCAGATGGTCACTCTCTATATCGGCAAGGGCAAGAAGGATAAGATCAGCAAGGGCGACATCGTTGGTTTCCTCTGCAAGATTGGTGGTTTGAAGAGTGCCGAGATTGGACGTATTGACGTGTATGACCGCTATTGCTATGCCGCCATCAACAGAAAGAGTCTTCGTGCTGTGCTGAAGAATACGGCAGGGGCGAAGATTAAGGGAATGAAGACTGTGGTGGAAGAGATTAGATAGTTTTGGGAAAGTAAATTTTCAGTAAATTCATGGACTGTAAATTAACGTGAGTTCGACGAATTCGAAACAAACGCATCTCCGATGCTGAACTGACAATAATTACCAATCTTACCAATCTTCAACCAATAAAAAAGAGATAAAATTGATAATTATTGGACTAAGATTGGTAAGATTGGTAATTATTGTCAGTTAAAAACAGCTTGCTGTTTGCTATATAGCCAATTCGTCGAACTCACGTTAAATTACTTATGCGGCATTTGCCGCAAGGAAATTTCATTCTTGTAATTTACTGAATAAATTTACTACTAATTTACTTTCCAATATAATTAGCCAAATGAAATTTGCATCATTTTCTTTCATTTTATTCTTGACACTTGTGTCAATTTTAGGATGTGAAAGTTCCTCAAAACCCACCGTCACTCCTTGGGGAGAGACGATAGGCGAGGATGGTGCGCCTGTTGAGCAGGTAGATACGGCTGGGGCTGTGTCGCTAAGTGATATCGTGGATGCAGGAGAGATGATAATGCTCACCGTGTCAGGACCGAATACGTATTACGACTATCACGGACACGGCATGGGACTCCAGTATCTGCTCTGCGAGAAATTCGCGCAGAAACTGGGTGTAGGACTTCGTGTGGAGGTGTGCAAGGACTCAGCCGAGGTTATGAAACGCCTTGCCGATGGAGAGGGAGACATTGCCGTTTTCTCCGACTACAATTCGTGGAAAGTGGCAGATAGCAAGGGAGAGATAGCCAATGAACTAAAAGCATGGTATAAGCCTGAACTCGTCACGCAGGTAAAGCAAGAGATGCACTCAATGTTCACCGTAGGTAAGGTGAAGAGACACGTCTATCCTTTCATGCTCAACAGGAAAGATGCTATCATTTCTCGCTATGATGCGCTTTTCAGAAAATATGCCACGGTGGCAGGATGCGACTGGACACTCATCGCTGCGCAATGCTATCAGGAGTCATGTTTCGACCCAAAGGCACATTCATGGGCAGGAGCTTGCGGATTGATGCAGATAATGCCAGGGACAGCCGATCTGATAGGACTGCCGAGGGCGCAGATATACGAGCCAGAAGCCAACATAGCGGCAGCGTGTAGGTATATGGCACAGTTACAGGGCAAGTTCAGCGATGTTCCAGTACGTAGTGAGCGTGTTAAGTTCGCCCTTGCGTGCTATAACGGCGGTTATCACCATATCCGTGATGCTATGGCACTTGCAAAGAAATACGGCAGGAACCATCAGCGATGGAGCGATGTAAAGACATTCGTTCTTGGATTGCAGTCCCCTCAGTATTACAATGATCCAGTGGTCAAGAACGGCTATATGCGAGGCTCAGAAACCGCCGAGTATGTAGATAAGATCATAGACCGCTGGAACCAGTATCGTGGTGCCACGAAGAAGAAATACGGTAGTGGTGTCAATGCCACTCCGCAGAGGGCGAAGCATAAGAACAAGTGGGTTAAGGAGTAATTACGAATTACCCCAAGGGTATTACTAAAAAATATTGAACTATTGAACCATTGAACCATTATTAAACTTCCGCAAGTTTGTAACTTGCTCAGTTTAAGGAGTTCAAGGAGTACAAGTAGTTTCGCTCCTAAAGTCGCTTAAGTAGTACAAGACAATAGTTTTTATCGCTTAATACATTCGTCTTGACTTGCTTCAGCTTGATGAGCCTCAGCGAATAACTCCATGTACTCCTTGAACTCCTTACAAGTGGAGCTTGCGGAACTTAAATAATATAATTTTAACGTGAGTTCGACGAAAAAAAGGGAAGCGGATTTATCTGATTTATCTGAGAAAATCGCGGAATTCTTACTGCGCTAGCTATCAGATAAATCAGAAAAATCCGTTTCCCTTATTATTATTTGCAGAAATAATCACGAATATCTGTTTATGTGATAATTCATCGAATTTACGTTAATTTTAGGTTAAAAGTGTGCAAAAAAATTACACGATTGCAAAAAAACGCAGTTTTAACGTAAATAACGTGAATTCGACGAATTCAAAATAAAACGCATCTCCGATGCTGAACTGACAA
>CAMKEM010000102.1 GCA_946411565.1 uncultured Prevotellaceae bacterium | reverse complement strand
CCATCTCCTCCACCTGTTCGCAATACTCAATGTCGATGTTTGTAGGCGTGTATTCCTTGTTATGCTCTATAGTAAAGCAATAGCCAGGAGGTGGACACTTACAGCCAAGACGCTGCATCTCAGGTCCTATCTTCTCGTAACACATTGGGCCGATGGCGGCATAGTCGGGTCTAACTTCACGATGGCTTGCCACGATAATCTCTGGCAATGACTGAATAGAGAACTTTTCCATTGTTTTGATTTCTTTGCGAGAGATTCTCCAGTCAAGCAGTTTACGGCGCCGTGCAATGAGCTGTTGCAGTTGCTTATCCGTCTCGTGTATCTTTTCCGTTATCTTCCGGATGCTTGGGGTATGCGAATCTTCGTCGTATAGTTCCTTTATTTCATCCAGAGAGAAGCCAAGACGTTGAAGATCACGAATAGTGTTAAGCTTCTGCATCTGTTCAATACTGTAATAGCGGTAACCAGTCCACTCATCCACCTCGTCAGGCAAGAGTAGTCCTTTCTGCTCATAGTGACGCAAGGTCTTTACCGTGACCTGCATCATCTGCGAGAACTCTCCGATTTTTAATTTTGTTTTGTAACTCATAATCGCGCGATGTTTTGCTAAGCGACTGCAAAGTTATACCATGACCTTAGGGACGAGTCAAAAGTTTTCTGCTATTTAACACTATTTTAATACTTAGAGACTTCGTACTCGAAGAAGTAGAAATCAGTCCAGCCAGCTGTCACGTAGAGCGTCCAGAAGGGCACCGCCATTGCATCCACCAAGAGCAAAGGCAGAGACAATGCAATTCGCGATGCTGACAGGAGATTGGGATTCGCTTTATCTATCGACCTCTATTCTCATTTCGCAATCTGTCCCACCACCCAAGATGGAATGACAAAGCGTTACGATGAAGTTCTTGTCTTTCCATAAACTGCGCAGCGAATAAATCACACTTTGGCGTGAACATTCACAGAGCAAAGGCGTAGTGACATATCCCTTTTTACACAACTCACAGGTGCATTTTAAGAAGATAAGTCGATAAACATGACCTTTCTCAACAACCTCACCTTTTACTCCAGGCAATTCATTAGCCATCAGAAAGAACACATCCATGTCTCCTTTGGCATCCTCATAGAGTTTCTTGTAAACAGAAAGCGTGCCGCCATTTACACAGTTTTTCCCACATTCCGAGAAGAATGCAGACCGCTCCTCAGGAGAGAGCCGTGCTATACCTTTCTCGAAACCCTTAAACCAATTTGAAATTTCCATGACGATAATTTTTTAAACCAGGATAATAGCACCACGCTATAAAGGCAGGAATGACGGATGAAATAAATTGCAGCCACCTAAAGTCCACCACACATGCCCAACCTCCTGCCAATGCACGAAGGCTGTAGAGCACAATGATAACGACGATGGCCGTTCGAGTCAATGGGAGTCGTCGGAAGTCGCCAGAGGCTGAAAGGGCATAGAGTCCTGCCAGAGCGAAGGCCAAAGCAAGGCAGATGGTCAGAGCATAAAGCATCCAGACGTGGCCGAACACCATGTTATGCATCACGTCTTTGATACCGTAAGCGTCGAATGCTTCGTCCAAAGCAAAGAGACAGCCGATATGCCCTATGGCTATGATAAAATGGAGTATCGCTCCAAGTCGTAATCTTTTCATTGTTCAAGTAATTGTGTTGCTACATCAGAAATCCGTGATTGTGATGAGGGCGCGGTAATGAAAACAGCGATTGGGAATTGCTGACCATTATCCAATATGATAATACCCACATCGCAAATGCCTGATGGCAGACCTGAAGGCAATGGATATCCTGTGCCTGTCTTATGAACGATTTTGGCTGAATCTGGGATTGCGGCAGGCAGACGATCTCCACCAGTCTGACATTCCTTCATCAGTTTCCAGATGTAACGCAGAGACTCGTTTTCGTTGTGATGTACAAAAAACCAGTCAAGAAGCTCTACCATCGCCTGCGGCGTACACCAGTTCTCATTGCTTAGTGCCGGGTTGGCATGCATCTGCTTCTCCGTCTTCTGAATATGAATGTCTTTGAATCCAATATTTTGGATGTATTTCTCCACAGCTCCCGGACCTCCGCATCGCTCGAAGAGAATATCGCAGGCGTTGTTGTCACTCTGTTGAAGCGACAGGGCAAGCAACTCAGAATATGTAAACTTCCTTTGGTCCTCAAATGTTTTCAGCATTGGCGACCACGTATCTTGCAGCAACTCATCTTTCCTCACTATCACCTCTGTATTCAAATCGATGTTGTTCCTGGTAAGAAAGTCTGCGACATACAGAGCCTGAGGAAATTTCATGACGCTATACATGGGGAAACGGCTTGTCGCATTGATGCCACTCTCCGTTCCGCCTTTTCTAACATAGGCGCCAATCTCCTCATTCTGTGCATCCACCATAATTGTCGATGCAAGTGCAAAGATTATGATTAAGATACGTAACATACCTAAACTCCCTGAACAAACGAGCCTATCTCTATGAGATTTCCGTCAGGATCTGCCACGTAGCAAGTACGCTGTCCCCAAGGCTCTGTTGTTGGGGGAAGTATATATGTAGCCCCATACTTAAGTGCATTCTCATATTCCTTGTCAACATCTGCGAAAGAAGGCACATCGAGACTAATCTCTACAGTACCGTTTAGTCCTTCTGGATATTGGAACTTCTTTGAAACCATCTGTTCAAAGGCATTGCGTGGGAAGAGTATAATTCTATTCTCACCCAAAAACATCTCCACATTTGGCTGCACACCATCCCATGAAGTGGTGAAACCAAAGGCCTTTGTATAGAAATCTACTGTAGCCTTGTTGTCATTGGTAAACAATCCTATGGTATTGAACATAAAGCGAGGCTGTGGAGAGAACAGTTTCACCAACCCCACCTTATTGAACATATAATAGCGTTCTATCATCTCCGGGGTGTCGTTCTCTAACACTTTCAATAGCTCACGAGTAAATTCCAGATAGCCAGAACCGTTAGCCGTTACGATGTTATCGTCACTCACAGCCTGTTCGTTGATATAGCCAGCCTCATTGGTATAGTTCTCGCCTCCCCATTGCTGCAACTGCTGAATGCCGTTACCAGTATGCTTTATGTTATTCAGGAATCCCTGCTTAGCCATCCAAGAGGCAGCATTACAGATAGCTCCAACAATCTTACCTTTTGTAAGAGCATCCTTGACACAAGGAAGAACATTGTCTGCCTCAGGGGTGAACCATCCGAATCCTCCAATGAGAACCAATGCTGCATAATCCTTTGGCATAGTATCAAAGGTGTAATCGGGCATAGTGCGGAGACCACCTACCGATTTTACCGGTTCCATCGAAGATGCTACAATCTTATTATCATACTTAGGATCCTCGCGGAATCCCATTTCGCCAGTCTTTATTGCTGTTGTCAAAAAAACTATTTCGTGCTCTGCATAGTTGTTGAGCAAAACGTAAAGAATTTCTTTCATATTGTATTTAATTTATTTATTCTAAATTTTCTTTATGCTAAAACCTACGGGTGTGGCGACAATATTCATCATACTCGTCACCAAAGTCACGATGCAGGCGGCGTTCCTCGCTTATTACCTGAACAAACATGATTGCAAAGAAGAGTGTCCAGACAACCACAGCCTGCCATTGCCACAGCTATAAGGCAAAACCAGCCAGATAGATGAGAGTTCCTGTCAACATCGGATTGCGATTGATGTGATAAGGACCGTCAGTCATCAGATGCTGTGTGCGAGGAGCCACTTCATGACCGAAAGCATCCATCGGATTTCCCTTGCCTCGCTGCTTCATATACACGATAGTCCATACGCTTAGCACCAATCCGATAACCATCAACAACAGGGCAATAACAGCCTTGTAATCAAAAGCCTCCCAAAACGCTGGTTGACCTGATGCCAGCCACATAATCGCAGGCATGAGTGCAACAAACAGCACTCCGCCAAGCAGATAACCAAATATGTCTCGTATTCTTTTCATACCTATTTACATCTTATTTATTTCTTCTTGCAAGTGCTCAAGAAACCTTGCTCCATGCCCTCCGTCCATCTGAACATGATGAAACTGGAAGGAGATGGGAAGTGTTGTCTTGAACCAGCCTTTGCGGTATTTGCCCCACATCACCATCGGATTGCAGAACTTATCCGTGTATTGGTTCACAATGCAGTCAAGCTCCGTCTGTATCATTGCAGATGTACCGATAACCATATAGTCATTGAGTATAATGCTTTTCGATTCATTGGAAGCCTGTGCTGTCAGCGTGAGGTAATCGTGGTTAAACTGTTGCAAATCATCATTGAAAGGGATATCGCATGAGTTTATGCCACCTTTACTATTCTCCACAATGACATTTATTGCAAGCCTATCGTATCGGAACAGCTTACCATTCCCAGGCAGCGTATAGAATTCCTCCATCTTACTTGCAGCCTTGCCAATGCACCAGCACAGAAGCATATTGAAACTCAGTTTCTGCTTCTTGCTATGCTCCAGCAACGTGGTAACATTAAAAGTCTTCACCAATGTCACCATCGGCATAGGCGACGACATCCAAAGGCTGAAAGCCTCACCTCGCGATGTTTCCTGCGGATTTATTTCTCTTTTCATCTATACGAAACTAAATTCTATTCTTGAAAGGTTTTTGGAAAGTAAATTATAAATAAATTTATTCAGTAAATTATTATTGACTACTGATATTATTCGCAAAACTCATCAAGCTAAAAGCCAGTCGGAATTTGACAGATTTATTATCCGTTTAATCAGTGCTATCTGTGTTCGTTTCAATTATAAATTTACTGGTTTAATTTCTTCGCAAGGCTCAGACGCTACGCGGAGTCCTCCGAATTTACTTTCCAACACTCCGAATTTACTTTCCAACCTTCCGCGCAAGCGGAGTCCTTTCTTTCTAACCTTCCAATTCCATTTCCACGCCATCCCACATCTCCCCGTCAATGCTATATGTCTCCTGTTCTATCTCCTTGAAACCAACGGACTCATAGCAATGTAGGGCATAGGGATTGTTCTTGAAAACACCGAGAGAGATGCTTGTTGCATTGAGATTCTTTCGAGCATATTCTATGGTCTGACGGATAAGTTCCTTACCATATCCCTTCCCACGAAGGGAGTCATCCACGATGATGAAGCCCAGTCTCACGGTTTGAGGCTTTGTAAGGTCTGGAATGCGTATTGAGATATGCCCTATAACATTGCCGTTCTCATCCTCAGCCGTAAGGGAAGTTATATTGTCAGGAGCATATTGTTGCGCCATTTCATCGGGCGTGGCAGGGTAGTCGCGGTATCTGTCAGCACTCCATTTCCGCAGATCTGTCTTGCTTTTTATCCAACCAAGAATGATAGGAGCATCTTCTTTTTTGAAATTTCTAAGTATCATTATTATTGCATTTTTTCTTATTTGACGCAATAATGGTGTGGATTATTACAGATAAAATTAAGTTTTTTCAACTAAAGGAAGAGTAATGCGTATAGCACGGAGCAAAGCATACAAGGAATGAAGCCGATGAGCATTCCCCAGAGAGAGCGGATGAAATGGTAAGTTTTCTGGTGATATTCCTTGTCCATGTGCTCTGTGCCAGGAAGGCGTACAGACTTTATGTTTGCAAAGAAAACCCAGTCGAGTATGAAGCAGTCATACCAATTGATTATCATCCAAAGACCGTAGCTGGTAACGAAAGCCTGAGTGAAGGTCTTTGCCTCTACCAGCCATATCATCCATATTAGCATAACCAATGCGATCACCGCTCCAATGCTTTTCTTTATCAATACTGTTGTTGAGAAGAAAGCAGTTGGGAAGAGATCGTGAGTCTTGAAATACTCTTCTTGTATATCCTCTGGGAAATCATGAATCCAATATACAGGATTCTTTGTGAGAGGGATGAGTATCATTGCCGTGAAAACTACCGTCAATGCAATTGCTTCAATGATAAATATTGTTATGTTCATAACTTTGAAATATTAAGAGACTAATAATTAAGATATTAATCCCGATGCCTTTTGAATACTTTAGGGTGCAAAGATATGAAAATAATCTCTCTCTTATTTGTAAAAAACGGACATAGTTCAGAAATTCTGCTCGGAAGTGAGTTCCGTCAATCCAATCCATTAGGATTTTCACCCAGATTTTAATCACAGATTTTATTAAGATTTGGCTTTATTCGCAAAAGCTCATCAAGCTCCGCAAGTCCCCTTCGGGCCGCCGACCTCTTCGACGTTCTGAGCGAAACACAAGCGAGACAAAGAAGAATTTTTCTCCCCGATATTTAGAATAGATTATTTCAAGATTTTCTGTTTGGATTTTAAAATCTATACAATAATCAGGATGAAAATCTAGCTGAAAATGTTTGGAGGAAAAACAAGGTTTGTTTCAGTCGCAAGCTCCTTCAGATATCTAGAGAAAATCTTCTGAAAAATCTTGATAAAATCTACCCTCTCAACCCTAACCTTCTAACCTCTCCCCTCTAACCCCAAAGTCCCCCTACGCAGGGGGATTTAGAGGGCCACTACTCATGCACATGATATGAGCGGAGCGCAGACATGATATCTTGCTTACGGATGCTCTCAAGAAAGGCGATGTATTCGGTAGGGGAGATGTTAACTATTTCGTGGAACTCACGGTTGAAATGACTATGGTCAGTATAGCCATACTTGTATAAAACCCTATCGATGTTCGTGGGGATAGATTTGATAATCTCATTCGTGGCAAGATGAAAACGCTGAATGCGCTGTATCTGTTTAGGTTTCATACCCACGTTGTCGATGAACACACGACGGAACTGCCTTTCACTAAGACTGGCTGCAGAAGCAAGTTCGTCAATGCGCACCTCTGGATTGTTAGCCATGAGATTGAAAACATTCATCAATTGCTTGAGATATGGAGAGCCTTGTGTCTTGGTAAGTTGTCGGATGATGAAATCCTCTATCATACCTATACACGATTCCGTAGTATCTGCATCAAGGATTCGCATCTTAAGCTCTTTGAACTCAATGCTCTCCAAATCCTCAAGATCCACGTTATCGTTAGAGAACTCATGACATGGAATGCTCGTGATCATCTTTGCTGCGTATGGCATAAAGAACACCGTTATCATCTCCAAGTCTTCCGATGTGTTAATGCGAATGGCTTTCTCGTAAGGTCCAATGATAGATGCTCTCAGCTTGATGTTTTCCACACCATTAATATCAAACGGTCTTTTTCTGTGGAATATCAATTTCGGGCAACCAACAGGCATAATGATATGCGACAAGCTCATATCACTTGTCTTCATAATCCAATAGTGATGCACATAAGGGCGCAAGGCTATGGATGGCAATATCACTTCTGTTGTTACCAATGCTACCGTCAAACTACATTTCTTGATGGTGACAAAGATACAAAAAATAATCCAAATAAAAGTGGAAATTGACAAATATGAATCATTTATATGTCAATTTCCACTTTTTTATGCTTAGAACATTACTTGAAATACCTGTTACCGAAATAGCTGTAATGGTTATTGTCTGGATTTACAACAATCTGTTCTACTGTAATTTCTGGGTCTATCATTATAAGTTTCAGGGTGTGCTTGCCGGGAGTGACATCGAATTTTACTGACAGCCAGCGGATATTGTCGAATACCTCATCACGACGTGGCATCTTATGTCCATTGCTCCAGCCACTAAGCAATAGCTTATCTGCATTTGGCAATGGCTTCAACACCTTGGAAACGGCAAGATTTTTTGGGGTATATTCGCCGAATTCATCGTGAATCCATTGGCGAGCATCGACTATCTGCATTGGCTGATCGTCAATCTTTACTCCAATACGAAGTCCTCGCTCCGGATATATGTCCTGAACAGGAAGTATGCCTATTGCCACTTGACTGGTCTTCATATCCACCTCATAGCTAAGAGATGCATTCATCTCGCTTTCAACGCTTTCAGCCATAACATTACTTAAACCCATACATCCCTTGCCACGACCAAGATCTGGAAGAAAGATCCAAC
Organism: uncultured Prevotellaceae bacterium; assembly: GCA_946411565.1. Classification (GTDB taxonomy): domain Bacteria; phylum Bacteroidota; class Bacteroidia; order Bacteroidales; family Bacteroidaceae; genus Prevotella. Next base: position 2,224 of record CAMKEM010000102.1, on the reverse strand, counting down.
TTGCCTGTGGAGTATCAGTCTTACTACTGTATTTATAGGCAGGAATGCAATACTCATCGGATGTATCGGAAACAGGGTTGTTCATTTTCCTGAGATTGAGAGCGAGAGGGTTCACATTCTTCTCAGGAATAGACCATTGAGTATAGCCGATATGATTATCGAGCATCATGCCATTCCATTTCCCACCAGCAAGTTGCTTGTTATAATAGTCGGTGAGCTGCTGATCCTTCTTCATCAGGGCTTCTATGGCAAGAGAATCGCCAAGAGTAGCGTAGTTATAAATCTGAGCTACCCCAGCACTTCCCACAACAGGATAATACACAAGCTGATAGAAGGCATCCTGCATTGAGGCAGGCAGTTCTGCTTTCAGATTTTCGCAACGTGTTACCAATGCCTGCCACTTACAGCTCATGTGCAGCATCTCTTCGTTGTTGAAAATGCCCGGATATTGCACTTCGGGTTTTCTTAGGAGGTTATACTTGCTGTATTTTGCGATGATATCGGCAATCTCGGCAGAATACTTCCTACCAAAGATACTTGCAACAAAATCCTCAAGATACTTAGCCTCATCACCTGGCTTTATAGCATCAGGATTCCATGCATATCTCATGATAAAATCGATAGGAACTTCCTTTGGCTTCAGATCACCCACATTGATAATCCAGATTCTATCTATACCCGATTGATAGGCTATATTTAGCTGCTCTCGCAGTTTTGGCACGGTGGTAGTGTTTACCCATCGGTCATTCCAAGGACCACCATTCATATCAATGTGATAGTAAAGTCCGAGACCTCCCTTGCGCTTACGCTCGAAGTCGCGCCCTTTACGACGGATATATCCCCAGTTATTATCGCAGAAAAGAAGGGTTACATCATCTGGCACACGGAAACCTGCATCATAGTATCTCTGTACCTCGGTAAAGATAGCCCAAAGCTGTGGTACAGCATTAGGACGTCCATATATGTCTTTGATGATCTTTCGTTGCCCTTGAATAACTTTTTCCAATATCTTCATATTCTCAGAATCATCACCTTTACCCATAGCCACATCGCCATCGCCACGCATTCCGATAGTAACGATATTGTCATAGTTTTTGTTACGCTCCATACCTTCACGGAAGAACTGGTCTATACGATTCTTATTCGTAGCATAATCCCACGGTCCAACTTCATTTTTACGATGCAGATATTCCTGATGTGAGCGCATCATAGGTTCATGGTGTGAAGTTCCCATAATAATGCCCATTTCATCGGCAAGTCGTGGCGATTCAGGATCGTCTTCATTAAAAGCAGTTGCCCACATAGCAGGCCAGAAATAGTTAGCTTTCAGGCGCAATAATAGTTCAAAAATATGTTCGTATGCCTTTGCATTTACTCCTCCAAAATGATTATTACACCATGTGCCAAACGAAGGCCACTCATCGTTGATGAATATACCGCGATACTTCACCTTTGGTGACGGCTGTACGAAGCATCCGCCATCATAGTAGAGCGTATCTTTATGAGCTACGGGGGCATCTGCCATCCAATACCACGGAGATACTCCTATACGTTCAGAAATATCGTAAATGCCGTAGATAGTACCACGCTTGTCACTTCCCGCAATAATAAGGTTTCCATCGACAATATCTATGATGTACGATTCCCATTGCCCTTTTACTTTGCGTACATCGAGCTTCTTCTTCCTTATAATATTGTCGATGATTCGACTTTTGCCTATTGTACCGACAATAATGCTCTTCGGCTGCTTCATCCATGATGAGTCAGATGATAGTAGTCTTACTTGCGATGACAATCCAGTTACCTTACGTACATCGTCACCCAGATCATGCGCGGCACGGATAACTCCCTTCCAGTCGTTTTCATCCACTATAATGCCTGCCGTTATGTCCTTGTTGGCTATGCAGAATCTTTCTGTCTGCGCCTTTCCAGTCAATGATAATACTACTGCTATCAGAAGTATAAAAAACTTTGTCCTAATACTCATACATCTTTATTCTAAATGCCTTTACTTCTCCGTTGCGGATAACAGGACCACCTAATGTAGTCTCATCTCCATTAAGTCGGTGCAGCATTTCGCGACCTTCACTGGTAAATGTTATCTCATCAACCGACTCATAGCCTATATGTACTTCTTTATTAGCAGATACTATGCTGACCATCAGATTGCCTATGCCACCTGCTATTAGAAACTGGTTATCATTTTCCTGTATCACCAGCACAC
>CAMKEM010000101.1 GCA_946411565.1 uncultured Prevotellaceae bacterium | reverse complement strand
CAGTTAAAAACAGCTTGCTGTTTGCCATATAGCCAATTCGTCGAATTCACGTTAATTAATGTTATGAGACAGCAAAAAAAACAATTCGTCGAATCGACGTTATAATAGTTCTTACATAAAAATAATTGCCGTTTGGGGATTCCATAAGGAACTAACCCAAACGGCAATTTCTATTCATAGAGCATTATTCTCATTTCACATACTTCTTACCATTTCTGATATATAGGCTACCCTTTGGAAGAGCATCGAGACTTGTAATTCTCTTGCCATAGATATCATAGATAACATCATTCTTCACATTATTATTTTCTACAGATGCAATGCTTGTTGTCTTCTCAAGATTATCCATCTCCTTAGCACCGTTAGCTGGGGTAAAGACAACCTTCGTAATTGTCTGCCCACCGCTTACGAAATACATATAATATGTTATACCCTGTGAAACAGTTGCAGAAATCTTGCCAACATTACATGTAGCAGATACTATTGGTTGACCGATACCTGTACCGATGGCTGTGGTGCGGTTGTTGTCAGAAGCATTATTCGACTTAAAGTACACGGTAAGAGTACCATTAGTACGAGGGGTATATCTGATCATACGAGTGTTAGAAGAACTTGTGCCGTTACAGTGGAAGCCTCCAGTCGTCACATAGTCGTTGGTATAGCTTTCTGATGTATTGCCTACAAGCTTCAAACCGTCATAATAGTACTCATAATTGCTACCCGTGAGAATAAGTTTAGAGGTGAATCGACTGAAGTCCCAAACAATATCAGAGGCATTTGTTGTGCCAGAATTGCCTGAGTTTCCAGAATTACCTGAATAGGTAGCAGAACCACCAGCAGAACCAAATCCACCCATTGCATTAGCCACACGGATAGTGTAAGATCCTGTTGCATTTACGGTGTAAGAGGTTGATGTGGTGATAGCAACAAACTGTCCACCTCGCTCTATGAGATATGCCTTTGCACCATTAACAGCCGACCATGAGAGCGTTGTACCTGATATTGAAGGTGTTGGCGCAGAGAGCTGTGCACATGAAGAGTATGCTGTCTGTCCCCAAGATCCAAGAACATCAGTAAGGGCATAGCCTGATGTGCTCCAGAGATATAGCGACTCTGAACCATTAGCACCACCGAGAGCAGAGAGAGAGTGACCAGCTATAGCAGTACCGTTGTATGTGTTATTATATTCGTGGAAGCGCAGTACAAGACCGCTATTCATCGTTGTCCAACCATTAGATGAAGGCATAATCATAAACTTTGTGTTGAGCCATGCAGCAGCAGGACTGTTCTGCCAAGGACGACCAAGATTGTATGTGCCATTCTGTGACCACTCGCCAGAGATACCGCAATAGTGGAATACATATCCCTTTTCTGAAGCGTATGTAGAAGGTGCCGTGATGCAATCGCCAGAAGTCTTGTTGTTTGAGTTCTGACAATAGATGTTCACGCTATTGAAGAACACAGAACCTGAACCGCAGATAAAGTCTGTTGTTCCCTTGATGTATCCGCCCTCGAAATAAGCAAGCATACCCTGTGAGCCGTTGCTCCAGTAGGTGTCTTGAGTACCATCGAGACATACATTCTTCATTATGTTCTTCGTACCATGATCCCACCAAGCCACACCACGCTCAGCCTTTGTTGAATAGTTGTAAGGAGCGCGGCATCTCAAAGTGATATCCTGCATATAGATATTGCTACCTGTGGTGTAGAGAGTAGCGGTTGTGCCGAGGCCTTCAGCTGTAGGGTTGTTCTTGATGATTACGCCATCACGACTCTGACCAATGATTGACACATAGCTTGATATCTTTGTGTTATATGCCGTTCCGAGGTCGTATGTTCCGTTTGGCACGAAGATATATGCACGACTGCTACTTGAAGCCTTGCTGTTAGCAGTATTGATAGCATTGATGAGCGAAGAGGCATTGCCTGCATTAACCACGATATAGTCAGATACAGTAGAAGCACCATTATTATTGTTATTATTGCCATTGTTAGAGCCTTGCTCAGAAACACTACCGCTTGTAGTCACGTTGAGCGTTGCTCCTGCATAGCTTGCAAGCTCCGACTTCGTAGTAGAGGCAGAAAGAGTGTTGAAACTATATGAAGGCCATGTGGCATTACCAACGTTCTGCATATATGAGGAATTGCCCTGACAGTTATTGAAACGGCAGGTATTAGTTCCACCATAGTTCTGATAATAGATGTAGTTCTTGCCAGAAACAGGCTTTGAAGGTGTACCGAAATAGCAACCATCAAACTGTGCACTCATATTCTGAGGACCAACGAAATAATGTGCCACAGAAGATGTCCATGAGCAGTTGAGGAAGTGAAGGTCAGCATTTCTGCCACGCACCATTCTCTCCACACATCCTTCATCCCACCAGCAGTAAGCCCATGTCATTGAGTATCTGCCATCGCTTGGCTTATCTGAAGAGGAAGAACCAACGAGGTTTGAGTAACGATGATCGTCACTACCACCTGAGCCACCAGCCCTTGGCGATTTCAGATAGCGGAAGCGGCACCACGACACGGTGATATTGTCCGTGAGTCCTTTATTGTCAAAGTTACCATCACATCCGTCCTGAAAGTCACAATGATCCACCCATGCCTTGGTAACGCCATCAAAGCAAAGGTTGTCCCAGCCGTTACAATCGTATGCACCAGGACCTACAAAAGTAAGATTTCGAAGGATGATGTTATTTGAACCCTTCTTGAAATAGAGGATTCCTGAATTTGAAGAATTCTGCTGATTACTTATCAGTTTCACACCAGGCAGAGCCATAAGGGTTTTGTTCTTCGCAGTGACCGAGATATGGTTAGTTACGGTGATGTTCTTTGTGATGATGATCACTGCGGAGTTAGAGGAATTAAGAGCCGACTGCAAGGCAGAGGCATCCGAGACGAGAGTAGGCGATGCACTTCCACCGCCAGTAGCACCTGCGGCATAGCCGAAGGCTGAGGATTTGTAAGCACTCGAGCCAGCCAATGCCGGCATAGAAACAAGAAACAGGGCAAGGCATAATAACCCCGCTAAAGAAACACGTTTCATAGTAAAAATAAGAAATTTTTGTTTATAAAATAAGTAGGTTTTATGTTTTGAAAATCGTGGCAAATATACAATTTATTTTTCGCCTAACCAAAGAACCTATTGAGATTTTACACTAATTTGCACTATTTAACATCCTATACAAGTAGTAATCCGAATTATTTCACTATCTTTGCAAACATATGAACAGAATCTATACTATAATTACCATATCATGTGCACTGGCAATAGCTGGTTCACTTTCATCCTGCAAGAATAAGCAACAGGATGAGGACATAATGATTGAGAAGATAATCGACAAGCCACAGAGCAAGGCTACGAGTATGACAAAAAAGTCATCATCGGGCAAGGCAACATGGGCAGGCAACAAATACGAATACACTATCCGTCGTGCTGCCGATGCCAGTCTTGAGGATGTTGACAATCACGACTCTCTCTTCCACGACAACCGCATTGAGCTAACCATCACCCGTGCCGACGGTTCGCAGTTCTTCTCACAGACATTCACCAAGAGCAGTTTCTCTGGTCTGCTGAATCGTGACGCAAAGGAGCATGGTGTATTCCTCAGCATGGCATACGACAAGAGTGATGCCAACCACCTTTATTTCGTGGCAAGCATCGGCAGTCCTGATGAGTCATACGATGATTTCACCCTCGTTCAGCTCATCATCGACCGTCAGGGAGCTACTACCGTTGCATCCTATACCCCACCAGAGACCGCAATGTAAACGCATTTCCTCAACATACAATAAAGCCCATCACTTTCGTGATGGGCTTTATCATTATTGTTTCGACCGCTTAACCATATGTTTGATTTTTACGACAGCAAAGTTAAGTTCTACCTGTGTCTCTGATTCCGTAGTACTAAGGTTATTGCCAATCACATCAGAAATCAATTCCCCACTCTCCTTGAGAAGAGTCTTCTGTTCATCAGGATTCTCCGTTTTCTGAAGTTCCTCCATCTTTCTTACCATCTCACGCACCTGAGTAAAGGTATCTATAATCGCGATTGTAGCTTTTACAGCAGCCTCAGACTTTAATATCGTGGCAAGCATATACAATCCACGTTCAGTAAAAGCAGTAGGTGCTACCGTACTGTGTTTCAAGGATTTGAACCGGTCGAAATTTTCGACCAGTTCTTTCTTCTCATATTTATCTACCTCAAAGAGATAGCCATACGGAAACTTATCGGGATTGTTCCTGACCGCCTCATTCACACGCTTTGTTTCAACACCGTAAAGTGTTGCCACATCACGATCAAGCAAAACATCCTGTCCTCTTAACTTGATGACAAGACTCTGAACATCATCTATCTTTATGATCTCATCCATAACATTTCTCTTTTTTGTGTGCGAAAAGTCAAGAATCATTCATAATGTATTCACAACTTATTAACTTCTTCCTCAAAAAGACCAGTATATCTTGCAATTACAGTTGGAGATAATCCATCTTTCTTCATATCCCTTGCAATCTCAAGAGCCTGTTCCTTTCTACCTTTCTCCACGCCTTTCTTCTCAGCCGTATCAATAACGTTATTGATATCCCAGAAATCTTTCTGACTTTCACGGTAGTCATAAAGCTCTTCTCTGTTGAAGGCCGCAATCTCAGCCTGTTCGAAAAGACGTTTGAAGACTGCCTCCTGCAAAGCTGCAGGACGTTCCATTAACGTTGCAAGGTTCTTGATGGCATACAGCCACTTGTCAAGCAGAGTCACAAGTTCATGCTCTGTCTTCTTGAACTTAGGCATTTCGAGATAAACGTATGTCAGTTTATCAAAGAACACCTTCTGTGTAGCCACATCTATCAGTTTTACTTCATGGTGCATATAGTCCTCATCGTTTTCCTCAAAGACGAAATTGAGAATTCCGATAGTATAGACTCGCTTCAGCTCAAAGCTCCACCTACCACGTTGTGCCTGTTCCTGAATAGGAAAGGTACTATAAAATATGCTTCTATCCTTGAAATATTCCTGATCAGTCTTCTGCATCTCGATAAGGAATTTCTCGCCTTTCTCATTCTCGCAATACACATCAAACACAGCCTTGCGATCTGATGCTGCCTGACCGAGATGCTCACCGTTAAGATATTTCAAATCCTTAATCACCTCCTTACCATCAAAAAGGGAATTAAGGAAACTGATCAACAATTCCTTGTTGACCTCCGTTCCAAACAGTTTCTTAAAGGCGAAATCCGTATAAAAATTCACATATCTTTCTTGTAAAGCAGATGTACCCATAACAATTATGTTTTTACTTTCCGATTGCAAAGATACACAATTTCCATGAAACAGCCAAATGTTTGGGAGAATACATTGAACTGGTCGAAAATTTCGACCAGTTCCTTCCCTATCACTTCAGAAGTTTCCTACCATTAGTATCTTCAAGGATCCTCATCTGCTGAATGGCTATCTGGTTGAGTTTGATTAGGCGATCAGATTGTGACATACCATCATTTATGAATACAGCATTCAGATTCTCCATATTGCTGAGACAGATAAGCTCATTGATACTTGCATAATCCCTTATATTTCCCTTCTTATCAGGATTGGCCTCTCGCCATTGCTTCGCTGTTATTCCGAACATGGCAATATTCAACACATCAGCCTCATCCGCATATTTCATGGCAGCCTGCTCTGGAGTAACCTCCGCAGGAATGAGATTCTCCTTAATAGCATCTGTATGAATGCGATAGTTTATCTTTGACAGTTCCCGCTTTGCCGTCCAACCAATGAGTTTCTGCTCCTCATCCTTAAGGCGCTGGAATTCACGCACAACATACACCTTAAACTCAGGACTAATCCACATGGCAAATTCAAATGCGATATCTTTATGCGCATACGTTCCTCCATATCTACCAGCCTTTGCTTGCAATGATATAGCATTTGTTCGAGCCACGAATTCCTTAACACTTATCTTGAAACTATTCAGACCTGACTGATTTCTAATTATGGCGAATTCGCCATAATTAAAATTCGGATTATATACACGTTCCCATACTCCAAGGAATTCCATTGTATTACGGTTACGCAGCCAATCCGTAACAAAGAAATCACCATCCTTAGCCCTAAGCATATCTGTTATACAGATATAATCTTCACCATTTACCTTGGATATTGAAATTTCCGTTTCATTTACTTTTATCTTTGCCATAGTATCAAGGATTTGAAGTTTGCTGAGTGACAACGTGCGAAGCACCTCGCACGAAGAAGAAAGTGCGTGTCAGCCCTAAAGGCTGGCGCACGATCTTCGATTCTTCGAGTACAAAGATACACAATTTCCGGGAAACAGCCAAATGTTTGGGTTGAAATTGCGAGGGGAGGGAATGAGATATGAGAGCGGATATTAGAGGAAGTAAAACCGATGAAAGAAGGGAGATACTCCATCGTTACTCCATCGTTACTCCATCGTTAGTCCATCGTTTCGATGGAGTATCTATGGACTATCGATGGAGAATCAATGGAGTATCTATGGAGGAAAAGCGAACAAAGTGCGGATAACGAGCGGTGGCAAAGGGGCGACAAGGGGAAGTTAATGCGAGGGTTTATCGAATGAGCAAGCTAAATATAAACCCATAAAAACTCCCCCACCACTTGCGTGATGGGGGATTGAATTATTTATCAGTTATTGACTAACCGAAGAAAGAACGATTCAAACTACTAATATGCAGGTACAGTAAATACTGTCTTAGCAACTGTAACACCTGCTGCATCTTGATAAATCAAGGCGTATTTTCCAGCAGTTGGCTTAGAATCACCTGCCTTAGAAGCTACAGTAATCTTCTTGCCATTAACAGCAGTTGTAAAGTTTGTATTCTTTATATCTGTGCCAGTAACCACATTTTCACCTGAATAGATGAATACGTTAGCAATTGCAGGCACCTGATCAACACCGTTGAGATCGAGTGTGTACTGAGTAGAACCAGTCTCACCAACGACTGTTGCAGTATATGGAGTAACAAGGCTCAAAGTATACTTATTGATAACAATTGTAGCCTTAGCACCCTCATAAGAGACTGTGTATGTACCACCCACTGTAGAGTTTACCTGATATGTAGCTGTTGTTTCACTCTTAAGATCGAATGTAAGATCAGTACTGCTCTTATTGATACTAGCAGCTGTTATTGCGGTACCACCACTAAGACTTGCCTGAGACCAATCAGTGTTGTTAGTACTCATATTGAGAATGAAATCAACTGGAGAGTTCAAAGTACCATCATGCTTTACAGTGTAAGTGTAAGTAGGTGCAGAGAACTTATAAGCAGTTACGATGATATTAACATTCTGTCCTGCAATTGTTGCTGTGTATGTACCAGCTGTTGCTGTGCTTGGAACTGCAACATTATACTGACCAGCTGCTTTTTCCTTAACTGTAATACCATTATTCTTCATTGCATTAGAAAGAACAATTGTAGCCTTTGCAGGAACAGCCTCTGTAGTATTCGTCTTGAGAGTAAAGTCAACATTGCTTCCTGTATTAACTGCAGGAGTTCCTGGATCGAATGTGTAAGCGAGGGCGACCTTAATCTTATTTGCACCATTATGAGCAAATGTAAGAGGCTCACCGTCACTAGCAGTATTTGCCGTGCCACTATTTACAGCCGAAGCTCTAAGTTTTACAGAATAAGTACCATTTCCATTATCTGTGTACTCAAATCTATCCTGGTGATTGAACAATGGAGCTGCACCAAGAACACCAGTCATTGTAATAGTAGCTACATCAGCAGCCTGTGATGTAATGGCTGTAGTACCAGATTTATATGCAATTGTAGGAGTTACTCCAATTGTTGTTCCTGTACCATTATCTACCTTGATCACCTTGTAATGGAGTTTGTTACTAGCATCCTTGTACTGGTAAGCATAAACCTGTGCAGTTGGAGAGAACCTAAGAGCATTCATGGTCTTATTATTTCCATCAGACATTGGTACAGCTGCAACAAACCCATTTTCTGCTGTTTCTGGAGCATCTTTTAATGTGACCTCCTTAAGAACCATGTAGTTATTAGCATAATTGGCAACAGTCTCCTCTGTGATATCCTCTGTACCATAGTTCTTTACCTCAAAGAGACGAGAATTTGAAGAACTAAGAGTTGCGCCGTCAACAGTTACATAGATATCTGTACCTGTTTTATACTCATCATTCTCAGTAACGATCTTACCGTTAGCATAAGTTGTGATAGAAGGCTCTGCAACTGTAGTGATAGTCTCCTGGAAGTCTTCATCTTCGTCAACTACGCAAGCAGCGAAAGTGATAGGATAAAGACCAGCTGGATCTGTACCAGGAGTACCAGAAGAACCATTTGTATTATCAGAAATCTTGAAGATGTAAGTATAAGCGAAGTTGTTCTTCCAATTATTGTAAGAAGCAGGAATCTCAGCAAATGCTTTCTTAATATGAATCTTCTCACTTGATTTGTCAATTGATGTTAAAGTGTATGCTACATAGAGAGTCATCTTACCAACATTCTGAGGAAGCACATAAGTATATGCCTTATCGCTATAATCATAAGTAGCAGTTGGAGAAGAAGTACCAATCTTATCAGCAGAATTCAGGTTTGTACCGAATTTTGCATAATTGTTAGCGGCAGAAGCAGCTTCGACTGCAACTATAGCACGGTTCTCATTCTCTGTTACAGTAGAACCATCATCATAAGTTACGTGAAGAACCGTATTTTCAGCTGGAGCAGCAAACTTATTTTCTGTGAGGATGGAGAAATTCGCATCATCTCCATTAGTAGCTGGACTTTCATTTGCAGGTACACCGATATAGAAATAATCGATGTTTACATCATAACCTGGGATTGTTTCATACATAGCGAAACGTACCTTAGCAACCATAGAACGGAAAGTCAGCTTAACGTAACTACCATATTGGCCTTCCTCAGTAGAAGCTGTTGTACTTGCTGATGATGGATAAGCAACAGGCTTACGGTCAGCAGCATAGATATCGCCTAAAGAAGCATTACTATTCTTGAATTTAATATCCCATCCTTTTTTATACAAAGTCCATGAAGGATCTGCGGAAGGATCTGCAGGATCTTGCCGAACCTTAGTAACGGTCAGGTTCGTTCCAATATCTGAAGGAAGAGCAGAAATGCCATGGAATGTGTAGCCTGTAGTAACAGCGTAATCCCAATATTTGATAGACTGATTAATGTTAGGTGCTCCATCCAAAGCAGGACTAACAGCCGTGCCTATATAAGGATTGTTACCAACATACTCCCAACCATGAGTATTAGACTCTGTGGTCTTCTCTGTTCCTACAGCATAGGTGACAACATAATTCTGGAATACGCTCTCATCATTAGCAGCAGTACCATTCTCAGTGCCAGCAGTATGCTTATCACCCCAAACGATGAACTGACGATTGAGCTTATCAGCAGCTTGTACGCCTTCCAATGCACGGGTCATCTTCTGAGAACCAGTAGCAAATGTTATTTCACCTTTAGCCTCTTGTGTTTCAGGACCTGAACCTGTGCCCAAGAAATCGTTATCAGAGCAACCCACCAATGTGAAAGATGTGAGGGCCGCGAGTGCGATTAGATAATTAGAAGTTTTCATAATAGAATGTTTTTGTGGTTTGTTATTAATGTTGTTGTGTTCCTTTACGGGAGATGTGACTGGGGATTGACAAAGGGATGTCAGAATTGACTGAGGAAAGCCCGAATGCCGAACTCAGCAAAGGCTTCGCTTTTTGTTGCAATTAGTGTCCTTACAGTCTGTGTGTTCCTCGGTAAAGGAAGTGTTTGGATGACTATTCCTTATGGATGATAGTCATGCGGCTGACCGTGGTCAGCGGGAATGAGTGTAAGTTACTTTTTTCTTTCTGTGCTTTATTAAAATGGGTTTTAGAGTGTTAATGATTTTTTTATATATATTTGTTGTTGCAATTTTTAAAAGAAGCCTCCAAGTCCCCCAAAAGGGGAATTTTCTTAGATAGCCGTGCTATCTTTGGAGGATTGTTATATTAGTATTCTTGTGAGCTGCAATTGGGAAATAAATGCAAGCCTTACAGAGTGAGAGAGTGGGCTTAGCCAAAGACGGCTTCGCCAGAATTAACTTGCCGGAATACTCGCCGAACCTCGGCCAGAGAGAGGCAATGCAAGCCGAACACGGCTCGGGAGAGGCAATGCTAAGCTGAACTCGGCTCGGGAGAGGCAATGCTAGCCGAACTCGGCCCGGGAGAGGCAATGCTAGCCGAACT
>CAMKEM010000100.1 GCA_946411565.1 uncultured Prevotellaceae bacterium | reverse complement strand
AAAGATTATCATATCTTTTTCTTAGACGATGCAAACTTAGAGCTCTGCCTCCGTTGTGCCTCTGCTCCCTACATCGAAGAAAAGCGTAGGAAAAACATAGGGTGATCGGCTGCAATACTCCCCTACTCCTCCTCAAGAACGGCATCTACAAGGAGCGAGATGTCAGCTGTGGTGTAACTATGATATGCAGCAAGGAGATTGAACTCTTCGCTCAGGATTGAATACAATTCATTCCATTTATCCAGAACGACTTTCCCCTTTAGCGGATAGGCATCAATATAGTTACCACACGCAACTAAGCACTTCTGCATATCGCCAGAGAAGAAGAACAGGTCTATCATACTGAGAAGGTCATTCTTCGTAACCTTGCCCCATTTGCACTCAAGAATCTTGAAATACATATCCTCTGCCCTATCAAATTTGCCTGTACAAAGCAAAGCCCAAGCTATAAGTCTCTTCACCTTCGGATCGTCAGGATGCTCAAAGTCAAGTCGGTAGAAATCATTCAGATTCTCCTCCACCTTACCTGCAAGCACAAGGGCATGAAGCCTGTTAAGCTCGTAAGCGAACACACCAGGATTAAGCTCGCAAAGCCTTTGGCAGTATGCCAGAGCCTCAGCACTTCCCTTTTGCAGATAATATCGGGCAATACCCTTGAGGGCAGGAACAGAATCCGCATTCGCAGCAAGCACGCTCAGGTAATATTCAGAAGGATCTTCGCCTCGTTTCTCGGCAATGGCAGCAAGGATGATGCTGCGCTCCTCAGAGTCCTCTCCCTTCTCGGCAACAGACAACGCGATAGCCTGCTTATCATGCCTTAAAAGGAACTTAGCCAACTCCACGCAACGCCCTTTCACCTGTGGCATTCCTGCCAAAGCCTGCATCCACAAGGTATCGGTAAACATATTCGGCATCTTCACCTGCGGACTCAGTTTGAAGAACCTGTACAAATCCTGAAGGTACATTCTTCGCACATAGGCAGGCTTCTCGGTAATCGTTTCGAACGGACTACTCATCCCCACGATTCCCATCTCGCCAGCTCCCATAGCCTTGCGGATGTCAGCCGGCAAAGTAGGGAGAACGCTCTTCAAGGCAAAAAGGAAGGAATACTTGTCAGAACTACAGAGAGTAGGAGTTTCGAAAATCTTCTCTATCATCTGAAGTCCCTCGTCATTCAGAATAGCCTCGCCCAAGTCTGGATGCTTAATGTCGAAAGGCATAAACCAGTTAATCAGCTTGTAGAAGAACGGATAGCGCTTCATCTGGCTAAATCCTGCATAGAAGATATCGGCACCAGCCTTCTGCATCTTCGACATTCTCTGAATGCCTTGCTCCATCTTCTCCATAGCAAGTTCAGACGCGCCAGGATTAAGGATATCATCCATCGTTTCATCCTTCTCCACGAATCCGTCCTTTGCCGAGAACTTGAAGTGGTTTCCCTTGAGGATATCAGGCATTATCTCCTTCTGAATCACCTTGTTATCTTTCTCAGCCTCAGTACAGATAACAACCTGCATAATCAGTTCTATGAGGTCAGAACAAGTGTTTTCATCCTCAAGCATCTGCTCCACGAGCTGATTCTGAGTCTCGGCATCACGCTTCAGGAGTTTGTTGCTCATCTGATAGCAAAGCACCCATCCAACGAAAGCACGCTGACGCACATACATATCCTCGCTCGTCATGAAGACATAGCAAAGAGTCTTGTACTTCTCAATACAGAATCCGAGCATACATCCGAGCATTATTGCAGAGATAATAACCTGAGCATCAACCGATTTTACATCAGAAGAAATAAGGAATGCCGTCCAAAGTCGCTGCTCCTGCTCACGCCAGTCTTCTGAAAGGAAAATAGAGACAAATGCCCTGTTGAGCACCTCATAATGTCCCTTTGCATCAAGACTGTCATCCTTAAGAGCCTCAATCAAGGTGCTGGCACTATTATCATTATCCGCTATGGATTTCTGCAAGCTCACGAGAGCCGCATCTGCCGTAATCCTCAGTTGCCTCTTGACATCAGATGCCAGATGATATCCCTTGGCAAGCATCTCGGCATACAGTTTCTCTCGCTGAGGATCCTTATAGCCTTCCGTCATGAAACGGAGCATATAGGCATAGTCCTGCGAGAGAGAACCGTAACGTGCGGAGATACCCACACTCGCAAGTTTCTCAATATGTGGTTTCAGGATTGCAAGTCCCAATCCAAGTTTGTCCTGTAAAAAAGCACTAAGCATAAGAAACGGCCTACGACCCCTTTCTGCCCTACGGGCATCTTTCCCCGTAAGGGGCAAGAAGCTGGCGCAGTATGGGCGAAAGGCATGTTAATTGTTAAATGTTAATTATTAATTGTTTTTGCAATCTCAATTCCCTTCAGAAACAACTCCTGTTGCTTCTTTATCCTCTTATCTGCCAACGCCTTCTTTCTAAAGGCGAAGACACCCTTTGTCTGGACAGAATAGTCTCTTAGAACCCTTGCACCCGACTTTATCGCAGTAGTTGCGAAAGGCTCTGGAAGGAAAGCAGCATCCACGTTACCAGTAGTAAGCATCTTTGTGCGCACGTTAATATCCTCACATTGAATGATATACACATTCTTTTCCTTCTTCACGAGACTATCGATAACCATCTCCGCATACTTACGGGTATATCCATGACTATCGGCTGCTATAATCTTATCAACCAACTGCTCCGTCCTCACGATACGCGATTTAGTGGAGGTAAGCATCTTCCACGACAAGGAAGTGGCAGGACCGAGCGTAAGGGCAACGGAATCCTTATCCCTCAGAACATCAGCCAAGGCACTATCAATAACGGCACATTCCACCATATTCTTCATCAACGCTATCCTACACTCTGACAAGGCGTTATAATGACGGATATGCACATCAACTCCAAGCGAATCGAATATTCCGAGGGAATCAGCCTTTCTTATGACATCACAATCGCTTGTAGGAAGTATTCCAACCTTGAAAGCCAAAGAATCCTCTATCCTCAGTTTCTCCTTCTCAGCCCTCGACAGGCGCACCTTCTCCTCCTCATCGTCACACGAGATGAGGAACACATTACACGAGAGTACGGAAAGAAATAATATGCCAAATAAAAAAATTCGTTTCATCGCGGTGCGAAATTACGAAAAAAAAATGGAAAAAAGCAGAAAAGGACAAAAAAAGTGAAAAGTGAAAAGTGAAAAGTGAAGAATTTAAGTTAGTATTGCAGTTTAAAGTCGGTAATCGCCTTTTCGCAATAATAAGGTAATTCAAATTTTTCACTCTTCACTTCCTATTGCCTTCTAACCTGCGCAGGCGTCATTCCGAAATGTTCCTTGACATACTTGCCGAAAAACGAGGTATTAGGGAAACCGAGCATATCGCAAATCTGCTTGTTGCTGTAATCCGTCTGCTTCAGATTATAGCGGATATCCTCCATAACATGCTCCGTAATCCATTCATTTGCACTCTTGCCAGAGTTCTTCTTACAGATAAACGAAAGATACTTGGGCGTGATACACAGTTCTGAGGCATACCATTTCGTGGAATGATGCTTCACCTCCAAGGAATGCAACAGGTCGAGGAAACGCTGGAAATGATTATTGCCCGTACCTCTGACTATGGATTCCTTATCGTCAAGCATACGATGCTTCAACGCACCACAAAGTCCGAGGATAGCCCCTCTTAAAAGTGCCTGAATGACATCTGTACGGAAAGGATAACATTCCTCCTTATAGAAACACAAACTTAGCATCTCATAGAGATTCGTATAGAAACGGAGATCATCATCCTCCATCGTGATTACATGCATACGATGAATATAAACCACATCGTTCCATATATTCACTTTCTCATGCAGGAAACTATGCAGGATGCGATTGGTAAAGAGCATCACCTTCATGTCGAAATCGGGACTAATCATCAGGTCGGTAACCATTACGTCATGAGGAATAATTGCCACCTGATTCTTATGCACCTCTATCGTCTTGCCGTTTATAGTGCCCATAGCCTTACCTCGCGTACAGATAGCTACGGCATTCATTTCCACATGGGCAGCACTTATCTCTGCCAGTTTCTGAAAACTGTCAATAATGGCAATATCATTGTCTGAATAACCAATCTGAACATCCCCATTGTCGGTTAGCGTCTGGAGCGAAATTACTTCTTTTTTCATTCTTTGTCATATTTTTGACTGCAAAGTTAAGCAATTCCCACCAAAAACAATGTTCTAAATGGAATATATTAATATCCATTTTACTTTTATAAGTCAAAAACACAACAAAATACACCATTTAGAACATCATTATTAACAAAAAAAGAGATATTTTTGCATCCAAAACAAACAATAAGGACAATGAAAAAAGGTATTTTAGGATTAATTACCATTCTGATGGTATGCAGTTGTAGTGAGAAGAAAGAGAACGGAACCAAGGCTCCTACAAGGGTGCAAACCCAGATAGTGTCTTCCGCATCCTCCGACGGCAGCCATACGTATGTAGGTATTATAGAGGAACGTGAGGCGACAGCCGTCAGCTTCACGGGTATGGGCGTTGTCAAGCGCGTACTTGTGAGCGAAGGTAAGGCGGTTAGTAAAGGACAGCTAATCGCAGAAATGGACGACACCCAAGCCCGTAACCTGCTCGATGGTGCCGAGGCTCAGATGTCACAGGCCAACGATGCCCTGCAACGCTATAAGATGCTGCACGACAACGGTTCGCTGCCCGAAGTGCAATGGGTAGAGATACAGAGCAAGGTGGCACAGGCAAAGTCGCAGTTGGAGGTGGCAAAGAAAAACCTTGCCGACTGTCAGCTTAAAGCTCCTGTAAGTGGCATCATAGGCAAGAAACTGATTGGTAGCGGCGAGACTGCCCTACCCTCACAAGCTGTTGTCACTATCCTTGACATAACCAGCGTAAAGGTGAAGGTGTCTATTCCTGAAGCAGAAATAAGCGTCATCACCTCTTCTACTCCTTCTAACATTAGCGTAGAGGCAGCACAGAAGCAAGTATGCGGAGGAAACATAGAGAAAGGAATACAGGCTGATGCACTCACACACACATACGACGTGCGCATCAACGTACAGAATAGCGACCGCAAGTTGCTCCCCGGTATGGTGGCAAACGTAAGTTTCCCTACATCCGTTTCCAAAGGTCTCAAAGGCATTTCCTTGCCTGTCACTTCTGTTCAGAAAGCTGCTGACGGCTCCATGTTCGTATGGGTTGTAGGCAAGGACAATACTGCCCATCGTGCTAAGGTGAGCATAGGCAACACTTTGGGTAACTATGTGGCTATTACCGAAGGTCTCGAAATGGGACAACGTGTAGTAACTGAGGGGTATCAGAAACTGAGTGAAGGAACGAAAGTGGTGTTTTAAATTCAACTTTCGCAAAGCTTAAGTTGAATTAAAGTGAAGAGTGAAAAGTGAATAGTGAAGAATTTAAGTTAGTATAGCAGCTCAAAATTGGTAATCACCTTTTCGCAATAAAAGGTAATCCAAATTCTTCACTCTTCACTCTTAACTTTTCACTTGAAGCTGAGCTTGCGAAACTTCATATTTACTATGGGAAAAAAATCAAGTTGGCTGAAATGGCCATTACAATATTATTCTATATCGCTGCTTATAGTAGGCATCCTGTTCGTTTTGGGCATCTACGGCATGTACGTAATGCCGAAGGATGAATTTCCACATGCCACAATCCGACAAGGCGTGGTGGTAGCCGTATATCCTGGTGCCACAAGCGAGGAGGTAGAGCAGCAGGTAGCACGTCCGCTTGAGCGTTACCTCTTCACTTATGGCGAGGTAAACCGCGCCAAGACGACTACGACATCGCAGAACGGCATGTGCATCGTCATGGTGAAACTGAACGATGACGTGAACAACAAGGACGAGGTATGGTCGAAGATAAAGCATGGACTTAATGCCTTCAAGCCTCAGCTTCCTTCGGGCGTTCTTGCCATTGTGGTAAACGATGACTTCGGCAATACCTCCGCCCTGCTCATTGCCATAGAGAGCAACCAGCGCAGCTACCGCGAACTGAAACAATACAGCGACGACCTCAGCGACCGACTTCGCCGCATCCCTTCCGTTGCCAATGTCAAGCTATTCGGAGAACAGAAGGAACAGATCTCGCTCTATATCGACCGCAAACGACTGCAAGCCTACGGCATAGGACAGCAGATGCTCTTCTCACAGCTGCAATCGCAAGGCATAACGACCATGAGCGGAAGCATAGACGATAGCGACCAGCAGATTCCTATCCACGTAGCATCTACCGCAAACAGCGAGGAGGAGATAGCAAGCATGATTATCTTCAGCGACCCTGCAAGCGGAAAGGTGGTGCGTGTGAGGGACATCGCCCGCGTAGAGCGCGAATATGAGCCTATGGCAAGTCGCATAGAGCAGAACGGACATCCATGCGTACTCCTCTCCATGGAGATGACACCGGGCAATAATGTGATGCAATACGGTGAGGATGTTGACCGTGTGCTCGATGAGTTCCGCACATCGGTGCTTCCGGAAGATGTCAACGTAACGCGCATAGCCGACAAGCCGAAGGTAGTAACGATGAGCATCACGTCATTCCTACGCGACCTGCTCATATCAATGGCAATCATCATCATCGTCATGATGGTGCTCTTCCCTCTGCGCTCTGCAATAGTAGCCGCCATAACCATACCTCTGAGCACCTTCGTCTCTGTTGCCATCATGTATATGGTGGGCATCGAACTGAACATCGTAACGCTCGCGGCGCTTATCGTGGTACTGGGAATGATAGTAGATAACTCCATCGTGGTAATCGACGGATATCTTGAATATCTTCGCAAGGGCTACGAACCGAAAGTGGCTGCCATAGAGTCTGCCCGACAGTATTTCATGCCGATGATGCTTGCCACCATCTGCATCTGCGCCATCTTCTTCCCCTTCCTGTTCACCATGAAGGGAATATTCCGCGACTGTCTGGAGGCTTTCCCCTGGACCATAACCATCAACCTGATGGTATCGCTTATCCTCGCCGTAACGGTTATTCCGTTCCTTGAGGTCCGCATCATCAAGCCCGATAAGGTGAGCACAAACGGTAACGCCATAACGCATTGGGTGCAGAACACATACAACCGCGTACTCGCTTGGACATTCAAGAATCCTTGGCTTACAATCGTAGGAGGCATCGGCATAATCCTGCTATCCACAATCATCGTCCCTACGCTGAAGATACGTCTCTTCCCATACGCTGACCGCGATCAGTTTGCAGTTGAGATATTCCTGCCTGACGGTAAGGGTATGAAAGAGACAGAAGTGATAGCCGATTCCGTTCGTCACGTATTGCAGAAGGATGAGCGTATAGTGGATATCACGAGCTTCATAGGCTGCTCATCACCACGTTTCATGGATGCCTACGCCCCACAGATGGCAGGTGCCAACTATGCCCAGTTCATTGTCAACACCAAGTCCGACCAAGCCACTCTCGACCTGTTGGCAGAGTATCAGCCACGACTGAGCGAGATATTCCCGAATGCCTACGTCAAGTTCAAGCGTCTCGACTATCTTGAGGTCAACGAACTTGAGTACCGCTTCTATGGCGACAACCTCGACTCCCTGCATGTGGCAGCCGAAAGACTCATGGAGCGTATGCGTAAGATGCCGGAACTGGAGTGGGTACATACCGACTTCATGCAGCCCTACCCTATCATCAACGTAGAGCTTGATCCTGTGGCATCGGCACAGCTCGGTTTCACACGCGCTTCTGCTCAGCTTGCCATCGGTGCTACATCGAGCAACCTGCGTGTAGGTCAGATATGGGAAGGCAACTACGACCTGCCGATAGTAGTGAAAGATGATACCGACATGACCTTCTCTGACATTGGAAGCCTCGGAATGTCATCGCCTATGTCTATGTTCTCAGGAGCTATCAACAACACTAACAGCACCGTGCCATTGTCTCAGATTGCAAAGGTGAAGCCGAAATGGAGCGAGAGCCGCATACAGCATCGTGGCGGTGAGCGTTGCATCACGGTCACAGCACAGTTCGCAAACGGCGTATATACCGCCCCTGTGGAAAAGGAGATAGCCCGCATCATGCAAAGCGAGATACAGATGCCGCAAGGCGTGAGAAGCGAGGTAGGCGGCGAGATAGAATACGGCGACGAGGCTATGCCACAGATCTTCGGAGGCATTGCCATTGCCTTGGTCATCGTGTTCTTCTTCCTGCTCTTCAACTTCAAGAAATACGGCATCACCACCATCTGCATGGCAGCCCTCGGACTGATGACACCAGGTGCGCTCATCGGACTCGGCCTGATGAACCGTGCCCTCGGTCTTACATCCATCTTCGGTCTCATCACGCTCATGGGAATGATTATGCGTAACGAGATTCTCATCTTCGAGCATGCCATTCAGCAGAGGAAGAAACTCTTGTCAGAAAGCGAGGAAAACAACCGTCAGGCATATAACGAAGCCGTGAAGAAAGCCGCCTACGATGCCGGCAAGCGCCGTATGGTGCCTATCTTCCTCACCACAGCCACCACCGCCGTCGGTGTGGTACCGATGATAATCGCCCAAAGCTCGTTCTGGATGCCTGTAGGCGTAACCATCTTCGCCGGAGGTATCGGCTCTCTCATCATGGTTGTCACCATGCTCCCGGTTGTTTATTGGAAAGTATCAACGAAATAAAACTTTCGCAAAGCTCTAGTTTTATTTAAGTGAATAGTGAAAAGTGAATAGTGAAAAATTTAAGTTAGTATTGCAGTTTAAAGTTGGTGAACGCCTTTTCGCAATAAAAGGTAATTCAAATTCTTCACTTTTCACTCTAAACTCTTCACTTGAAGTTGAGCTTGCGAAAACTTCAATCAATTATGAAATCATCCCTAACCATCATAGCCCTGTGCTGCGCGATGTCAGCCTCGGCACAGACATACACGTTGAGTCAGCTCAAGGACTCAGCACTCAATAATAACATCGCCATACGTAGCGCAAAGCATTCAATCGATGCAGCTGAGCAGCAGCGTAAAGAGGCGTTTTCAAAGTATTTCCCAAACGTAAGCGGTACAGGATTCTGGTTTAATGCCGATAAGGGAATGGCGAAAATGGACATCAACCCATCGGAATACATCTCGCCTGAACTTGGCGCATCCCTTGCCCAGATGCTTCCTCCCGAAGCCCTCGCAGCTTTGGGAAACCCTATGAGCATGAGCATGCTGAAAAACGGAACGGTAGCAGGCATAACCGCCGTTCAGCCTGTCTTTGCCGGAGGACAGATAGTCAACGGCAACCGTCTCGCAAAAGTCGGTGAGGATGTTAGCCGACTGCAAATGCAACTGTCAAAGAACGAGGTAGAGAAGCAGACGGAGCAATACTACTGGCAACTCGTCTCCCTGCAAGAGAAGCTGAAGACCATCGAGGCGGTACAGGCTTTGCTTGCTGACATCCATAAGGATGTGGATGTGGCTGTACGTGCCGGCGTAGCCATGCGCAACGACATGCTTCAGGTGCAGCTTCGTCAGAACGACATCGAGAGCAAGAAGGTGAAGCTCATCAACGGCATCAACATCGTGCGTATGCTTCTGGCTCAATATTGCGGTATCAATAGCACTCAGTTCAACGTGAAGTCTGCTGAGATCAAGAACGTGCCTTCAATACAGGTCATTAAACAGGATTGCAATCTGGCTTTGCAGGAAACTGCCGAATACAAGTTGCTCAACAAGCAGGTAGAGGCTACGAAGCTGATGCGCAAGATGGAGATTGGCAAGAACCTGCCTACCGTGGGCGTAGGAGCAGGCTACAACTACCACAACCTGTTGGATAACGACCGCACCTTCGGTATGGTGTTTGCCACCGTCAGCGTCCCTATTTCCGACTGGTGGGGCGGCTCCCATGCCATCAGGCGCAAGAAGATTGAGCAGCAGAAAGCCGAGGAACAACTTGCCGATAACTCCGAGTTGCTTAAAATCCGTATGCAAAACGCATGGAACAATGTCGAGGAGGCATATCAACAGCTTCAGATTGCGAATCGCAGCATAGAACAGGCAGAGGAGAACCTGCGACTGAATCGTGACTACTACAAGGCAGGAACGAGCAAGATGTCTGACCTTCTCGAAGCCCAGTTGCTCTATCAACAGTCGCTCGATAATCGCGTTGACGCCTACGCCGACTATCAGAACAAGCTCTTGGAATACCGTCAGGCAACAGGACAGTAAGAATTCGGTCTCTTTAAGGGGGCTGAGGGGCTTCCGAATCTCCGATGTAGGGAACGGACTTGAAACGGCTTTACAACGGACCTGAAACTCTAAGTTTGCATCGTCTAAGAAAAAGATATGATAATCTTT
>CAMKEM010000099.1 GCA_946411565.1 uncultured Prevotellaceae bacterium | reverse complement strand
TAATATACTAAAAGTAAATTACGCATTGTAAAAATATTTTTGCACAGTTACTTATTAATTATTATATATATATATCTATATATTAATTAGTTATATAAATATAGAAAGAAAGGGAATTATGTAAAAAGAGAATAACTATCATTCTGTTTTTTTTAATTGGAACAACTGGAACTGGAACGCATAAAAATATAACTCACTCCTATTCAAGAAGTTACAACCATGACATATTCCTCTATTAAGCATTAGACTTACAAATCTTCGCGAAATTTGCCCCTTTAGCATACCTTTTCCTCATCAATATCGGCATTATTTTAATCCCTTAAGGAAGATTTTTTTCCTGCCCCAAACGTATGCCTTTTCCCAAAATAATCGTATCTTTGCATAAAAATATCAATATAAGTATGGTTGCCAATAAAATCAAGAACATAATCAAAGGCATTATCGGCAAATGCTCAAATGCTGCGAACAAGGAATATTTATACATTTACCTTGATCGCGATTCCGTATGTGCGGGAGACGACTGCGAAGCACATAGAGGCATTCTAAAAGTGAAGAACATAGACGATTTTGCGCGTCAATTAAAAAAGGAATACCTACCCATTGTAAAAGGCGATGTATATTGGATAGGGCACAGGGTGAATAAGCAAGGCCCAATCTTGTTCCTGCTGGATGTACCGTTGAGAAAAAAATACAAGTTTTTCAAAATATCAGAAAAATTTCATCTCGAAGATGGGATGTCCATCTTTATGGAATACAAATATTAGAATCCACGATATTTTTCCAATTGAATATGTTTCATTTTTCTGCATTTTTTAACTCAAATTGATAAAATAAATACGTTTTGAGACGCAAAGACACAGAGTATTTATACTTTGGCCTTTGCGTCTTCACGTTTATTTTTTTCCATCACCTAGCAGCAAAAAAGAAGAGGCTTTTCATGCCTTTTCAAACCATATCCCTACACATTTTTACGAATGTGGAACATATATCTACTAACTAAAGTTGTCCACTCATTGTCCAGTCGTTGTCCAGTCGTTGTCCAGTCAAATACTGAACATATACTGAACATATACTGGACAAATACTGATGAACTAATGGACAAGAGTCGAACCAAAGTAGGTGAGAATATGAAACAGAATATACATGAAACAAAATTTACATCGTGCACGACACTTGTTAAATTATTCTAAAAATTCAATTAAATCGCTTGCGATATAAATTATTTTGCTTACCTTTGCACTCAGAAATCAGAGACGTCCACCAACTTGGGCTGACGTTGACTATTTCTTTCGTGCGAAGATGCTTCCGCACGTTGCACTCAGAAAATATTACAAACGACTTAATTAAATAAAAGGTATGGCAAAGATTTATGATTTTAAGGCTTTAACAAGCAAAGGAAAGGAGATTGATTTCTCTCAGTTCGAAGGTAAGGTACTGCTGATCGTTAACACAGCAAGCAAGTGTGGTTTCACACCTCAGTTCGCTGGACTTGAGGAAATGAACCAGAAGTACAAGGACAAGGGTCTGGTTATCATCGGTTTCCCTTGCAACCAGTTTAAGGAGCAGGATCCAGGTACAGACGGCGAGATTGCAGAGTTCTGCCAGATCAACTATGGCGTAACCTTCCAGATCATGAAGAAGACTGATGTGAACGGCGCTAATGCAGAGCCAATCTTCGAGTACCTCAAGGCGCAGGCTCCTACCGAAGAGTATAATGGCCTGAAGGCAAAGGCTGCCAAGACTCTCTTCAAGGCTATCAGCAATAGCGTAGAGAAGGAGAACGACATCAAGTGGAATTTTACTAAGTTCCTCATTTCTAAGGACGGCACAACTATCAAGCGTTACGCTCCTACCACAGAGCCAAAGGACTTTGAGAAGGACGTGGAGGCGATGCTTGGTTAAAGACCCTCTCCCCGCTCTCCCTGCTTAGGGAGAGATTCGATTCGCGAAGAAAGTCCCCCTATGCAGGGGGATTTAGAGGGTCAGTTAGAGATTAAAAGTTTAGAGTATGCACGCAGAGTTACAACTCGATAATCAAGTTTGCTTCCGTCTCTATACGGCGACAAGGCTGATTACGCAGGCCTATACGCCGATATTGACCGCTCTGGGTATCACCTATCCTCAGTACCTCGTGCTGATGGTGCTTTGGGAAAAAGATGAGCAGCCTGTTTGCGACATAGCTAATCGTCTGCTTCTTGAAACGAATACGGTCACTCCCCTACTCCAGCGCATGGAGAAACTGGGGATCGTCATCCGTAAGAAAGGCGATAAGGACAAACGTCAGCAGATTGTCAGTCTGACGCCAAAGGGCAAGGCTTTGGAAGAGGAGGCTTATGCAAAGATTCCTTCAGGCATGGGCAAACAGCTTTCCGCTTGTCCGCTAAAGCAAGCTGACTATCAGCATCTGGTACAGGAACTTGATTCTATCATCGAAACATTAAAGAAATAAGCAAAGCTTAATTTCTGGGTTAATAGGTTATAAGGGTAAAAGTTGAAGGTCAAATTTTCAATTTTCAGCTTTCAATTTTCAATTATAAACGACTATGGCAACAAACGAAACGCTTGATTTAGGGGCTTACATGAGCAATAGCATCCGCACAATAATGGCGAAGGCATATAAGAGTGTGCTGTCAAATCCACGTGAGGCTAAGTTCGCTTTCCGTATGCAGACGCTCTTTCAGAAGTCGGAGAAACGACGTAGGAAGATGCTGGAGCAGGAAGAACTGGAGGTGCCGCCATTCCTCATCAGCAGTATCTCTACCACTTGCAATCTCCATTGCAAAGGATGCTACGCACGCAGCAATGGCATAGCCGAGGATGAGAAAGCTAACCAGAAAGCAACTCTGACTCCCGATCAATGGAAAAACATCTTCACAGAAGCGGCGAATCTTGGCATAAACTTCTCGCTTATTGCAGGTGGTGAGCCTTTCATGAGGAAAGACATTCTTGAGAAAATAGCAGAGGTGAAGGATATGATATTCCCTATTTTCACCAACGGTACGCTCATAGGGCCTTCTTACATGAATTTCCTAAAGGGCAATCTGAACATGGTGCCTATCATCAGCATAGAGGGAACAGCTATGGGTACAGACGAGCGTCGAGGTCAAGGTGTGTTCAAACGTGCCATGCAGTCGATGGAAATGCTGAAGCAGGAAGGCCTTTTCTTTGGCACAAGTATAACAGTAACCACAGAGAACTATCATCTCGTTACTTCGCCCGAATTTATTGACACCTTACGTGGATATGGATGCAAGATAGTGTTCTTTATAGAATATGTGCCAACGGAAAAGGGTACGGAACACCTTGCTTTCAACGATGAGCACGTAGCCGAGATGGAAGCTCTGCTTGAAGAGCGTCGTAATGCCTATGCAGACATTATCTTCCTTTCATTCCCTGGTGAC
Organism: uncultured Prevotellaceae bacterium; assembly: GCA_946411565.1. Classification (GTDB taxonomy): domain Bacteria; phylum Bacteroidota; class Bacteroidia; order Bacteroidales; family Bacteroidaceae; genus Prevotella. The sequence goes on along the minus strand of CAMKEM010000099.1, from coordinate 7,038 downwards.
GAGAAGGCTCTTGGCGGTTGCCTTGCCTCTGGTCGTGGATTCTTCCATATAGGTCCTGACGGCTCGGCAGAACCTTGTCCGTTCTCGCCTTTCAGCGACAGTAATGTTGCTACAATGGGCGTAAGAAAGGCATTACAGTCGCCTCTGTTCCGCAAGATTCGTGCAGCTAAGGCTCTCGGTTGGGAACATACAGGTGGTTGTACCCTCTTCGAACATAGGGAAGAAATAGAGAAAATGATAGTTTGATAAACAGAACAAAGATGAAAACAGCAATCAGATATTTTAGCAAATTTGGCCATACAGAAAAGATGGCCAAGATTGTTGGTGAACTAACCAACACACATCCAGAACTGGCAACCATTCGCCTAAGCGAGCCTGTAGATACACTATATATAGGTAGCGGCGTGCTACTCGGAAAAGTAGATAACAGCATCGCAGAATTCATTAACTCGCTTACTCCTGACATGGTGAAGAGTGTTGTCTGCTTTGGTTCGAGCGCAATTATCAAGTCGCCTGTACCTCAGATGCGTGAGATGCTTCAGGCAAGGGGCATTACCGTTTCTGATAAGGAGTTTTCATGCAAAGGCTCAATGGGACCTATCCACATGGGGCATCCAAACAAAAAAGACCTTGATGATTTCCGTAAGTTCATTCTTACAACCATACAATAACCATTTATCAACTTTTAAAATATAGAATTTGGACTAAAACATTACCAGAATAAAACCATTTAAAAGCCATAACTTTGGCTAAACAATAAGCATAAGAAAAACGAAAGAGCCTATCCTAATTTATTAGGGTAGGCTCAATTTCATATATCAACGTGAGTTAGACGATTTTTATTATTTGCTTGCTGATTGCTTAAAATTAAATGTGTAGAAGATATCGCCTGCTGTTACGGTAAGATTAATAGGTCTTTCCTCTGTCTGCTGATTCGCATCAAATGTCACCTTTAGCTGATTATCTTTTATCTCAGCCTTGAACCAATCAAGGGATATTGTGTGCCAGTCTATCGTATGGTATTCATTATCTTCAACTATAGGATGATAGTATTCTCCGGCATATTGAGCATCATAAAGCCACGGCTTGGAGTAGTTCTTACATGAGAAAGTGAACTCTTCTCCATTAGCATCAACAACAAATGCGTTATTTTGCCAATCTGTTGGTACTTCTGCGTGCCATACCATAGGATCCCATTTTCCGTCAGGTTCTTCAATATCGCCGCACGATGTGAAAGACAGAGCACCCATCATTACCATAGCGATTTGTAAATTTCTTAATTTTTTCGTTTTAAATTCCATTAGTGCAAAGTTATTTGATTAATGAATTAGTTTTAATATTCAATATTAACGCACCTTTGGTACAGACCAGACCAAAGGTGCGTTAATTCAGGATGCGCATAAAATTAATTAGTAATCGAGCTTTACAGTCTCTGCCTTGTCACGCTCCATCTCAAGACTTGCCCAGATGAATGGTCCGATACCCTTGGCATCATTATCGCGGATTGGCTCAGACATATAGTATTCGAACGAGCCATCACGATTTGGCTTATCGTCAGGACCGAGACCGCTGACAGAACAGCAGTTTGTAAGAGAGATTGTCTTATCGTTATTAATCTTGATGAACTCCTTGATGATACCCTCGTAAGCCTTTACACCAGCCTTCTTGAAAGAAGCGTCAATATAACCGAGACGAGCCCCCTTCAGAAGTACGTATGAGAACATACAAGAAGCGGTTGATTCGAGATAGTTCTGTGGATCCTTGACATCCATAACGTCATACCAAACGCCTGTCTTCTCATCCTGATACTTCACAACGGCAGTCATAGTCTTCTGAAGCATATCGCAAACCTCCTTACGACGCTCGTAGTTCTCTGGAAGAACGTCGAGCACCTCGGTCATAGCCATAGCGAACCAACCAAGGGCACGAGCCCATGTGTGCTGACTGAGACCTGTGTTCTTATCAGCCCAGAACATAGACTTACGCTCGTCCCAAGCGTGTTTCCAAAGACAAGTCTTCTCGTCGTATGTCTTCTCGAAGGTTGTTGCGATCTGGTTCACAGCATCGTCATAAACCTGCTTTGCAACGTCCTTACCCTCCATTTCCTCAGCAGCCATAGTGAAGAATGGGAGTCCCATGTAGATACCATCGAGCCATACCTGGTTAGGGTAAATCTTCTTGTGCCAGAACACACCACGACCGCCCTTGCCATACATGGTGCGAGGATGTGACTGCATCTGGGTATATACAGTTGCAACAGCCCTATCCGTACCGAATGTTCTTGTCTTAGGATCATCTACGAAGAGACGGTTCATACGGAGGATGAAGCGAGCAGGACGCACATTATCTATATTATAGTCAGACAGCTTATAGCCGTTGATATTTCCATTAACGTCAATCATACGTGCTGGATACTCCTTCAGATACTTGAGCACATCCTCGTTCTGATAAGCACGCCATGTGTCGAGCATACCCTCAAGCTCAATACCTACAACGTATGACCACTTGCCGTTAGGAGTCTTTGCCTCGTCGGTAAAGTCGAGGTAGAAAGGATGCTTCACGCGCTTCATCTCGCTCCATGTCATCCACTCAGAGTAATGCTTGTAAGGAGCCTTAGCAAGAATCAGCTTATTGTTGATGATGAGCTTGCTGAACTTGATCTTCTTACCGATCTTACCAGTCTTGCGGATTGGCTTCTCGGTAACACCGCTAAAGTTACAGTTCTTAAGACTGATGTAATCTATCATAACGGTATCTTCAAGACCGTCAAGCATAATGCCATACTGAGACTTCTTACAGGTGACGTTCTCCATGTAGATATTCTTCACAGTTGGCTTGAAGCCACGCTTTGACATCTCATTAGGCTCATACTGTAGGTTGATGCGAAGAACTGCCTCACGACATTGGCCTACGGTTACATTACGCATATAAACGCCATCGGTAACGCCACCACGACAGGTGTTTGTCTTGATACGGAGCACACGGTCAAGGTTTGGAGAGTCCATACGGCAATCCTCTGCATATACCTCAGAAACGCCTGCACTTATCTCACTACCGATAACCACGCCACCATGACCATCTTCCATAGTACAGCCACGGATAATGATATTCTTTGAAGGACGTGGAGTACGACGACCGTCAGCATTACGACCAGACTTGATAGCGATACAATCATCACCAGTATTGAAGATACAGTTCTCGATAAGCACGTTCTCACAAGACTCAGGGTCACAACCATCGCCATTAGGACCATCGTTGATAATCTTACAACGACGAACGGTTACGTTCTTGCTCAATACAGGGTGGATTACCCAGAAAGGAGAACGGAGAAGGGTTACGCCATCCATGAGAACATTCTCGCACTCATAGAAATTGACAAGCTGTGGACGCATACCGCATCCAAGACCGAACACACGCTCCTCTGCCGGAACGTTGTTGTCAGCCATCCAAAGAAGGGTGTTACGATTGCTCAGCACCTTTCCATTAGCATCCTTCTGTTTATACTGCTCATTCTTACCAGCATACTCGTTAGACTGGCTCTGAACAGTATTCTTGTCATATCCATACTTAGCGGCACCACACCATTTCCACCAAGTATCCTTAGAGCCGTTACCATCGATGATACCATCGCCAGTAATAGCCACGTTCTTTGCCTGATAGGCATAGATACATGGAGAATAGTTCATGATGTCAAGTCCCTCCCAACGGGTTTTCACCAATGGGTAGAGATATGGATCGTATGCAAAGAGCAGGGTTGCACCAGCCTTAACGACGAGGTTCACGTTGCTTTTCAAGGTAATAGCTCCGGTATTCCATGTTCCTGGAGGAATGATAACCTTACCACCTCCAGCCTCGGAGCATTGGGTGATAGCGGCATTGATGGCAGTCTGTACTTCCTTGGCAGAAGAAGCAGTAGTCACGCCACTGGCAGTAATGTCAAACTCTTTATCAGCAAATTTAGGAGCTACGATTTTTGCCTCAATGGCCTTGTACTTCGCATCGTCCCATGTCTGGGCCATTAAAGCCAACGGAAAGACGAGAGCCGAAAACACCAAAAATGTTAGTTTATTCATTTAAATTTATAATTAGTTACCATTTGGAAAAAAGTGCGAATAAATACACCCAAGAAATTCGTAATTTTCAATTCGTAATTATCCGAAGGCAATCGCACAACCTTTGATTTTCAAAATGCAAAGATAGGTAAAAAAAATAATATATACAAATAAGTGTGTTAATTTTCAAAAATATTGCTTAAAAATTTTGTTTTTATGAATATATTCACTATATTTGCACCCATTATTGATTTCGTTTTATATTTTTTTCTTTAATAGCGAAATCGTCCGAGGTTGGAGCGTCCTGTTCCAACCTCTTTTCTTTCTAAGAAAAACGAGGACAGAATAGATACTTTTCCGTTGATGATTTTCGAAGAATATCACTAACGTAGAAACAAGACAAAATCCACATATATGCACCTCTAAAGCTAAACTGACGATAATTATTCGCAAGGCTCAGACGATACGCTGAGTCTCAATTTTTCCAATACACCTCACGTAAACGTTTTTCTTTCCAAGTTACATTCTTAAGAATTAAATTGTGGTCATTTTCTGTCATAGTCCCACCTCCGTTTCAAAACCGTTCCAAAACCGTTCCAAAACCGTTCCCAAGAATAAGAAGGGAAATGGGACTTACATAGGAGTTACAAGGGAGGAACATAGGACCTGCAAGAGGGGAAAAAGAAGAAAAACTGCCACAAAATGAAAAATGCAAAGGATATATTTGGATGTGTCATAAAAAATGTATAAATTTGCAACCGAAATTTGTGATACAGAACAACAATAAATACCATAAAAAAAGATGAAGAAAATCATGTTTCTAGCTTGCATGATGGCCGCAACAATGGCTCATGCTCAGGAAGTTGACAAAGCAAAAGTCCAGACTCAAGCAGAGGCTGCTGCCGAAGCAAAGAAAGCCTTGAAAGAGGTGGATACTGGCGACAAGATTTGGAAGTTCTCTGGAGTAACGGGACTTAATGCCGCCGCTACAAGTCTGTCAAATTGGGCTGCCGGTGGTAACGACAACGTGAACGGCGTTATATTCGGTCGTCTGCGTCTGCTGTATCACAAGGACAAGATAGCATGGGACAACAACCTTGACCTTGAGTATGGAATGTCATACATCGACCAAAAGGACGACAAGGTTCAGAAATCAAGTGACCGTATAAAGTTCAACTCAAAAGTGGGTTACGAGTTCGCTCCAAAATGGTATGCAGCAGCTCTGCTCGGCTTCAACACCCAGTTCGCTATTGGTAGAAGCTACGAGGGCAAAAACGATGACAACCCAATTATCTCTAAGTTCATGGCTCCTGCATATACCGATGTATCTGTCGGTGTGGACTGGAAGCCAAACGATATCATCTCTGTATATATGTCTCCAATCGCAGGTCGTTTCACAACAGTACTCGTGAGCGATGCTATGAACAAGGAGTACAAGGATCTCTACCCAGAAGATGGAGGTTTGGAGCGCGTTTTGAAAGAGAAGTATGCCGTATGGAAATACAAAGACGACGACACGAAGGACTATGACATGAACACTCGTGCCGAGTTAGGTTTCTCCGTAAAAAGTGCACTTAACTATTCTATAAAGGACTTAAAGATCACCTCTACTCTCGGTCTTTACACTCCTTACGCAAGTGACAGAAAGAAGATTAACATCAACGAGGGCACAGATAAACCAGAAGTACTTAGATACAGAGACAACAACCGTTGCATAGGCAACTTCGATGTCGATTGGGATGTTGCTCTTTCATATCAGCTCTTCAAGTGTTTGCAAATGACATTCTCAACATCTATGAAATACTACAACGGAGTAATGATTGCCGACAAAGACGGTAACGAGGCTGAGCGCCTTCAGTTCAAGACCATCCTCGGCGTAGGTGTGGGATATAACTTCTAAATTCTAAGTGAAGAGTGAAAAGTGAAGAGTGAAGAATTTGAGTTTGTATTATTGTCAAAAGGGCTATTGACATTCCAAAACGGCAAAAGCAAACTCAAATTCTTTACTCTTCACTTTTCAATCTTAACTCCATAAGGAACGATAAAAATCAAGAAACAAGGAAAAATTGACGTTGTTTTGAGAAAAAACACAGAAAAAATTTTGTCAATCAACAGAAAATGAGTACCTTTGCACCCGCTTAGCGTTATCTTTGGGCGAAGAGTGCCCGAAAAAGCAGGCAAAGAACATTTTAAACAGTCGAATGAAACCAGACAAAAAAACAACAAACAACAAACAGCAGTACCGCATCAACGAGCAGATTCGTGTTCGTGAGGTACGTATCGTAGATGAGGATGGCTCTTCAGTAATGCCAACTCGTCAGGCTTTGGACATAGCACGTCAGAAAGGCGTTGACCTCGTAGAGATTTCACCTAACGCACAGCCACCTGTTTGCCGTATCATCGACTACTCTAAGTTCCTTTACCAGCAGAAGAAACGCGCTAAGGAAATGAAGCAGAAGCAGGTCAAGGTCGAGGTTAAGGAAATCCGTTTCGGACCTCAGACTGATGACCACGACTATCAGTTCAAGCTCAAGCACGCAAAGGAATTCCTCGAAGAAGGTAATAAGGTTCGCGCCTATGTATTCTTCCGTGGACGTTCTATTCTCTTCAAGGAGCAGGGTGAGGTTCTTCTCCTCCGTTTTGCTAACGACCTTGAGGATTGCGGTAAGGTAGAGCAGCTTCCAAAGCTCGAAGGAAAGAAGATGTTCCTCTTCCTCGCACCAAAGAAGGCTGCACAGGCAAAGAAGAGCCAGCAGAAGATGGATCGCGAGCGTCGTGAGGCAGAAGCAAAAGAGGCAAACAAGCCAGTTGAGGTGAATGATGTTGATACAGAGACACCAGCAAATGGCGGACTCTTCGCTAATATAAAAGGTGGCGAGGAGGTTCTGAAGAAGCTTCAGGATTCCAACGAGGAATAAAAACGAGAAAAGAAGAGTGCGTAACGCCGGGTATATGCGTTGCCACCATTAATTAATAACAAATTAAA
>CAMKEM010000098.1 GCA_946411565.1 uncultured Prevotellaceae bacterium | reverse complement strand
CATAAGATAAACAGCTACAAATTCAGAGATGAGACCCCCCTATGAATTATGCAGGCTAATAAACTCCCTTCCCCCGGGCGGGGGAAGGGTAGGGGTTAGGGGCTATAGTCTATATAAGGATGTACCCTTTCAACCTCTTTGTCAGTAAACGAAGGCAGGTGGCGCAAGTCATCTGCTTTTTTTATAGGCCCACGTAATCTGCGGAAGTTCATAATCTCTTTCGCCTGAACATATCTGATATAAGGGTGACGTGAGAGGGCATTGAGGTCAAGATGATTGATCCTTATTCGGGTGATGGGTGGTAGGTGTTGGGTGTTGCTGGATTCTCCAACGTTCATATACTTTAGTGAAGACTCAGGGAAGCCTTGTATCTCCAAAAGTTGATGTACGTTGGCAATGCCACCTAATCGTTGTCTGAAAGAAACTATTCTCTTGGCATAGTATGAGCCAATGCCAGGGATGCGTTTTAGTTCGTTGGTATCGGCAGAATTGATATTAATCTGCTCTCCTTCCTTTATCTTTATAGGATAGGCAAGAAGAGCGGAATCTTTCTTTATGGTTGTATCGTGAGGAGAAGAATACACATTGTTTTTATGGCTAAAATCACTCTGTGAATTCTTATACACATCTGCTGCCATAATTTCCCTCTCTATCTTGATATAAGGCTCCAGACGCTTGTATTGCTTTAATGTGAGTCCGTATAGGCGTGCGAAATCCGTTGGCTTGTTGTATCTGCCACCTGCAGCACGATATTTATAGATATTACGCACTTGCCAAGGTTGCAAGCCAAGGCGTAGTAATTGTGTGCTGTCGGCGGTATTAGGATCAAAATCGAAGAGTTCGTATTTCTTTTCTGGAACCTTATAGTATTGAGGCTTCTTCCGTGAATTCTTGTTTTGTATCTCTGTAAATTCCGTCTTGTTTGGCGCATTCTTATCCTCCTCTGAACATTTCACCAGAGGAAATACCACCAAGCCAATGATGATAACGATAAGCAATATGATAATTGCGTCTTTGTCGGATTTACGGAAGTGTTTCATATTATTCGGCTTATCACCAGTAGCCCCTCACCCGCCCTACGGGCACCCTCTCCCCAAGTGGCGAGGGGAAAGTTTCCTTTTGTCGTTATAGTGATATCTCTTTGAGGGATTATTACTAACTTCTCCCTCGCCACTTGGGGAGAGGGTGCCCGTAGGGCGGGTGAGGGGCTGTAGGGGTGATTTATATTATACCAAACTGATTCAAGAAAATAATCACTATTCCTACTGGGCAGACCACTCTTATTGTCCAGATGAACAGGGTGAAGAGATTTGTGCAGACGGTGCCATAATTGGTGAATTCATCGCGGATTACATTCACAGGAACCACCCAACCAACTATCATTGCTGTGAGGAAACCACCGATAGGAAGCATTATTTGACCTGTGAGGAAATCAAAGCAATCGAAGAGGCTCTTTCCTGCTATGGCTAATTCTGGCATTGCACCAAGTGACCATGAGCAGAGAACGCCGAATATGCTGCATATTACTGTGATTGCTATTGAACTTTGCTTACGTGTCATACGCACCTCTTCTGAAAGGAAAGCCGTACCAATCTCGTGCATAGAGATAGTGGATGTTAGGGCTGCAAGGGCAAGGAGGGCATAGAAGAGGATTCCGATGATGTAGCCCACTATCGGCATACTTCCGAATGCTTGTTGGAAGACGTTTGGCAAGGTGATAAAGATAAGCGAAGGACCGCTATCTGGATTTACACCTACTGAGAAGGCTGCAGGGAATATCATCAAACCAGAAAGTACGGCTATGAATATATCAATAAATGCTATCTGTGCAGCTGAGGTTACGAGATTTGTCTGACGTGTGAAATAGCTTGCGTATGTGCAGAGACATGCTGTTCCGAGACTAAGGGAGAAGAAGGCCTGTCCCATAGCGTCGAGCACAACTCTGCTTGTCACCTTCGAGAAATCTGGCTTCAGAAGGAACTCCACGCCCTTCATTGCTCCTGGTAATGTGCAGCTTGCAATAACGAGAATGATAAGCAGTATGAAGAGCATAGGCATGAGTATATTGGCAGCTTTCTCTATACCGCCCTTCACTCCTCTCACCACCACAAGATGCGTGAGAACTATGAATACAACCGACATAATTGCCGGTTTCATCGGGTCTGAGCATAGATTTGTGAAGAAATCGCTAACATACTGTGCATCGCCAAGAACCTGTCCTGCTATGCTTGCAAAGAGGTAATACACACACCAGCCTGCTACTACGGAATAGAAGCCGAGGATCATAGAAGAGCATAGCACGCCCATTGCTCCTACAAAGCCCCACCACTTCTTGCCAGTGATATGTGAGTAGGCACGAAGGGCATTGGAAGCACCATGGCGACCAACTATAAACTCTGCAATCATTCCAGGTATGCCGAGCATAAGTGTGCATACGAGATACAGGATTATGAAGGCAGAACCACCATCTTGTCCTGCCATAGTTGGGAATCGCCAAATATTACCTAATCCCACAGCAGACCCCGCTGTTGCGAGAATAATACCGATTTTACTGCCAAAGCCAACTCTGTTTTGCATACGCTTAAAATTAATGAGGAAAGCAAATCAGGCTTGCGCCTATGTTTTTTGGAAAGTAAATGGGCAGTAAATTAAAACAGTAAATTTTAATCAGTAAATTTTATTCTTAAAAATTTCAAGTGGCTTATGTCACTCAATAATTTACTGATTCTAATTTATTTATAATTTACTTTCCAATATTTTCCTGCGCCAAAGGTGCTTTTCTTTCCAATGTTTTGCTTGCAAAGTTAAAAAAAATTGTTTAATTTTGCATCGAAATTCGGTAAAAGATTATGTTCATAGCAAAAAAAATAAAGAATTATCCCTTGTCATCGCTATTGGTGGTGGCTATTTGGGTTGTGTGTCTAATTCCAGTACCAGAAACTCCGCTCAACGATGTGAACCTTATTGATAAGTGGACGCATTTCGTTATGTATGGTTCACTTACTACCGTAATTTGGTTTGAATATATCTGGAAAAAGAAAAAAAACAAGACCTTCCAATGGAAGGCCTTGCTTATAGGGGGAATGTTATGTCCTGTTATAATGGGCGGTCTCATAGAACTCGCTCAGGCTTATCTTACTACCTGTCGTTCTGGAGATATATACGACTTCTACTGTAACTCCCTCGGAGTGCTTTTAGGTTGTCTCGTTGGACTTATCTTGCGAGCCATAATTCGGGGTTAAGCTTATCGCGCTCCCTACGCAACTGGAATTGAAGGATATTATCGCGTCCTACCACTCCAAGTGTCTGACGTGGTGATACCTTCTGACCTTTTGCAACACTTACACTCTTTAGATTACAATACACGGAGATATATGCACCATGACGCACAAGTACACCCATAGTGCCTCCTGCATCGAATACGGCAGTTACCTCACCGTCATAGATTGATCTTGCAGTGCATCCAGGTGAACCGAGAATATTGATACCCTTATTATCGAGTACCACACCAGGAAGTCCCTCTACACCATGCTGTCCGAAGTGACTCACAATCCTACCACCTGCAACAGGTGAAGGAAGTCGTCCCTTATTGGCCTCAAAGCCACCACTTACAAGGCGATCGGCACTACTCAGACGCACAGCTTCCTCTGATTCTTTCTTGGCCTTGGCAACTTCCATGTTGGCACGTTCCTTATCTGCAACTGCCTTACGCTCTGCTGCAATACGTGCAGCCTCTGCCTCACGAGCACGTTGCTCAGCCACTTCCCTTGCTCTTGCATTACGAGCTGCAATAGCATCAGCCTTTGCTTTCTGTTCGGCAGCCTTAGCCTCCTCAATCCTACGTTGGTTCTCACGCTCGGCAGCTTCTGCTGCTGCCTTCTTACGAGCAAGTTCCTCTGCCTTACGCTTAGCAGCAGCTTCCTCCTCAGCTTTCTTCTTTGCCTCGGCAATGGCACGCTGACGAGCACGTTCTACTTCCTCTGCAACTAATTGGTCGATCTTTGCATTGAGGGCAGCGTCTTTCTTCTTCTGCTCGTCGATAATATTCTCTATGGTCTTCTGCTGTTTTTGAAGCGATGTAACCACCTTTTGCTGCTCTTGCTTCTGACCTTCGAGAGCTGCATGTTCTTTCTTACCCTTCCATAGAAGGTTTGACTTTACTCCACGCGCAGCCTTCAACTGTTCATTCTTTTCGTTCACACGCTGTTGCTGTTCTTGAACAGCCTTACCTTGAGTGCGCTGATATGCAGCATACTCACGCATGAAACGCATACGGCGGTATATCTGACGGAAATCATTGCCAGAGAATACGAACATCATCTGACTCTGTATGCCACGACGCTTCGCCATATAGCGCATAGATTTGATATACTGTGCCTTACGGGCATCAAGTTGTGCATTGAGAGTATTGAGCTGTGAGTTGAGAATGCCGATATCACCATCAAGAAGGTGAATGTCATGGTTGATAGAGTCGATGCTCTGGCGACGGCGATCCATCTCACCATTGATCACCATGAGATCCTTGAGCTTCTTCTCTACCTGAGCCTTATTGGCACGAAGGGCTTTCTCCTGCTTTGCGATGTTCTTCTTTATTTCGTCGCGCTGTTTTTTCAGACTGTTAATGCTATTACCTTCTGCGTTATTCTTCTTTGTAGAAGTCTTCTTGCCATTAGCTGTCTTGCTGGTATTAGCCTTTCCTGAATTTTTTCCAGAAGTAGCTTTTCCCGATGATTTCTTTGTTGTAGTTGCAGTTGTCTTCTGTGTAGTTTTCTTCTGCTTCGATTGAGAGAAAGTCGAAGGGGTGAAGAGTAGGAGAGACAGGAATAGAAAAATACCCACTCCCCAGCCCCTCCCATAAAGAGAGGGGAGTAGATACCTTTTCTCGCTTTTGAGAGAGGTCATAATATTTGATATATGTTTGCGCAATGCTATTTTATTTTTATTGTCCAATATTAATTGCCTTTTAGCGTTCATTACTAACTACTCCCCTCCCTTTATGGGAGGGGTAAGGGGGTGGGTCTAGAATTGCAAAATCTTCTTCAACGCCTCTTCTGCGTTTACCTTGGTATATTTTTCTGACACCGTGCTGCGAGTTTCCCAGTTAGAGTCTGTAGTGAGCTTCTTCATCCTGATGTTCACCTTCATTGTGGAGTTTGATTTCACAGCCTTGCTTGCAAAAGAGATGGCATGATAAGCTGGAAACTGCTTTGAGCCAAGGGCAGAGAATGAGTCATATTGCCATGAGGCATTTGAGGCATTGGCAGTACCTGTGCCGTAAGCCACGTTGGCTGCATTAATACGACCGTTGGAAGATGTGGTGTCCCATACAAAGTTCAGATTGCCCGATTTTGCCGTAACCTTTCGCTGTGCATTTGTTGAGATCTCAGCATCAAATTTATCCAACAGTTTATCAGTTAGCTTGTCGTTGCCTGGAAGGAAAAGCTCATTCCAGAAAAGAGCCTGAAGAGAGTAGAAGTTCAGACCATTATTTTTCAGGAACGACAGTTCATTGTATGTTGCCTTTACATACTGCTTGTGCATACGGTCAACCACGAGCACATAGTCAGGAGTAAACTCAACCCTTCCCACTTCCATAAGACCAAAAGGAGAGAGAACCACTCGGATTACTTCATCCTTGCGCATATAGATCTTTCCGTCCACCGATATGTTTTTCCCCATTGCATCGATGGTGAAATCAATCTTCGAAACGAGGTTCTTTGAGTTTGTGGCATTGCTATACACCTTGCGAACATAGTCCAGTTTCTTGAGTGTGGAGGTGTCCACGGTTTTCACCGGACTCGGTGATTCAATGGTTTTCTTAGTGCCGCAGGAGGTTAAAAATAAGAGAGAGAAAAGGAAGAGAACTGCGGCCTCTCCCCCCGCCCTCCCCCGTAGGGAGGGAGCCAAAGCGCCCAAGAAGTTTCCCCTTGAGGGAGATTTAAATGATGTGGAAAGGGATAACTTACATATCCCCATAAGAATATTGAATATTTTATTCATTATCAATAGTATTTGGCATTCCGATTGTTGATAGCCTTTATAAGTCACTCCTTAATTAGCTTGCCTTTCGCGCTCCGGCTCCCTCCCTACGGGGGAGAGCGGGGGGAGAGGCCGCTGTTGGGGTCTTCTTATTTCTTTGTCCTCGCTATCTTCTTTCTTATTTCCGTTGCGTTATCCGCTCCTGAATCAATCGCCTTCTGCCAGTAGTTGCTGGCATCCGACTTCAAACCGAGGCGTATGTAGATATCCCCTGCATGTTCCCAAATCACGCTTGATGTCTGTGTAGAGTCATTCTTGAGAGCCTGATCAATGTAGATACGAGCCTCCTCATAACGCTTCTGCATATAGAGAATCCATGCGTAGGTATCAAGATACGTCACGTTCTCAGGCTCTGCTTTGATAGTCTTATAGCTCATCTGCTCCGCACGTTTCAGATCGCGGTTCTCCTCCGAGAGATAGTACGCATAGTTGTTAAGGCACGAAATCTCGTTAGGATTGATATGCAGACAACTATCGTATGCAGCGTATGCCTCTTCCGATTTATTCATTGAGTGAAGAATGTCACCAGATATCATATATATCCTTGATGACACCTCCATAGGAGTATCTTCCTTGATCGTAGTAGCCCCCTTGCGTAATGCCTCAAGTGCACCTTTATCGTCCTTGTTCAGATACTTTGCAAGACCGAGATAGTAGTAAAGCGAAGTTTCCTCTGGTGTGTAGTCGATAGCCTTCTCGCACTCTGCTATTACCTTCTCGTCAATGGTATCTCGCCACATAATGTCGAGCCTCTGCAGGCGTGCTCCTATGTTCTCTGGATTAATGGCAAGAACCCTGTTGAGACCAGCCAGAAGTGAATCCTGTGGCATGTGCTTGAAGTTCATATATGCCACGTGCATCTCTGCCATTTCGCTCGTCTTCTGTGGAAGTGAGAGAATACGTGAGAAGATGTTAAGAATGCGTGTAGAATCGCCTCCGCTCTGCTCGTTGTCAGATACCACCTGACGCATCAGCGTTATGCGTGTCTGTGCCTCCGTGTTAGGGTTCTCAAGAATCTGGTACAGAAGTGTGTCTGCCTCTGAAGAATTGCCTATGGTACGGTAGTAGTCCATAAGCGACATCTGTGCCTGAGCATTATCTGGCTCTTCTTTCAGTATCGCCTTATACGATTTCAGAGCCTCGTCCTTCTTTCCGTTGGCAAAAAGCCAGTTACCCATCATCACCTTGTAGTTCAGGTCGTTAGGGTGACTCTTCACCAGTCGTGAAAGTTCCTCGTATGCACCCTTCTCATCTCCCATGCTTGAGTAAACCTGCATCTTGCTCAGAGTCAGGTTCTCGCTCTGTCCCTCGGCAACCTCGATGCGGTTGAGCGTTTCAAGCATCTTTGGATAGTCCTTCTTGTATTGATAGATACGAGTGAGGATGTCAAGGAAATCCGAGCGGTCACGATATGTATCGGCAAGGTGCTCATACACACGAGTACCCTCGTCTATCATGTTCTGTGATAGATAGTACTGACCAAGACGCTCAGCAAACTCATCATTCTTTGGCTCAAGACTATACGCTTTCTTCAGATGATACAAAGCAAGCGAATCCTTGTTGATTGATGAGTAGAAGGTTGATATTGCGAAATGCGATTCTGATGCCAGAGAATCTATTTCAAGGCAATGACGGAACAGGTCAAAGGCTTCTGGATAGTTGCCCAGCCCTTCCTGCCTAACAGCCTCAAGATAGAAATACTGATATCGGCGCATATCATTATCACTCAGACGCTGCTCCTGTTTTGGAGTGGTTGCCTGAGCCTTCTTCTCTTTCTTCTTTCCGTAGGTTGGAAGAAGAGTACAAATTATGAGTGATATTATGAGTAGTCTTTTCATTTATTAAGGCACAAAAATAATAAAAAAATGCGGAAGAGCCAAAAAAATGCCACAAAAAGGCAAAAAAAGCCCCTAATATGGTGGTAATTACCACTTTTTAACCCGTTTTTCTCACTTTTTATTCGTAACTTTGTACCCAAAAGTAAAATACGAATATGGCAATTAAAGACATAAAGATATCAGAGATATCAGAAGAGGTAACGAAGAAGGTATTAAGATTTATGGCTCTGTATCATACGAGACGCAGATCGCCATATTGAGCCATTATTTACATACCCTTGACGGCAAGCACGACATCGCATCTGGTGAAAAGCGCTATGAGATACTTGGTGCAATTCACGACTACATTGAGTATAAGAAGTCGAAAGAGAAGAATAGCGACTGGAAAGATGTGGACGAGAACGAATTGGTCTCAATGGTAGCAGAGGGAAGCCCATTGCAATATGAGATGTTTTCCGATTTCTTTAACGTTCCTTTCCCTGTACCCAAGAATCCTAAATTCACATTCATTGACCTATATGCAGGAATTGGCGGATTCCGTATTGCCATGCAGGAACTTGGTGGAAAGTGTGTCTATTCTTCTGAGTTTGATGCCCAAGCCCAGAGAACGTATTTTGCTAACTATGGCGATATGCCGTTTGGAGATATTACTAAGGAGGTCACAAAGATTTACATCCCTGACGGTTTTGATATTCTTTGTGGTGGTTTCCCATGTCAGGCTTTCTCATTGGAGAATGCGAAAGGACATAGCGCGAAAGAGACTATTACGTTTGGTCGCATACATAATAAAGCTGCATAATAACAAACGTTCAAAAGAAGAACAAAACTATGGCAAACTGGACGAGAGAACAAACAATCGTTGCCTTGAATGTGTATTGCAAAATCCCATTCAAGAACAGTAGCGCACGGCATCCGCTTATAAAAAAATATGCGGAGATACTCGGTCGCACCCCTGCTGCGTTGAACCTCAAGATTGGCAATCTCGGAAGTTTTGACCCTGTGCTGAAAGCCAAAGGTATTGTCGGTCTCGCTCATACAAGTAGGATGGATGAAATTGTGTGGAACGAGTTTTTCAACAATCCAGAACAATTGGCTTATGAGAGTGAGAAAATTATTGCAGAATTATGCAATAAGACTATTGAGGAATCCGCTAATATAGACATTAGCAACCTTCCCGAAGGTGCAGAGCGTATTAGTGTCACTCGACAGCGTGTTAACCAACAATTCTTCCATGATGCTGTTTGATGTTCTTACGGGAATCATTGCTGTATCACTGGTATTAGTAATCGTCAGTTACTTGAAGCCTGTCATATTTCCTCTTGGCGCGATGATGTAAAGAATCGTACAAACCCAAGAAATGGACTTTGTATGAATCCTCTATTTCACAAAGCCTTTGATAGTTTGCTTTTCACGGTCACTCCCGACTATAAAATAGAAATCTCTGAGCAGATGATTGACGGAGCGGATGAGGGTTCTTTCCGCGATTACCTCCTTTCAATCAAAGGAAACAATATCATTATGCCAGAGAAATTTTATCCAGACAAAAACCTCTTAGCGATTCATTATGAACAATACAGGATTCACCAATAATTATACAGGCTGTTTTTGGAGTTTTATAGAAGAATACCTTCCTAATTATTCTTCGCGAGACGATGTTCTTTGTGATGATATTCTCTTTAGGTTTATCACTAACGATGAAGTTTGCGAAGAAGATTTAGCTTGGATTGCCAATGATTTCAACTCTGACAAGAAACTTGTAAAGGATGAGCTTGTCCGTCTTGAAACTAAATTTGCAGAAGAAGCTTTGGGCGCATATTACAAACAATACACGAAATAAAGCCTATCTGTAGGCTTTATTTCATCACTCAACCTTTTCTTCTGCATCAAGTCACAACTTGGTAGCGAATCCACTCTGCTCAATGCGACTAAAGTAACCAATATCACCTATCGTGTAGAATGTGGTGATATTTCTGATGAAATGATAGCATAAATCAATAGCATAGAAGACCATTTGCCACGCATGAAAGTGTTGGTAGATAAAGGGTTGCATCTTGAATATTCTAACATCGAGCATAAGACATTCAAGAACAATTTGCTCTTTCTTGATATGTGTATGCCTAACTCCACTTCTAAAATAAAAGATACTGTAGAAATCGTAGCTGCACAGAACCCTTTTGAATACACAGGAGATGTTGTGGCATTTTATGAGCACAAGATGAAGGTCCTTCCGATAGATGCTGCTTTGGGAATGACGCCAGCAAAAGAGTAGAAAGGTCACGATGATGCAAACGGTGGATACATCGTTATCAAAAAGGATGGTGATATTGTATGCTATCATTTCTATAACAAGAATGATGTGGAGGATTATCTCTATAATACTCGTTTCGATAGAGCCAGCCGTTCTCGTTATGAGTATGGAGAACTATATAGAGGTGAGGATGGTGCTGTGTATATGAAACTTAATTTGCAGATAAGGTTTAAGAAGTAAATAACGTGAGTTCGACGAATGAAAAGGGAAGCGGATTTATCCGATTTATCTGAAAAAAACACGCGTAAATATTACTGCGCCAACAATCAGATTAATCAGACAAATCCGTTTCCCTTATTATTTTCAGTTAATTAACGTCCAAATTAATGTTGTGCAAAATACAATCACATTGTAAAGACAATACATTTCCAATTCCCGATTGGACTTGGATTGTAGCTAAATTGGAGC